>CAZVEV010000283.1:0-8296 GCA_964625865.1 uncultured Planctomycetaceae bacterium | reverse complement strand
CCCCACGGCCCCGCCCGCCGCAAAAAGACGCCTTTTCCGCACGGGCACTAGCTATCGGCGCCGCGGCCGGTCACCACGAGGTTGCCACTACTGATGCTCCGGCCGTTGGCGACGTTCAAACCCCCCAGGTCGAACATCGCGTACCCGTGTGTAGTGATCTTATGCACATTGCCGACCACCACGGGCAGAAGTCCGATTGACATTTCCTCGTGCCAGACGGTTATCTGGGTGTTGCGGTACGAGTAATAACCTAACGCAAAGGCCGAAAACTCCTCGGCGCCTCGCGCCGGGCCGGCCAAGAAGCCACACACCAGAAGCATCAAGCAGAGCCAGCGGCAGACGGGTGATCTCCAGAGCGGGGTACGATACATGGCAATCTCCTTAGTTGTGCGGGCCCGGGTCGCAGCTATCTGTCCCACCCATGGGACTTCACCTGACCGATGAAGATCCAACATATCATTCGGGCACCCGTGATAGCTTACGACGTGCGAGCCCTGTGAGCGTTGAGACTATTCTCATCCGCATCGGAAGTCGTGTCAAGAACTTTCTTCCACGAGAGTTAGATTTTTTTGTGGGCCGGAGAGAGGGCCGGCGGCCCGCAGAGCGCGGACCTGATCCGCATAGGCCGCCTCACTCGATCAGAACTCTCGCAGACGGAGTCTGCCGCCCTGGAAGCGGACCTCCTGCCTGACCGCGCCGATTGGTCTGGTCACCGTTATGCCTTTCTCGCTGCCCCCGGTGCGCGGGATTGGCCGGGGCGTCTCACTCAGCGGGTTTGGGCACCGGCGGGCGGGGGGTGGTGACGAACGCCTTGTAGTCGGCGTCGGCGAAGCGGAGGTAGAAGTCCCATCCGAACACCACGTCGACGCACTTGACGACGATTCGATTGAAGCCTTTCTTCAGCGTAATGCCTTCGACCACGTCGTCGTCGGCCTGTCCGGCTCGGCGCTCGACGTTGTACGTGAACACCAGTTCGCGATTGATCCAGACGGTGATGTAGTCGTCGCTGCCGATCAGCAGCTTGGCGTTGGTGATCTCCTGGGGGCAATGGACCCAGGCCACGGCGTAGGCCGCGGCGTGTTCGACGCGGTCATACTGCTTGTCGAGATCGACCTTCCCATTGCCGTTGAAACTTGAGAACGCCACGGTCTTCCAGGCCGTCTCGGCCGGCGCCTTCTGCGTGCCGTTCAGACACGCCTCGTCGGGCATGAACGCCCCGTCCGAAGCCGCCTGCTGGTGACCGCCGCCGAAGTCGTCTTCATCGAACGTGAACGGGCCCAGCAGCTTCCAGGTCATCACGAAGTGCGCATCGCCCGGCTGGTCGATTTCGACAGCCGGGGTGACCAGATCACTGATGGCCTCGGTGGGCGTAATCTCGCCGGGGCCGAACAGGTCCGAAACGATCCCGCAGCCGGGGGCGGCGATCAGGCATCCCAGGAGAATGATGAGTCCCGCACGTGAGAAGTGTCTGCCGTCTGTCATCGCAAGTCTCCTTTCACAGGTTAGAAACGATGTTCGTCGAGGCAATGGGCGCATGATAGCACGCACGAAGGACATCGCAACCGGAAAACCCCGCACCGGGTGCCACCCTCAAGCGGAGCCCGAAGGGCGAAGCTTGTGGGTGAGAACGCAAGAGGTCTGTTCGAAACGAGGCATATCTCGTCACATGACGCACCCACAAGCTCCGCTTCGCAGCCCACGGCACCGGCAAAGACACGCGGGGCGTTGCCCCGCCGCTAAACATCTTCCCTGGCGGCGAGGGATGCGGCGTGCTCGGCAAGGGCGACGGCGGCCAGGCCGTTTGCTTCGGTGATGCGGCGCTCGTGCGACGGGTCTGCGATGAAGGCCACCTGGTCGGCCAGCAGAGACGTAACGCTGTCGGCGTAGAGCGTCTGCTTGTCCGGCTGGGGGGTGTGGGTCAGACCGATGCGCTGCGTGACACGACGCTCCCTGCCTCGCCCGCTCGTGGTGCCCACGTCGTAGGTCTCCACGATGTCTATCTCGCAGCCATCACAGATGCCCCGGATGATCTGGGCCCCTTCGTCGTCGACGGCCGCGTCGATCGTCAGGCTCAGCGGGATCCAGCCGTCCACGCAGATGTCGCCTCGCTCGCAGACCAGGCGGTGGTCCGTGCGGTCCATCAGGGCCATCTGGTCGAACCCGTGATAGTGACCGGCCACCGCCCCGCCGTCGTACGCCAGCGTGCACATCACGCGGTCTTCCTGGGTCGTGCCCTCTCGCACCTCGGCGTGGGCGGACAGGATGCGGCCAACTCCCAGCCAGTACGAATACAGGTCGAAGAAATGCACGCCGTGCTCGATGAAGATCCCGCCGGACAGGTCCTTGTTCCAGAACCAGTGGTCGGGCCCCAGCGGCGTGTCTCCCGCGCAGTTGGTCAGCCTGGCCGACAGGACCTTGCCCAGCGCCTGCGAGTCGATCAGGGCCTTGACACACTCGACGACGGGGTTGTATCGCAGGACGAAGTTGACCGGTGCGATTGTCCCGGCGGCCGTCGCAGCGGCGAGCATCTCCTGGGCATGGGCAACACTGCAGGCCAGCGGCTTCTCGCACAGCACGTGCTTTCCCGCCGACGCGGCGGCCAGCACGAGTTCGTGATGTGTCGACGGCGGGGTCGCCACGTGGACCAGCCCCACGTCATCCCGCGCGATCAGGTCGACCGGGTCGTAGACCGCCGGCACGCCGAATGCGGACGCGAACTCGTCGGCTGCTTCATGACGAACGTCCGCGACGGCCGCAACGCGCACCGAGTCCATCTGCGAGAATGCCTCCAGGCAGAACCGCCCGAAGGCCCCACACCCGATCAGTCCCAGCCCCAGAGGTTCATTCGTTGTCATGATGTTCTTCCTTCGTTAGCAAGACACGACACTGTCAGTTCGCTAACCATTATTGATGCGGTGGGTTGGGCGTGCAACGGGTTTGCACGCGGAAGGGAGTGTTTGTTCGCCCCGCGTGCAACAACAGGTGCACGCCCTACTGTTGTTCCGGACCGAAGACGCTAAGAAGCAAGCTGCTCCGTGGGAGACTGCTCGGTCGGGGCGGACGGTCGTGTCATCGCTCTTGCTCCGTCTTGACTGTCGGGGGGAATCATGGTCTACTTGCTCGCGATTACTTAAGCCCGCGCAGCGGACCTGCGTGGGCGTTTTGGGACATGGGATGGTGAGATGTTCGGCTGGCTCGGAAAACTGATTATCAAGATCATGGGCGGCACGCGCAACGAGCGCATCGTCCGCGCGCGGATGGAGATCGTTGGCGAGCAGGTCAACCCCCTCGAAGACGAGTTGCGTGCGATGTCGGACGAGGCGCTGCTGAAGCTCAGCAGTGACCTGCGGCGCCGCCTGACCGACGGGGCCGCGAGAAACAGTGTCCGTCCGGAGGCCTTCGCGCTGATCCGTGAGGCCTCGCGCCGCGGCCGCAGCCACCGCCAGTACGACGTGCAGCTCGTGGCGGGCATGATCCTCGACGAGGGGCGAATCGCCGAGGAGGCCACCGGCGAGGGCAAGACCATCGCCTGCTATCCCGCGATCTACATGTCCGCCCTGGAAGGCCTCAAGGTCCACGTCGTGACGGTCAACGACTACCTCGTCCAGCGTGACGCGGAGTTTGCCCGCCCGATCTTCGAACTGCTCGGCATGACGGTGGGGTTCATCACGTCGGGCATGGACCCGGAAGAGCGTCAGGGCCAGTACGCCTGCGACGTGACGTACGGAACCAACAGCGAGTTCGGCTTCGACTACCTCCGCGACAACATGAAGCTCTCGACCGACAGGCAGGTCCAGGGCGAACTGGGCTTTGCGATCATTGACGAGGTCGACAGCATCCTGATAGACGAGGCCCGCACGCCGCTGATCATCTCGGGCCCGGCCCACGGACAGACCGACCGCTACCGCAAGTCCGACGCGGTGGCCCGCGAGTTGATCGGGCGGCACCGTCCGTGGGACCGCGCTGACAAGCAGGTGCAGGCCCTTCAGCGCAGCGTCAAGGCGCTGCTCGGCGAGCAGTCGCAGGCCAGCGGCGACGAGACCGCCCGGATCGCCCAGAAGCTGGAGGCCGAAGAGGGCCGCCTGGCCGAAGCAGAGGATGACCTGGCCCGCCAGGCCTGCTACTACAAGGTCGAACTGGACCGCAAGAGCGTCAACATGACCCACGAGGGCGTCCAGGCCGCACAGGACATCGCGGGCGTGGGCAGCTTCTACGTGGGGGCCAACATGGAATGGCCCCACCTGATGGACCAGGCGCTCTGCGCCCACCTGGTCTACGAGCGCGACAAGGACTACGTCGTCCAGAACGGCGAGGTCGTTATCGTCGACCAGTTCACCGGGCGACTGCTGGAGGGGCGCGAGTGGTCGTACGGCCTGCACCAGGCCGTCTGCGCCAAGGAACGCGTCACCATCAAGGAAGAGAACCAGACCCTCGCGACGATCACGCTGCAGAACTACTTCAAGCTCTACACGAAGCTCGCGGGGATGACGGGCACGGCGATGACCGAGGCCGAGGAGTTCATGAAGATCTACTCCCTCGACGCGGTGGCCGTCTCGACCCACCGCCCGGTCAACCGGATGGACTACAACGACCGGATCTACGCCGACCAGCAAGCCAAGTTCAACGCCCTGGTCGAGGAGATCAACCGCGTCTCGAAACAGGGCAGGCCCGTCCTGGTGGGCACCACGAGCATCGAGAAGTCCGAGGTCCTCTCGGAGATGCTCACGCGACGCTACGGCGTGGGTCACGAAGTGCTCAACGGGCGCGCCGAGAACGCCGCCCGTGAAAACGAGATCGTCTTCAAGGCCGGCCAGCAGATTCCGCTGAGCAGCAAGAACAAGCAGATGGTAGGCAACGTCACGATCGCCACGAACATGGCCGGTCGCGGCACGGACATCAAACTGGGCCCGGGCGTGGTCTGCCCCACCTGCCAGGTCCCCCCCGCCGAGAAACTGCGCCAACTCGGCGTGAATGACGACGTGCTGTTCCCGTCGGGCACCAACAAGTGCTGCATCCACTGCACGCAGTATGACGCAGCGACCCAGTGCGCCCACTGCTTCAAACCGAAGCTGGATTCGGCCTTCCCCCTGAGGGGGCGCACCGACTGCGTTGAAGACGTGCCGTGCGGCCTGCACATCGTGGGCACCGAGCGTCACGAGGCGAGGCGCATCGACAACCAGCTTCGCGGCCGCGCGGGCCGCCAGGGCGACCCGGGCTCCAGCCGATTCTTCCTGTCGATCCGCGACGAACTGATGGCGATCTTCGCCGGCGAGTGGACGCTGAAAGTCCTCGGCTGGCTCGGACTGCAGGGGGACGTGGCCATCGAGGACAAACGCGTCTCCAAGGGCGTCGCCCGGGCCCAGAAGAAGGTCGAGCAGCGCAACTTCGACACGCGGAAGAACCTCCTCGAGTACGACGAGGTGATGGACTACCAGCGGCGCACCTTCTACTCCCAGCGCCAGACCGTCCTGGAAGGCAGAGGCCTGGAAGGGCTCGTCCGGAACATGCTGGGCGAGGTCGTGGACCAGGCCGTCGAGACCTACCTCCACGGGCGGTATCGCCAGGAATGCATCGCCGAATGGGCCGCCCAGACCCTCCAGATCCAGGTCCGCGACGACCAGATCCGCGCCGAAGGCCCCGACGACCTGGACGCCCTGGAAGCCATGCTGCGAGACCGCGCCAAGGACGAGGCCAGAAGCACCATCGCGATGACGCTCGGCGAGTACATGGACGAGGATCTCCCGTCCAACAACTGGGACCTCAAGGGCCTCAGCGCCTGGGCGATGAGCCGCTTCAAGGTCAACCTCTCGCAAAACCAGCTCCGCCGGATGGCCCCGCACGACGTCGAGGTGCAACTGGGCGACGCGGCGGCCGAGCAGATCGACAACTTCGACCTCGGAGGCGTGGCGCGATATCTCGCGGAGGACTTCGTCGAACAGTCGCTGGCCCAGGCGATCGTGGGCAAGTTCGGCATTGACGTTTTGCCGGACGACGTCAAGGGCTCGAGCGACGAGGTCGCCGAGCGCCTCAAGGCAAAGGTCGACCAGGCCTACGGGCGCCGGGAGATCGAGTATCCCGTCGAGCACTTCGTAGACCTGACGGTGGGCCAGGGCGGCACGGAGAACGTCTACGCCATCGGCGCGCTGGTGGACTGGGCCAATGGCAAGTACGCGGCGGGCCTCGACACCGAGGACGTCCGCGGCGCCGAGATCAGCGACGTCGTGGCCCGCCTGACCGATCTGTCCGAGCAGTGGACCACGGGCCGGCGGCTCGACCAGGCCGTCGACGCCGCGCTGGCCGACGGGGCCACCGTTGAGCGGGCCATCGAGTTCGCCCGACAGCGATTCGACACGGAACTGACGGAAGAGGACTTCGAGACCGCCGGGGGCTCCGGCGTCCGCCGCACGCTCATCGCCGCCGGCAGGCGGTTTCTGCGGCGCGAGATGACCGAGCTCGAACGCTTCGTCCTGCTGCAGATCTACGACAGCCTGTGGAAGGACCACCTGCTGGCGATGGACCATCTCAAGAGCGGCATCGGCCTGCGAGGCTACGCCGAACAGGACCCCCGCGTCGCCTACAAGCGCGAAGGGGCCAACCTCTTCCAGGAAATGCTCGCCAACGTCCGCGACCAGGTGACCGACATGATCTTCAAGGTCCGCCTGGCCGCCGAGGCCGAAGTCGCCAGCGTCTACCAGATTTCCTCGATGGTCCACGAGCAGTTGACCGGATACGATCACCTGGCGCGCGACATGGCGGACCAGCAGGCGGCCGCCGAGCCGACAAAAGTCGAAACCATCGTCCGCGACCTGCCCAAGGTCGGACGTAACGACCCGTGCCCGTGCGGCTCGGGCAAGAAATTCAAGAAATGCTGCGGAAAGACGGCATGACGACCGCTTGCGGTTTCGCGGCTGTTGTCCATGAGAAAAGGGGTCAGGAACCTTTTCTCCTGTCTCACCCTCCCAATAGCACTGATCCGCAAGGGAGAAGAGGTTCCTGACCCCTTTTCTCCCTGTGGACCTGATGAGCAAGGACGTGTAGGAATGGCCAAAGACCCCATAAGCGACCGATTCTCCCAGCGCCAGAAGAAGCGTAAGCTCTCGGACCTGGCCGCCAAAGCCCGAGGCAAGGACGATATCGAGGCCGAGGAGGAGCTTCTCGAGAACACCGAGAAGGTCGAGCCGATCCAGGCCGACCAGACCCCCAGCCGCAACGACCCGTGCCCCTGCGGCTCGGGCAAGAAGTACAAGAAGTGCTGCGGCGCCAAGTGATCCTCTGACGACTCAGATACCCTCTCAGCGTCCGGCCTGAGGTCCACAGGGGGGGGCTGGCCGTCCTTTCTCGGGAAAAACGCCCTGCCGCCCCCCCCGCCGAGACAGGACACGGCCTGAGCAATGCCACGGGCCTTCTCGCCCAACGTAACCAAAACCTGTCACGCGCCGGGATTTTCTTGTTTGCATTCCCCGCGACACCCCCTATACTATTGGATGTTGAAAGTGTTGGCGAGCTGTTCGTGGAAGCGTTTTCCCGTCTCGCCGGCCAAGCTCCGTGTGGCATCGGGGCGTGTTTGCAGGATTCATCGGGTGTGACATATCTCTGTGAGAAGCAGCGTATCCCCCCCCGCAAGGCGTGTGTGTGCCTCGCTCTATCTAATGCAAATTTGACGTGCCAGTTTTCTGAAGGAGCCATTGAATGGCTAGTGGCAAAGTGAAGTGGTTCAACGAGACCAAGGGTTTTGGATTCATCGAAGTTGATGGCGGCAACGAGGATGTTTTCGTCCATCACAACGATATCCAGGGCGAAGGCTTCAAGACGCTCGCCGAAGGCGAGTCCGTCACGTTCGACGTGGTCCAGGGCGAAAAGGGCCCCAGGGCGTCGAACGTCGTCCGTGGCGGCTAGACGATTTGTCTGCCGGACCGTCGGCCCAGCGTGAACACGACCTGAGCCGACGGGACAACCAAGATCCGACGGACCTGCTCAGCCGGGCGATGTCCGGCTGAGCAGGTGCCGAGGATCATTCTCACCTGCGGATCATGCGCATCGGTCGCTGTATGCACGCAGCGGCGAGATGGGTCGGGTAAACGAATGTCCACTGCGAAACCATGCAAACTGGCCCTGGCCGACGGACTGGTGTTCACGGGCACGGCCTTCGGGGCCGACGGCACCGCCGACGGCGAGGTCGTGTTCAACACCGGCATGACCGGATACCAGGAGGTCCTGACCGATCCGTCCTACGCAGGGCAGATCGTCACGATGACCTATCCGCTGATCGGCAACTACGGCGTGAACGTCGAGGACA
>CAZVEV010000282.1:0-8301 GCA_964625865.1 uncultured Planctomycetaceae bacterium | reverse complement strand
CCGTGGTTGCCGCTTCGCGTCAAACCACGCCACCTGTCCGATGCAGCGTGGGGTGCTATTGGGCTGCAATGGCGACGATCCTCCCCGCGAGAGTTGCTGCGAAGCGATGAGGTGTCGTCATCTCGCTGGCGGTCTGGAATTCGCCGGTTCGGACAGCGCTGGCTTCGGTCAGGACGAGCGTGGCAGCGTCGTACAGTTGCTCGTGGACGAGTTTGCGGCACAGAATGTCATAGCGCGCGGCGTAGCTGGTGTTCTCGAATTCCGGCATGGCAGGGAAATGTGGCGAGATGAAGCGTACTGGAGCGGTTGATCTCGGGCAGTGTTCGAGCACGAAGAAGTAGCCCACAAACGGCTTGGGACTCTGCCCGAACACCCCTTCCCGAAAGGCCGTATTGAGGTCCGTCGCATTGCCAAGGGCCTCTTCAACACGGTTGTTGAAGTTATTGCCGAAGGACGGGCCGACCTGGGACTTGAACTCGACCGCCGCGACGAGCCGATCCCGATTGACCACCAGCAAGTCCCAGATCTTCGTCGGGCGATAGAAGCCGGGGATGGCCAATTCCCCGCGGCCGGTGGTGTAGACTTCTGCTTTGGGCAGCCCGTTGTCAATGATGATCTGGCGGACCATTGCCACGAAGCCGTCGGGGTTCTTGCCGGCCGTCACTCCGGAACGATTGCCCTGATCGGCCCCACCGCGTTTCTTCTGGCTTGATACGGCCCGCCTCCTGGCCTTCCAGAAGTGCTTGACGGCCTGCGGCATCATTCGGTCCAGTGCGGACACGTCCACGCTCATGTCGGCCCCTATTCGAACACGTCGAGTTGATGGTGACTGCCCAGCGTATTGGTGTGCCTGCGGAATCGCCGAGCAGCAGCCTGCAGATACGCATCATCGATCTCGACTCCAACACTGTTTCGTCCGGTCTGCCAGGCGGCAAGGGCGGTTGTGCCCGACCCGAGAAACGGGTCCAGAACGGTGTCGCCGACGAAACTGAACATCCGGATAAGGCGGGTAGCCAGTTCGACCGGGAATGGGGCCGGATGGTTCCGTGTCGACGCGCCGGGAACATCGGCCCAGATCTGGCGGAACCACGTCTTGTGCAAGGTGTCGGGAATGACGCTGAAGGCTCGTTCAAGGAAGCCCGGACTCCGGTATCCGCCGGGCTTTCGCTCCATCAGGATGAACTCGACGTCGTTCTTGATGACCGCGTTGGGTTCGTAGGGCTTGCCAAGGAACCCGCCGCCGTTGCCAGATGCCTCGAGAGTCGCGTTGGCGATCTTGTACCAGATGATTGGAGCGAGATTATCGTAGCCAATCCGGCGGCAGTGTTCCTGGATCGAGGCGTGCAGAGGCACCACGGTATGCCGGCCGTTGTTCTTCCGCCGAGACAGACAGACGTCACCCACAACGCATATCAACCGCCCCCCGGGAACTAAGGCCCGGAAGCAGTGTGTCCAGACACGGTCCAACTCGACCAGAAAGCACTCGTAGTCGTCGACGCTGCCCAACTGGCCCTCGCTGTCGTTGTACTGCTTCAGCGTCCAGTACGGAGGCGAGGTCAGGACAAGGTGAACGCTGTTGTCCGGCAGGAACTCCAATTCCCGCGCGTCTCCGCGGCGCATTTCATGGGACGTGGGCAGCGTGGGCAGAATCGTCTCGATGTCGCGGGTGGCGACCTCGTCTTTGGCCAACTCGGGAATCGCGCTTTGGGTCTTGGGCATGCTCGCGATGCGCGGCGGTGCGTATTCCAGCAACACGGCGTCCTTAGAGGCGCTGCCCAAAGCCGGAATGTCCGCTTGTTTTCCCATGCCTTAACGATATCCGATACGTCAGATCCGGTGAGGCAGTGATTCTATCGTGGATATCCGCCTTAGGCAATCTGAAACACACCGCCGAGCGCTCGAACTTGACATTGCGCAGCGCCGGCGATACGGTCCGGGGCCATGGATACCAACGAACTGAAGCAGGCGTTTGAGGGCAGGTTCGGGCGGGCGGCGGCGGGGTGCGTGCGGGCGCCGGGACGGGTGAACCTGATCGGGGAACACACGGATTACAACGACGGGTACGTCCTGCCGATAGCGATTGAGCTGGAGACGGTGGCGGCTTACGCGCCGCGCGATGACAAGACGGTGTGCGTCGCGTCGCTTCAGCAGGAGGGGCTCGATGCGTCGCTGGCGCTGGACGAGGCCATCGAGCCGGGCGAGCCGAAGTGGGCGAATTATCCCAAGGGCGTGGCGGCGGGGCTGGTGGCGCGCGGCGAGGCGCTGGTCGGGTGCGACATCCTGTTTAACAGCACCGTGCCGATCGGCGGGGGGCTGTCCTCGTCGGCGTCGCTGGAGGTCGCGACGGCGCTGGCCCTGCTGACGGCGGCCGGGGCGAGCGTCGAACCGTACGAACTGGCGCTGATCTGCCAGAAAGCCGAGCACGACTACGCGGGCACGCCCTGCGGGATCATGGACCAGGCGATCTCCGTGATGGGCCAGGCCGGGCGGGCCCTGCTGCTGGACTGTCGCGACGGGGCCGTCCGCCAGGTCCGCTTCGACGACCCGGGCGTGGAGATCCTGGTCGCTGACACGCAGGTCAAGCACGACCTGACCGACGGGGGCTACGCGGCCCGCCGCGACCAGTGTTACGCTGCCGCGGCCGCGCTGGGCGTCAAGATGCTCCGCGACGTTGACCAGGCCGCGATCGCCGCCGCCGAGGCCGACGGGACGCTGGCGAGTAAGGAGCTGATGCGGGCCCGCCACGTGGTGGGCGAGATCCATCGCACGCTCGACGCGGTTGAGGCGATGGAGGCCGGCGACTGGGGGGCGTTCGGCGAGTTGATGTACGCCTCGCACGCCTCGCTGCGCGACGACTACGAGGTCAGTTGCGAGGAACTCGACGCGATTGTGGAGATGGCCCGCGGGCAGGCGGGGGTCTACGGCGCCCGCATGACCGGGGGCGGGTTCGGCGGGTGCGCGATCGTCCTGGTCGACGCCGCGTCAGCCGACGCGGTAGCGGCCGCCGTGGCCGACGGCTACGCCGAGCGCTACGGGCGTCGCTGCCCGGTCTTCGCCACCCGCGCCGCGGCCGGGGCGAGTGTGATCGACTAGGCGCTTACGGCGCGCGGCGGATGCTCTTGATGAGCACGGTGGTCGTCGGGACGTTCTCGTGTCCCCCGAGATTGCCTACCGGCACGGCGCCGATCTTGTCGACCACGTCCATCCCTTCGGTCACCTTGCCGAACGCACAGTACCCGAAGCCCTGGACCGTCTTGCTGCGGTGGTTCAGGAAGTCGTTGTCGACGAGGTTGATGAAGAACTGGGCGGTGGCGCTGTCGATCACGCTGGTCCGTGCCATCGCCAGCGTGCCCCGGTCGTTGGGCCTGCCGGTGGCCGCCTCGTTCTTGATCGGATCGTGGACGGCCTTCTGGCGCAGGCTCGCGTCGAACCCGCCGCCCTGGATCATGAAGCCTTTCATCACGCGATGCCAGATCAGCCCGTCGAAGTGTTTCTCATCCACGTAGCGCAGGAAGTTCTTGACGGTAATCGGCGCCTTGTCGGGCCACAGTTCGGCCTTGATCGTACCCATTGACGTTTCGATGACGACCACGGGGGCGGCCGTCGGCGTGGGCGTCGGGGTCGGTGTGGGCTTGGGTTTAGGTTTGGTCGTGGGCTTGGGCGCCGGCTTGCTCGTCGGGGTGGGCTTGGGGGCCGGCTTGCCCGTGCCCTTTCCGGTGCCTTCACCATTTTGCCCGGCGGGCTCGTTATCCGAGCAGCCAAGGGCCAGCATGAGCGAAGCGGTCGCGGCAATGGCAAGGAGTGTCTGGATTCGCATCATCGTCTTCTTGTCCTCAAAAAGGGGTTCCTCTTGGTACGTCCCATCGCTCGTATTGGCGCGGAGGCTACTGTTCGCGGCGGATGCTCGTGATAGTGACGGCCTGGAGGGGCACGTCGTCGAAGTGGCCCACGCGCCCGGTGGCTGCGGCGCCGATTTTATCGACGACGTCCATTCCGTCGGTGACCTCGCCGAACGCGCAATAGCCGAACCCCTGGGGCGTCTGGTTGCGGTGGTTCAGGAAGTCGTTGTCGACGAGATTGATGAAGAACTGGGCGGTGGCGCTGTCGACGACGTTGGTCCGAGCCATCGCCAGCGTGCCGCGGCTGTTCGGCGTGCCGGTGGCCGCTTCGTTCGTGATCGGATCGCGGGTGGCTTTTTGCTTCATGTCGGCGTCGAACCCGCCGCCCTGGATCATGAAGCCCTTGATCACGCGGTGGAAGATCAGCCCGTCGAAGAACCCCTCGTCAACGTAGGTCAGGAAGTTCTTGACGGTGACGGGCGCCTTGTCGGCCCACAGTTCGGCCTTGATCGTGCCCATCGAGGTCTCAATGACGACGACGGTCTTGGTCGGTTCGTTTTCGGTCACGGGTGGGTTCCCTTTCAGGGGTTGGTCGCCGGCGGCGATCGGGGTCGGTGCGGGCGGCAGGGGAGCGGGCCCCCCGCCGTCGGCCGGTCCGACGCAGCCGGCGGCGGCTGCCGCGATGGCCATGGCGATCGCGACGGCACGTTGTGGTGTCAATCGATTCATGGGCTTGCAGACCTCGGGCGGCATTATGCCCGGTGGCGGCTGAGAACGCAACACGCAGCGCGATGCGGCACGGGTGCCACGGTCCTGCGCGCAGCGGAGGGCCGTGCCTGCCTTGCCTCTGCGCGCGGGTGCCGCTGCGCCGCAGCCGACGGCACCGGGCAATCGGACGCCGCATAACCGGCACGGCTCAGCCGGACCCTCCAGCACGCATTTGGCCGCGGCCTGAGCGACGATCTCCGGGCCGAGGGGGGAGAGGGTGTCTTCGAGCGCGGCAAGCGGCTGGGAGGCGGCTACGGGGCTTGGCCGGGGTGCGGCAAAATGATTCGCCTCACCCCTTGACAGGTCTCGCCCCGGTCGTGTAAACTCACACCGTAAAGCTCAAGCTCGCGCTCACTGTTGACCGATAGCGGCCGCTCAGCCGCCCAACAGCCATGCGAGTGCCCAACAGGCAGTACAGTCAAAGGAGAACGTACCATGGCTCGCGCAAGCTCACGCAGTCGTCTTTCCGCCATCGAGTCCCTCGCAGTGGTTCTGGTGGCCACGTGGTTGGCCGTGCTCGGGCCGGCTGATTCGGCTAACGGGGCGGCGATGATCATCAACGAGTACAATGCCGTCAGTGCCAGCCGGTATCTCGCCGGCGGGTCGTACAAGGCCGACACGTCGAAGGAAGACGCGTACTTCAAGACGATTCCCGGCCTGCCTGACGGGCGGATCGAGGGCAACGGGGGCAACTGGGTGGAGTTGGTGGTCATCCAGGACCTCCTGGACATTCGCGGGTGGCAACTGCGGTGGGCCGAGCCGGGGGCGTCCGACACCGACGGCAGCGACCCGTGGTACGGCGATTCGAACGTCGAGCAGGGCATCATCACGTTCTCGGCGGGTCCGGGGCCCTGGGGGGCCCTGCGGTCGGGCACGATCATCACGATCAGCGAGAAGGAGAGCATCGGCGTCGACACGGACTGGGACGGCGGGGGCAACGATCGCAACTTCACCGACGGCGTGGACGCCGGCGACGTGGACGTGACGATCGACCTGGGCACGGACACCAGCTACAACCCGCTGCCGGCGGGCGGAGACTGGTGGATCCACGTCAGCACGCGCCAGGAGAAGGACACCACGCTGCCGCTGATCACGACGGAGACCAACGTCGACGGCGACGAGGCGGGCGACTTCTCCGTCGGGCCGGACGACTGGGAAATCTCGATCTACGACGCCGGTGGATTGCTCGTGTTCGGGCCGATCGGCGAGGCCATCGAAGGCTGGAAGGGCGGCGGGATCAACGACGAAGAGGCCGGGCGACTTGAAGACGATCCGTCAGCCGCCATCGTGGACGGGGAGAAATTCGACGACACGGAATCCACCTCGTTCGGCATGCCCAACGAGTGGGGGGGCAGGGTGCAGGACTTCGCGCCCCTGCGCTCGGCTATTCCCGAACCGGGCAGCTTGGCGCTGCTGGTCTGCGGGGCCCTGGGCGCCCTGCGCCGCCGCAGACGGGCCGCATAGCAGGCCCGCCGCCGTCGCGGGCGCCATTCGGACTGGCCGCTTCAGCGGGCCAGTTGTCCGGCCCACGGTTTTCGATACTGACAGGCCCACCCGGCTTGCAGGGTCCGGAGAGGGACCCTATGCTGAAAGACCTATGGATCCGCCGCCTGCCGATACCGACACACGCACGCCGACCCGCCCGTTCCGCGACCGGTTCGCGCGTCTGATCGCGCTGCGCCAGCGGCGCTGGATGGCCGTCGTCGCGCCGGCGGCGTTCTTTTTCCTGATCGCCCTGTCTGCGGAAATCGCCGCCGTCCGGTCCGCGTATGCCTTCGGTCTGTGGCTCCGCGAGCCGGGGATCATCGTCCTGAACATCGCCCTGATGGGCCTGCTGACGCTGTTTTTCACCGTGCTGACCAACCGCTTTCGCGCCGCCTGCCTGATGACGCTGGCGGTGGCGCTTGTCCTGAGCGTGGCCCACTGGATGAAGACGGGCATTCTCGGGGTCGCGCTGTATCCGTGGGACCTGGCCCTGGTGGGCGAGACGGCCAACGTGATCGAGTTCGGCGTGCTGCTGGGCTACTGGCCGAACCTGCTGGTCCTGGTGGGGCTGCTGCCGGTGATGGTCGTCGCGTGGATGCTCCTGCCCCGCGGCAAGCGGACGCGGATGCCCCTTCGTTATCGCCTGGCCGGCGGCGTGCTGTGCCTGGCCTGCTTCGCCTCGTGGTTCTCGCGCCCGTACAGCATCTACAGGCCCATCCACGAGTACATTCTCGACCTCAGTTGGACCCAGAACGAGTCCTACGCCCGCGCGGGGGTCCTGCTGGCCTTCACCGCCCACATCCAGGACCTCGACGTGCCCGAACCGGCCGACTACAGCGAACAGGCCGTCCTGGACAGTGCCGGCCCGCCGAACCGGACCGCCCAGGGCGAGCCCGAGACGCCCGTCAACGTGATACTCATCCTGGGCGAATCGGTCTGGGACGTGACGAAACTGGAGAAGGTGACGTTCGGCTCGGACCCGATCCCCACGATTCGCCGCCTGGGCGAGCGGTTCGGCCGGCTCGACCTGGTCGCGCCTGTCTTCGGCGGCGGCACGTGCGATTCGGAACTCGAGGTGCTGACCGGATGCAACATGGCCTTCTTCCCGCCGGAGACCACGCCGTACAAGTACTACATCCGCCAGCCGATCCCGTCGCTGGCCAGCACGCTGTACAACGCGGGGTATCGCACCATCGCCCAGCACGGTGTGGAGCAGTCCTACTTCAACGATTGTCAGGTCCAGCCGCTCCTCGGCTTCGAGGTCTTCCACGCGGCGCCCCTGTGGCGGGACATCCGCAAGCAGGGTTATTACATCAGCGATGCGTGCACCTACGCCGAGACGATTCGCCTGATCGACGACATCAAGGCCGCCGACCCGGCCAAGCCGTTCTTCATCAGCGTCAATACGATGGAGACCCACTGGCCTTACACCGATGAGCCTCACCTCTATGCGAACCGTACGGAGACGGCGAACTTCACCGCACCGCCGGGCACGCTCAGCAGCGATCAGCAGGCGTTCCTCGAGACGTACGTCTGCTCTCTCCGCGCCGCCGACCGCGCCCTGGCGACGTTCATCGAGCATTTCAAGACCGTCGACACGCGCCCGACGCTGATCGTGTTCTACGGCGACCACTTGCCCTCGCTCGGCGCCGATTACGCCATCTACCGCCGGACCGGCTTCTACCGCGACCCCACGAGCAACCCGCTGCATTTCAAGACGATCTTCGCGGTCTTCTGGAGCAATTGCGGCCTGTCGCTGCCCCCCGACGAGCCCAGGCGCCAAAGCATGTGCTACCTGACCCCGCTGATTCTGCGCATGCTCGGCCGGCCCCTGCCGCCGTTCTTCCGCTTCCTGGAAAAGTGCAAACGGACCTACCCGGTCTTCAGCGTCAGCGGGTGCATTGACAGCGGGGGACAGATGATACCGCTGGCCGACGTGCTGGCCTCCGACCTGGCGCGCGATTACGAGATGCTCCAGTACGACCGCGTCTTCGGCGAGCAGTACTTCCGCCGCCTGCCCCTGACCGACGTGCCCCCCTCAGCATCACAGAACCCGTTCCACTAGCACGCCCGCCGCGTGGGCCCGAGACGGCGATCTCCGCGCAAGGCCTTGAAAAGCCAACGGTTGCATCAGACCGCCGCCGGCCGCTTTCTCCCTTGAGGGGGGGGGGGGGGGGGGGGGGGGGGGGGGGGGGGGGGGGGGGGGGGG
>CAZVEV010000281.1:0-8311 GCA_964625865.1 uncultured Planctomycetaceae bacterium | reverse complement strand
CCTTTTCGGCGGCGGCCTTGACGATCTTGATCCCGTGCTCGTCGGTCCCGGTCAGAAAGCGAACGTCGCGTCCGTCGGCGCGGAAGAACCGCGCGAGGACGTCGGCAGCTATCGTCGTATACGAGTGCCCGATGTGGGGCACGTCGTTGACGTAGTAAATCGGTGTTGTCACATAGTATGTGTCACTCATACGCGCATGGGACCACGTTTGAGGCCGAAAATCAAGGGGATAAGGAAGGGTGTAGGGTTTAGGGGATAGGGGGCAGGGAGGATCTGCGTCCGTCGGCGGGTTCAGGTGGCGGTTGCCTTGACGGTGGCGTAGATATCGTCGAGGAGGCTGCGGACGGTCTCGCGACCGAAAGCAATGCGTGCAAAGGCACGGGCACGGTCGGCGAGGTCTGGGGCCAGACCGTCGGTCTCGATGAGGCCCAGGACGGCCTGCGAGGCCTTCAGGTGGACGCCGGGCTCGACCAGCAGCGCCGCATCTCCGTCATCGGTGCATTCGAGGATGTCCGGCCTTCGCGAGGCCACCACGGGCACGCCGGCGGCCAGGGCGGCGGCCAGGTCCGCCACACCGCAATCGCGGCTGCACAGCAGGGTCGCGACGTCCGCGGCGGCCAGGATGTCCGCAAGAGGGAACTCGTCCCCCGTCAGCGACACGGCATAGCCGTAGCCCGACGATTCGACGAACCGCCGCACTCGCGGCAGATAGGTCCCGCCGCCGTGCAGGACGATCTTGAGTTCGGGGCGGAGCGGGTGAACAAGCGCGTGGACCCAGGTGGCGAACTTCTGGCCGCCCTGTCGGGCCATTTCGCCCAGGGGCACCATCACGAAGTCGCTGTCGGCCAGTCCCAATGCGCGGCGGACCCGTCGGCGCGTTTCGGCCTGTCGTGTCAGCGGCTTGGCGGGGGGGGGCAGGACGTGGAGACGTGCGGCGTCGACGTCCAGCGAGAGCAGGGCATCGCGAGCGGCGCGGGTCGGAACGGTCACGCTGACGGCATCCCGGGCGGACTCGGTGTGCAAGCTCTGCATCGCGCTCTTGTCGCCGAGGCAGGGAAGCGACAGCAGGATCGGCAGCTTACGCCGGTCACCTGCCACGACGGCCGCCGAAGCCGAGAATCGCGACCACGCGTGGATCAGCGAGGCCTTGTCGGTCAGCTTCGCAAGGGCCATCCCGCCCAGGCGGGCCAGGCCCATCGGACAGTGGAGGGCCCTGACCGGCAGGGCCGGGGCCCCAAGTTGGCCCAGGGCCTCCGGAGGCGGGCCCACGGAGACTACGTGGTCCCTCTCACCCAGCAGCAACCGCAGTTGCCGCAAGCAGTCACGGGGCGTTGTCCGGTCGATAACATGCAGCGCGCCAAGCATATGGGGATCATACGCGGGGGCCTGTCGACGGGCAAGGCCCGCGCTGGCAGGCCGGGCGCCGGGGGCATACAATGCGACCGTGGAGAGACGGCTATGAGCGACCTGACACGAACGGCGCTGGCGATCGACCGGGGCCTGCTGGAGAAGTTCGACGACTGGATGGCCGGGCGCGGGTACGGCAACCGCAGCGAGGCCGTGCGCGACCTGATGCGGGCGGCGCTGGTAGAAGCCGAATGGGCCGACCCCGAGGCCCGCGTGGTGGCCAGCCTGAGCATCATCTACGACCACTCGGCCAGGCAGTTGGCGCAGGAACTGGCCAGCCTCCAGCACGAAGACCACCACGCGATCCTGTGCAGCCAGCACGTGCACCTGGACCATCACGACTGTCTCGAAGTGATCATCATGCGCGGCACGGCGGCCCAGTTGCGCCGCATGGCCGATGCGATCGTCGCCACCCGCGGCGTCAAGGCCGGACAACTGACACTGATGAGCACACACGTCTGAGAATGGGACACTAGGCCGGATCGGCCGGGAACGTGAACCGTACGAGGTACAACTGACGCCCGTCGCGGCGGTCGGGCGGATACATCGCGTCCAGGGCCTCCCGCAGGGCGGCCAGGTCGTCGAACCCGTCGGCCCGGGCGTGGTCATCGGTCAGGTCGGCCGGCTGGACGATCGTCACCTCGTCGATGCGGACCTTGCCCAGGCCGCGGATCAGATGGATCGCCCCCGCGCGGACCTGGGCCCGCCGCCAGTAGCGAAGCGTCGTGGTCTTCTCGCCTCGACGGATCGCGTCGAAGTAGATCTTCTTCATCAGCAGCATTGGAGTGTCCCGTCCGACACGGGCAATGATTGCCTCGGCGAGCAGGAAAGTCCAGGCCCGGGTCCTTCGGCGCGGCGAGTGATTGATATTGCGTGCCCGGGGCAATAGACTCCTGGCATGTCTATGTCAACGCGTAACGTATATCTCAACGGCCGTATCGTCCCCGCGAACGACGCGAAGATCAGCGTCGCCGACGCCGGGTTCCTCCACGGTGCCTCGGTGTTCACGACCATGCTCGCCCGCAACGGGGCGATCTTCCGGTTCGACCGACATCTGAAGCGCCTGCTGGACACCGTTGGATTGTTCGACCTCCGCACCGACGCGACGGCCGAGTCGCTGCGGGGCGGCGTGGATGAACTGCTGGCCGCCAACGGCCTGACCGACGCGCGGGTCCGCATCACGCTGTCTCCCGGCGCGGTGGGGCGCGACGAGCCGACCACGGTCATCACGGCCGACCCGATGGCCGAGTATCCCGCCGAGTGGTACACCCAGGGCATCGGTGTGATCGTCTCGTCGTTCCGCCAGGTGCCCGAGTCGCCCACTACGGGCGTCAAGACCGGCTGCTACTTCCCGCGCGTGCTGGCCCGCCAGGAGGCGGCGGCCCGGGGGGCCGAGGAGGCCTTGTGGTACACCGCCGACAACCACCTCGCCGAGGCGTGCTTCTGCAACGTCTTCCTGGTTGCCGACGGCACCGTCCGCACGCCCCCGCGCGAGACGCCCGTCCTCGGCGGCGTGGTCCAACAGGCGGTGTTCGAGATCTGCCGCGACGAGGAAATCCCCTGCGACGCCGAGACGCCGCTGACCGTCCACGACATGCTCGAGGCCGAGGAAGTCTTCCTGACCTCATCGTGCGCGGGCATCCGGCCGGTGATTCGCATCGAGAAGCATGACGTGGGCAAGGGGGTACCCGGGCCTGTAACGCAGAGAATCATGGCCGCCTATCGCGAACTGCTCGACAGCGAGTGTCCGCCGCAGGCCGCCAAGGAGTCATCCGATGAAGGTTTCAGACATCATTGACGTGCTGGAGCACATCGCCCCTCCAACCTGGGCGGGGCAGTGGGACAATGTGGGCTTGCTGGCCGGCGATCCGAACAGGCGGGTCACGCGCCTGCTGACGTGCGTGGACGCCACGGGCGCCGTCCTGGACGAGGCCGTCGACTGCAAGGCCCAGATGGTCGTCGCGCATCACCCGATCATCTTCAAGGACATCAAACGCGTCACGCCCGCGTCGGCGCCGGTGGTCTACCAGGCCGTGCGGCGCGGAATCGCCGTCTACTGCATGCACACCAACTTCGACGCCGCGCCGCACGGGACCAACGACTATCTTGCCGAGGCGATGGCCCTTCGCGACGTCAGGCCCCTGGAGCAGACGGTCGACTCGGCGCAGGTCAAGATCGTCGTCTTCGTTCCACCGTCGGACCTGTCGGCGGTGGCCACTGCCGCCTTTGAGGCCGGTGCGGGGCACATCGGCAACTACTACGACTGCGCGTTCTTCAGTCACGGGATCGGCACGTTCTGCGGCGGGCCCGACACGGACCCGACGATCGGGCAGGCCGAGCAGCACGAGACGGCAGAGGAACTGCGGCTCGAGGCCATCGCGCCGCGCGCGCAGGCGGGGGCCGTTTGCGACGCCATCCGCGCCGTCCACAGCTATGAAACGCCCGCCATCGACGTCTATCCCGTCGAGGGCTACCTCGAGGGCACGGGCAACGGGCGGGTGGGCACGCTGGGCAAGCCGGTGTCCGTCCGCGCGCTGGTGCGGCGGATCAAACGGGCGGCCGGGCTGAAGAAGGCCCTCGTCGCCCACGGGCGGGGCCACACCACCGCCCGAACCGTCGCGACCGCCGCCTGCGGGGCCGGGTCCTGCGGGCCGCTGTTCCGCGCCGCAATCGCCGCCGGCGCCGACCTGTACCTCACCGGCGAAATGAAGCACAGCGATCTGCTCGAAGCGACCGGCGCCGGGCTGACCGTCGTCTGCCTCGGGCACGGAAACTCCGAACGCATGGCGATGGACGGACTGGCTGAACACCTGGGCGACGTCTTCGGAGACCTCGAGGTCGCCCCCGCGGCGGCCGACCGCGACCCGCTGGACATCGTCTAGACCGCATACTCAACAGAGGAAAGACCATGAGCACACACAACCGCACTCGGCGTGATTTCGTGAAGATGATGGGCGTTGGCGCCGCGGCCGCGGCGATGACGGGGCGGGCCCCGGCGGCGACCGCCAAGACCGGCAAGCCCCACATACGGCGGATACACGTCGACGCCCTGGGCTTCGGCGACCAGGCGGCGTTCGGCGCCACCGACCTCAAGAGTCCCCACGTCGACAAGCTGTTCGTTTCCGGCGTGCGCGTCGATCCGTTCTACGCGAACTGCCCCGTCTGTTCACCCACCCGAGCGGCCACGCTGACCGGGCGCTACCCGGACCTCGTGGGCGTCCCCGGCGTGATCCGCACCCACGCGCGGAGCAACTGGGGCCACCTGACACCCGACGCCGTCCTCTTGCCCCAGGCGCTCAAGCAAGCGGGGTACCACTCGGCGATCGTGGGCAAGTGGCACCTGGGCGTGGGCAGTCCCAATACGCCCACCCAGCGCGGGTTCGACTACTTCAAGGGCTACCTCGGCGACATGATGGACGACTATTACAAGCACCGTCGCCATGGCATCAACTACATGCGGCTGGGTCGGAAGGAAATCGACCCCAAGGGCCACGCGACCGACCTGTTCACCGAGTGGGCGATCGACTATCTGCGCGACCGGGCCGACAAGCCCGAGCCGTTCTTCCTGTACTTGGCCTACAACGCCCTGCACACGCCCATTCAGCCGCCGGCGGACTGGTTCAAGCGCGTCGAGGCCCGCGCCAAGGGTATCGACAAGAGGCGGGCGAAGCTGGTGGCCCTGATCGAGCACATGGACGACGGGATCGGCAAGGTGATGGCGGCCCTGAAGGCGACCGGGCAGGCGGACAACACGCTGGTGATCTTCACCTCCGACAACGGCGGGCAGTCGAACGTCAAGGCGAACAACGGGTCGCTCAAGGGCGGCAAGCAGAGTATGGACGAGGGGGGCATCCGCGTGCCGATGTGCGCCGTCTGGCCCGGCAAGATCGCCCCCGGCTCGAAGGCGAGCCGACTGGCGATGACGATGGATCTGTTTCCCACGATCTGCGCCGCGGCCGGGGCGAAGTTCACGCACGCCATCGAGGGCCGCTCCATCCTGCCGACGCTGCTGGGCAAGGCCCAGCCGCCGGAAGACCGCTTCCTGTTCTGGGTGCGACTCGAAGGCGGTCACTACAAGGGCAAGGTCTACTATGCCGCACGGTACGGCGACTGGAAGCTCACGCAGAACACCGCTCACGAGAAGTACCGCCTGTACAACCTCAAGGATGACCCGGGCGAGAAGACCGACCTCGGCAAGAACCACCCGAAGTACAAGCTCCTCCACGACGCACTGGCCGCTCACATCGCCAAGGCCTCGAAGGTCCCCTGGAGACGCCCGGGCGACTGAGTGTCCCGCGTGCCTATGATGGCGTGACGTTCCGGACGGGTCCGACCGCGCAGGCAACACACTGGAAGGCGAATGACATGAAGAGAAGAGGTTTCCTCAAGAGCATTTCCGCCGCGGGCATTGCCTCGGCGGCCCTGGGCGGTCGGTTTCTCAATGCGGCCAGGAAGCCCCCGTCGCGCCCGAACATCGTCTGGATATTCTCCGACGATCATGCCTACCAGGCGATCGGCGCCTACGGCGGGCGGCTGAAGAAGCTCAATCCCACGCCGAACATCGACAAGCTCGCCGCGGCGGGTATGCGGTTCGACAAGAGCTACGTGGGCAACTCGATCTGCGCCCCGAGCCGCGGCACGCTGCTGACGGGCAAGCACAGCCACCTGCACGGCATGACGGCCAACGGACCGCGGTTCGACCAGGGGCAGCAGACCTTCCCCAAACTCCTGCAGAAGGCCGGCTACCAGACGGCGATGATCGGCAAGATCCACCTGCCCGGTCAGATGCAGGGCTTCGATTACTGGGACGTCCTTCCCGGGCAGGGCGACTACTACCAGCCGACGTTCCTGGGCTCCAAGGGCACGCACATGGTGGTCGGTCACGTCAGTGACATCATCACCGACAAGTCGCTGGCATGGCTGGAGTCCGATCGCGATACGTCCAGGCCGTTCATGCTCATGATTCACCACAAGGCCCCGCACCGCAACTGGCTGCCCGCCACGCGACACGTCGGGATGTACGAGGACGTGGAGGTCCCCGAGCCGCCCAACCTCTTCGACGACTACGCCACCCGCGGCGTGGCCGCCCGTAGACAGACGATGACCGTCGCGCGACACCTGAACCCGTTTTCCGACCTGATGCTCGTGACAGAGCGTGACAGGAAGGCCTACGAGGCCCTGCGCAAGAAAGCGATCAAGGCCGGGCGCAAGCACCCGTTCACCCGCGGCGAGCGGGGGGCGTATTTCCGCATGAACGAAAAGCAGCGCGCCGCCTGGGACAAGATTCGCGAGCCGAGCAACCGCAAGGTCCTCGCCAAGGGCAGTGCGTGGCTGGGCACGAAGGAAGGCATCAAATGGCGATACCAGCGCTACATGAAGGACTACCTCGGCTCGATCGCGGGCGTGGATGACAGCGTGGGGCGGGTGATGACGTACCTCAAGAAGACCGGCCTGGACGCTAACACGGTGGTGATGTATTCGTCGGACCAGGGCTTCTACCTTGGCGAGCACGGGTGGTTCGACAAGCGGTTCATGTACAAGGAGTCTTTCCGCACGCCGCTGATCGCCGCCTGGCCCGGCGTGGTCAAGCCCGGTTCGACCAACGCCGACCTGGTCCAGAACATCGACTGGGCAGAGACCTTCCTCGATATCGCCGGCGCGCCGATTCCCGCCGACATGCAGGGGCGATCCCTCGTGCCCCTGCTCAAGGGCCAGACCCCCGCCGACTGGCGAAAGACGCTCTATTACCAGTACTTCGGTCGCGGTGCACACAGCGTCCGCGCCCACGACGGCGTGGCCGACAAGCGTTACAAGCTCATCCGATTCATCGGCCGCGACATCCCCGGCGGCGAGCAGTGGGAGTTCTACGACCTCAAGACCGACCCCGACGAGATGACCAACGTCTACTCCGCCGCCGTCCACCGGGACCGAATCGCCGCCATGAAACTCGAACTCAAGCGCCTGCGAAAGCAGTACAACGTCCCCCCCGGCGTCCCCGGATAAGCCCGGTGTTGGCGGGTCGCAGGGGCATCGGCCGTTGGGTCCCGATGCCACGTCTACGCCCCCCCGGCCAACGCCCGTAAACGCCCTTGGCCGCCCTCGGCCGACAGAAGACGCCTCCTTGCACTTCGGAGGGTCTGGTCGTCGCTCAGGCCGTGGCCTCGTGCGTGCCAGGGGGTCTGGCTGAGCACTCCTGAGCGTTCCGGAACCTCCTACACTCTTGGGACGCTGCCAGATCATTGCAGAGCGTGGAAACAAAGGGCACGTCGGTGTAGAGTTGTGCCAATGGAGAGAATGATCTTCTGTGGGAAAACAACTTCTGGAGAATACTGAAATGGTAGATGGGTTGAAGAGACTGGCGTTCTGTGCAATGACCACAGTGATGTGTCTTGTTTTCTGTTCGGGATGTGGCTCTGATTCCGATGATGGGTTGAGCAAGGCGGACCAGGTAAAAAGGAGCATCGAGGAGATGTTTGACATTTCCCGAAAGGGAGATTTCAAAGACCTCGCAGTTTACCTGGCTTATCGAGGAAGTGACTCTTCCAGAAAGTGGAAGGATCACTGCAATGCCGACAACGAGGATGAACTGGCTTATCTGGAATCGACGGGAAAGCGAATTGCCGGTTACCTCTCTGCAAGTGACAGGTATGAGTTCGAGGAGTTTCAGGTTGAAAGCGAATCTGAAGGTGAGTGGTGTATCTGGAAAGTGGTGTTCATAAAGGGCGAAGAGAAGAAAACAGCCATATTTGCCTGCCTGAAGATCAAAGAGAAATACGCACTCGGCGACATCGACTGAGAACCGGTTAGTACATCCACTTTGTCGATGCTCAGAAGCGGTATACGCGATTGAGTGCGATCTTGAACGAGGCTTGTCATGTCTTCCATCATCATGCTGAAGGCGTAT
>CAZVEV010000280.1:6927-8340 GCA_964625865.1 uncultured Planctomycetaceae bacterium | reverse complement strand
AACGCCGCAAGACTCCGGAGGCTTGTTGCATAATCTTCTGACGGGCGGGGCTACCTTCTGTCGGCCCTGACGGGCCTGGAATCGCCGTATGCGATGGATGCCCGTGCAACGCGATATCTCTGGTCGTCTTCACGATCACTCCTTTGCGGCCGGGCGGCATTGCTCGGCGATCTTCTCGCCGGGCAGGGCCAGGCCGTACATCTTCACCTCGTCGATCAGCCCGACGAAGCTGTCGATGATCTCCGCCGCGCTGTTGCCTACATCATACCCGATCTCCATCCCCTGCCCGCAGTTGCTGGGCACGGGACCGGGCGTCTTGACGCTCGCCTCCAGCTTGCCGTCGACGTACAGCTCGATGCGCTTGGTCTTGACGACACCCGCAAGGTGGACCCATCGGCCGACGACCTTGTCCTTGGCGGCGACGATGTAGCCGGGCCCGTCCTGCGTCCGATGGATGCCGAACTTCGCCACGCCCCCCTTGACATACAGCGAGAACCCGCAGAACGCCCCGCCGCGCGCAACGACCACGCCGTCGGGCTGCTCCGGCTTCGCCCAGGCCATGATCGTGAACTCTCGGTTGGCTATCGGCAGGCCCACCGGCTTGCCCAACTCGATGTACCGCCCCTTGCCGAACCGCAGCGCCTGACCGACCTTGCCCTTCGCGGGCGTGCACTTGACCACTTGGCCATCATTTCCCTGGCCCGTAATATCCTTGCCGAGTTGTGTCTCGCGGCCCTCGAAGCTCCAGTGGGCCATCAACTCGCGCGGTTTCGGCGCGGGGGCGACGACCGACGGCGACTTGCCCAGAATCCACATGATCTGTGCGGTGTCGGCGTGCTCGCTCTTGAGTTCCTCTGCGAGCAGCGAGGCGATCCTCTCGCCTTTGATCCCGCGCAGGGCCCAGGCGGCCTGGTTGCGCACGGGCCACTGCGGGTCCCGCAGTGCGCCGACAAGCGCCTCCCCCGCCGCCGGGTCCCTGATCTGCCCCAGCGCGCGGGCGGCGTAGAACCGCACGTTCGCGTCGCGGTCGCCCAGGGCCTTGACCAGCGCGTCGGTCGCCTTGGCGTCCCGAATCTCCCCCAGCGCGCGGGCTGCCGCGCGGCGCACGGGTGCCTCGGTCGCGGCCAGTGCGGCGATCAGGTCCGGCACGGCCGCCGGATCGGCCAGGCGTCCCAGACGCCTGGCTGCCTGAACGCGCACGGCCTGGTGAGGCGACTTCAGATCGCGCACGCCTTCAGCTGCGGGGGATTCCGCCAGGCACGGCCTCGCCCCGAGGACCAACGCAGACATCGCAAGACAGAGTGTGACTCTCACTGGATATCTCCCGAGGTAGTCAAACGCGCCGCTTCGTTGCGGCGGGCTTTGCCTATCGTAGGGCGTGCAACTCGTTGCACGCCGCGCGAGTACTCAGTC
>CAZVEV010000280.1:0-6917 GCA_964625865.1 uncultured Planctomycetaceae bacterium | reverse complement strand
GCGGGGCGTGTACCCCGCCCTCCCCCCGGCCACCTGGTTGCACGCCCTACCTGTGCATCCGATGCGCCGCTACTTCGCACCGCCCTTCCGCAGACAGATCAGCTCCTTGGCAGTGCGGATCAGCACGCTGCCGCCGGCGGCCACGATGGTGCTTCGGCACGGTCGGGCCTTCAGCGACGTGCGGTACAGTTCCTTGTACGCGTCGCCGGCGGCCAGCACGACGTACGTGCCGCCCTCGCTGATGCAGTAGATCTTGCCGTCGGCCCCCGTGGGCGAGGCCCGCCACGGCCCCGTGCCCGCGAACTTCTCCTGCCACGTGATCTTGCCCGTCTTCGGATCCATGCAGGTGATGACCTTCTTGCGCTTGTCGCCCGCGATGACGTACATCGACCCGCGGTAGACCAGCGGGCTGCACACGTCGGCCGCATCGCCGTCCCACTTCCACGCGCAGTCGTCGTGGGCGATCGTGCCGGTCCCGCCGGGCTTCAGGGCGAACATCCCGCGCCCGTGGGCCTGGCAGGTCAGGACAAGCCCGTCGACGATGACCGGGCACGAGACGATCCGCTGCCAGATCTCGCGGGTGGTGGTGTACTCCCACCGCCACAGTTCCTTGCCCGTCTCGATGGCGTGGCCGGTGACGAACTCGCCGCCGCAGATGATCAGCTCGGTGCGGCCCTTGGCGTCGACGGCCATCGGGGTGATGTACGTGTCGCGCGAGTCCTTCGTCGCGTCGGTGTCGCGCTGCCGGGCCCAGACGGTCTTGCCCGACGCGGCGTCGAGGCAGAGTACGAGCGACTTGAGCGGCGTCTCGTGGGGCAGCTTGGCGCCCACATTGCCGGGCCATGGCTTTTCCGTCCGCAGCAGGGGGATGTACAGGCGTCCCTTGCGCAGCAGCGGGCTGGCGCTGTAGCCGAAGCGGATCGCAAACGGCCCGTACTCCTTGCCCAGGCTGCGCGACCAGAGCACCTTGCCCTCCAGGTCCAGCGCCGCGATGTCGCCGCTGCCGAACAGGAAGACCACCTGCTTGCCGTCGCTGACCGGACTGCACGAGGCGATCGCACCGATCCTCGTCGGCGGCTTGCCGTGGCTCAGCGTCTTGCTCCACAGGACCTCACCGTCGGCCGCACTGACGCACATCGCCATCAGGTCGTCGCGCCGCGACCGCGTAGACGCCAGAAAGATCCGATCGCCGACAACAATCGGCGTCGCCCCGCTGGGCCCGGGCATGGCGGTGGTCCACGCAACGGTCTGGCCCTTGACGATCTTGACCGGCAGGTTCGTCTCGTCGGTCGACCCGTTCAGCGCCGGCCCCCGCCACTGCCACCACTCGCCCGCGCCGGCCGCCGTCACTACCGCCATCACCACCAGAACACCCACACTCATTCGGTACGCAGCCATCACTAATCTCACCTTTCGTCTCGGGTCAGACACTGCCCTGCCTCACGGGGTACCATCCTACCACCCAGCGCCCTCGGCGTCATTGCTTTGTGTCTTCGGCGATTTGCCGTTGCTTCCGGGTGGAGGGACGGATTAGGATTCTCTCGTGGGACGGGCATGATTCTGTTCGGGATTCTCCGGTATCGAACGGGGAAGCACTTGACGGGACGTTCGGTCGAGCATTCCTGCGGACGTCCGGGAGATAGCGTCATATGGTCGGTGTGATACTGTGCACGGTGGCGGTGCTGGCAGGTGCCTTTGTGCTGCTGTGGCGAGGATATGTAGCGCGGGGAAGCGATCTGCAGAAGATACGCCAGTGGGCAGACGCGCAGGGATACGCGGTGCTGCACATGCGCCGCAGCCTGAGCTTCTGGGAGATTGTCAGCAGGGCGTTCGCGTGCGGGCTTTCGCCGGCGCCCAGGGGTTACGAGGCCCGTGTCCAGGATGAGGAGGGCGGGCAGTTCACGGTAGTGATCCACATAAAGGGGCGGCGAGGCTTCGATGTGCATCGGCAGTGGTAAGGCGTGCAAACCGCTGCACGCGGCATGAACAGCCCACCTTCTATGCGTGCAACCGGCCGCACGCTTTGCCTCGTGGGCGGCGCCAGCGAATCGACAATCGCAGATCGGCGATCGGCAAAGGAATCACCGCCGCCCTAATCGGACGGTGTGCTCCAAACACCTGTTCGGCATCCCCCGACAATCATACGCAACACCGCAAGAAGGCGGCTAAGGGGTCTGGCATCGATGCCAGCCGCCTTTCGCCCCATCAGCGGGGGTAGGGGTGTTTTCGCTCGCGGCACGCGGCCTGGACCCCTCTATGGACCTCAGGCCGCCTGCTACGCGTGCTTGTACAGGAGACCTCTTATTCGAACCATGGACAGCCCCGTCGCCAGTGGTACACTGAGGACCGGCTGCGAACCTGAAAGGACACACCCATGCCGAAACGTACGATCAAACCGGTGGACAGGCCCATCAAGGCCGTCTTCGATGAGTTCCTATCCGAGCAACGTCAGAGGCTCAAGGACAAGACCTTCAATCGATATCGATCGGTCATCCAACTGTTCGAGGCGTCGATGGACGGCTATGCACCTCAGTATCTCGACAACGCTGAGATGGCCGCCTGGGAACAGCGGTACAATGCCAGGGGGTCCGAGCACAGGGAGTTCTGCGAGTTCTTCGGCGCAGAGAAGATTGCCGAGAACGTCCGCGAATTCTTGAACTACTTCATGCCGCGCAAAGTGATGTGCGGCCAGGATCTGCTCAGGGCGGCGGGCACGGTGACGAAGAAACTCGGCAAGTGGCTGGTTGACAAGGGCTACATCGAAACCGATCGCGGCGACGACATGGCCGACTCCGGGGCCCGGGCGTCAAAGGACCTCCCCGCGGCTGAGGCCCTCGCGCGGATGCTCGCGGCGTATGCCCAGGAAACCACCACGCCTTTCACCGATAGGACCGAAGCGTACTTCGGTGTCCGGGCGGTGGGCCCGGCGTCGCTGGCCCTTGAGACAGCAACCGGCGAGGCGAAGATGATCGTCCCGGTTCCAACGGCGGCTGCCGAGGCGTGCAAGCCCGGCTGGACGATTGCCGGATGCGTCGGCAAGACGGCCCACGGATGGCGCCTGGTGGAAGTCTGGAACGTCTACTCATGAGGCCAAGACGATGAGCGAATACCAGTACTACGAGTTTCAGGCTATCGACAGTCCGCTGAGCGAAAAGGAGATGGGCGAACTGCGTGCCATCTCCACCCGCGCGACGATCACGGCTACGAGTTTCACCAATACGTACCATTGGGGCGACCTGAAGGCCGATCCGGAGAAGCTGCTCCGCAAGTACTTCGATGCGTTCCTGTACGTGGCGAACTGGGGCACGCGCTGGCTGGCGTTCCGCGTGCCGGCCGATGCCGTCGACGTCGAAGCCCTCGAGGCCTACCAGACGCAGGAGAACTTCGCGGTTCGGCGGTATGGTCCCCATGTCGTATTGAGCTTCTGCTCGGAGGAGGAATGGGGGGAGTGGGTGGAAGGCGAGGGCTGGCTGGCCAGTCTTGTGACACTCCGCGCCGACATCCTCCGCGGTGATTATCGCGCCCCGTACATCGCGTGGCTGTTCGACGTGGAGTATGGACTCGCCGAGGACGGCGATGAGCCCCCCCTGCCGCCGGGGATGAGAGACCTGTCGGCCCCGCTGAAAGCCCTGGCGGGATTCCTGCGTCTGGACGGCGACATTCTCGCCGCCGCCGCCGAGGCCAGCGCCCCCCTGCCCGAGCAAACACGCGAAACGCAGCAACAGTGGCGGTCGTGGATCCAATCACTGGATGAGGCCGAGAAGGACTCATTTCTCGACCGAGTCGCATCCGGGGACGCCACCGTACAGTGGGAACTCCAGAAACGGTTCCGCCGCCACCTCGACCGCACACAACCGCGCCCGGCTGCCGACACCCACCGACCATGCTCCGTCAGCGATATCCTCGCCGGGCGAGATCGGCGGGTCGAGGAGCGCAGGCAGCGTCTGGCTGAGGAGAGAGAACGCGAGCGGCGCAAACAGGCTGCCGAACGAAAGGCGTACCTGGAAGACCTTGCCCGGCGCGAGGACGGTGTGCGAAGCGAAGTCCGCATGCTGATTCAGACCAGGCAGCAGAACAAGTACGACCGTGCCGTCGAACTCCTGGTCGACCTCCGTGACGCGGCTGCGCTGCACGATCGAAGCCCGACGTTCGCGCAATACCTGATAGCCCTTCGCACGGATCACGCGCGGAAGACGAGCTTCATCCGAAGACTCGACCAGGCGGAACTGTAGGACCGAAGGGTCGCCGACGGTCGATCCGTCCCGGCCCGACGGGATGGGACGTCGCGGGCGAGAACGTCCGAGGTGCGTGACCGGGCGGGGGAAAGCGTGTTCAACACTACGGCATCCTGTCTGAAAGGACTGATCGGCCATGAAGACACTCAATCGCAGGGCATTGATCAGGAGTTCGCTGGCCGGCGCCGGCGCGGCGGCGGCCATGTCCGCGTCGAGCTGGGCCAGGGTCGTGGGAGCGAACAACGAGGTCCGCGTGGCGATAGTGGGGTTGGGGGGCAAGGGGCAGCAGCATGCACGGGTGTTCCACGGGCTGGGGGGCGTCCGGGTGGTCGCCCTGTGCGAAGTGGACGCCACCCGGCTGGCCAGGACGATGAAGGGTTTCAAGACAGGCGACAGGCCCAGGACGGTCGTCGATTACCGCAAGGTCCTCGAAGACAAGAGCATCGACGCGGTGGTCACCGCCACGCCGAATCACTGGCACGCGCTGGTGACGGTCTGGGGCTGTCAGGCGGGCAAGCACGTGTACGTCGAGAAGCCGGTCTCTCACAACATCTGGGAAGGCCACCAGATGATCGCCGCTTCGCGCAAGTACAAGAAGGTCGTGCAGACCGGCACGCAGCTCCGCTCGGACCTGGGCCTGCCCGAAGCGTTCGCGTACATCAAGGAAGGCCACGTGGGCAAGATCCGCCTGGTCCGCGGGCTGTGCTACGAACGGAGGGGGAGCATCGGCAAGGTGAGCAAGCCCACGCCGATTCCCGATCACATCAATTACGACCTCTGGTGCGGCCCCGCGCCGAAAAGGCCGCTGATGCGCAGGCGGCTTCACGGCGACTGGCACTGGATATGGGAGACGGGCAACGGGGACCTGGGCAACCAGGGCATCCACCAGATGGACGTGTGTCGCCGCGCCGCCGGCGTCGGCACGCTGGCGCCGCGGACGTTGAGCATCGGCGGGCGGTTCGTCTGGAACGACGACGGCCAGTCCCCCAACACGCAGCTTATCTTCTACGACTATCAGCCCGCGGGGATCCTGTTCGAGGTCCGAGGAATGCCGACCGGCCGCGTCTGGCCTCACTACAAGGGCATCCGGTGCGGCAACGTGGTCCACTGCGAGGGCGGGTACTTCGCGTGCGGCGAATTTGGCGGCGGGATCCTGTACGACAACAAGGGCAAGCGGATCAAGGAGTTTGCCGGCCGCGGCGCGGGCGACCACCAGGCGAACTTCATCGGGGCCGTCCGCAGCGGCAAGCGGGAGGACCTCAGCGCGGATATCGTCGAAGGGCACCTCTCCAGCGCGCTGTGCCACGTGGGCAGCATCTCGCACCGCATCGGGGCCCAGGCATCGGCCGAGGAGATCCGGGCCCGGATCAAGGACAACAGCGACATGACCGATGCGTTTGACCGAATGCGGGAGCACCTGGCGTCCCACCGCATCGACCTGGACAAGACCCGTGCGGTCCTGGGCCCGGCACTGACGATGGACGTCCGCACCGAGCGGTTCACCGGCGCCCACAGCGACCAGGCCAACGCCCTGCACGCCCGGACATACCGCAAGCCGTTCGTCATCCCCGGCGGGAAGACCGCCTGATGCACCATCCCGATGTACATCGGGATCTCGCCCGTGATCCGAGTGTTACGACAACAGAAAGACCTGCACTATGCAATCCAACCTGTCGCGTCGAGTGCTGTGCGTCATCCTGCTGAGCGTCTCGTGCTGCCCCGCGGCCGTCCGAGGCCGGAAGGCGCCCAAGCCCGCGGCCGACGGCTTCGTGTCGATCTTCGACGGCAAGACGCTGGCGGGATGGCACGCCGTGCCGAAGGCCAGCGCCTCGGACTGGACCGTTCGCGACGGGATCATCGTCGGCCGCGGCAGCGCGAAACGACTGGCCTACCTCGTCTGGAAGGACCAGCGCCTGACCGACTTCGAACTGAAGCTGCGCTATCGCCTGCCGGGCAAGGGCAACACGGGCATCGAGATCCGCAGCCAGCCGGACAAGACCCGCAAGCGCCCGTTCGTGGGCTATCACGCCGACCTCGGCCACGTCGGGATCGGGCCGCACATCCTCGGGGCGTGGGACTTCCACTTCGCCCGGCGCAGGGAGTATCCGTGCAAGCGCGGGACGCGACTGGAGATCGACGAAAACGGCAAGGCGAAGGCCGGTCCCATCAAGGGGGCGGTCACCCTCGCTGACATCCGCAAGCATCAGTGGAACGACGTCCACATCATCGCGCGGGGCCGGAACTTCCAGTTCTTCATCAACGGCAAGCCGGCGTCGGAGTTCACCGACAACGCGAAGAAAGGCCGCCTGGACTTCGGCGCCATCGGCCTGCAGATCCACGACAAGGGCATGACCGTGGAGTTCAAGGACATCCGCCTCAAGCGCCTGTCGCCGGCGGCGAAGAAGAAGACCAACGTCGCCTGCTGCGTCTGTTCGCCGACGCGGGCAAGCATTCTGAGGGGCAAGTACCCGGGCCGCCTGCACATCACGCACGCGATTCCGCTCCAGGGGCGGTGCGCTTGGAGTGCATCACCCCCTGGTTCGGGCAAGAGAGCCTATGACACTTTCCCGCGACACTTCAGCAGATAGTCTCGTGATTTGGCAACAGCAGCTTCCATCGTGTCCGCTGGCGGGTGTCCGTGCATGAAGATGGAACTGTAGTGCGGATACTTCAACTTCGCCA
>CAZVEV010000279.1:0-8362 GCA_964625865.1 uncultured Planctomycetaceae bacterium | reverse complement strand
CAGACAATCCCTCCAAAGTGTTACCCTAAATCAGGCCCTTTTGAACCACGCCCGATTAACCATTGACGGTATCCGCTGGCCCCGACGGCGTCAAGCACAACCACGACCGCTTTTCGGCCAGTTGCGCTTCGATAGCGACGGGGTCGAATTGGACACATTTCTGGCGTAAACCCTTCTTACAGCGGAAGGTATCACATGTAGCCCGCCGGTTTGGAGACCCCTGAGGCTACTGGGCTCCGGCCCTTTCGTGATGCGACGACGCCACCTTGGCCGATTACCTTTAACCCGGAATATCGTGGATATGGAGACTTTGTGTTAAGCACGGGAGTTCAGATATGCGGATTGGTAGCGTCCCAAAGGTGTAGGAGGATCAGGGCTACGGGAAAGCAGGGGCCATCGCGACGAGACCCGCCGTTGGGGGGGCGTGGCAATCGTATGGCCTCCGAGATGTCGGTCCGCCGCAGGCCCGCCGGGCCGTCCGATCGTAGCCGGACCCGGCAGGGTCCGGAACGCGTCCCTCCACTGCCCCCAAGGCCCGACGGGCCGGCAGAGCATCTCGAGACAGGGCGATTCGTTGCGACGATCTCTGCCGCCCCTGCGGGGCTAAGTCCTGTTATTGCAATCACTACCGGCCCCTTCCGGGCCCGGCTAAGATCGGACGGCCCGCCGGGCCTGGCCAGACCGTCGCGCCGCCCCGTGAGGCCTCCGTGAGCGGCCAGACCCCCTGGGACGGGCAGAGAAGCGGCCTGAGAGACGATCTTGCGGCCGACACCCCGAGGGTCGTTTTGACCCGACCGGGGCGGCCTGGGGGCGTGGAGGGGGTCTGGCCGCGTTTGGTGGGGAAAAGGACCTGCCACTCGCCCGGGAGGGAGATCGTCGCTTAGGCCGCGGCCTGACGCCTGCCAGGGGGTCCGGCTGGGCAGGACGACGGGGTCGGGCAGGGTCGGCGAGCGTCAGTCGTTTCGACGGACGGCGATGGCGGTGGGGGAGGCTATCATCTCGGCGACGGCGACGTCGTGGTCGGTGAACGGCTGCTCGCCCTTGCGGTAGAGCACGACCATGCCGATCAACTCGCCCGGTGCGGGGATCAGGGGCATCAGGAGGATGGACAGGCCGGGCAGGTAGCGGCGGACCGACTCGTCGAACATCTCGGGGCTTGCCCCGGCGTCGATGATCATCACCTGCGGGGTGGCCAGGATCGCGTCGGCCAGCGGGTCGGCCAGCGTCGAGCAGAACGACACCGGGTCGGGGTAGGGCACGCCGAAGCGCCCGATGATGTTCAGTTGCGCATTCGAGTCGCAGACCAGGGCGGCCCCGTAGACCGGGCCCGAGCGCTTGACGAACAGGCGGAACAGGTTGCGGAACACGTCGTCGTCGGTCTTGGCGGCCAGCAGTTCGTTCTGGTAGCCCAGGACGACCTTCTGCATCGCCAGTTGCGAGCTGAGATTCCTGTACGCCCCGGTCAGGTCCGCACAGGTGGTGTCGAGCTTGTCCTGGACGGCCTGTCGCTGACGGTTGGCGGTGTGGTAGAGGTCCTCGAACGGCTGGGGGTCTCTCTGCTGTCTGCGGCGTTCGGTCTGCCGGGCCAGTTCGGTCCGAACCGTCTTCTGCAGTCGCTCGATATCGAGCGGCTTGGTCATCAGTTCGGCGGGGCGGTGGCGGGAGGCCTCGGTGAGATTGGCTGCGTCGGTGCATCCGGTGATGACGACGGCGGGCAGGTCGGTCTGGTCGTCGCGGATCCGGTCGATCACGTCCAGGCCCGTGCAGTCGCCCAGGAACAGGTCGGCGACGATCAGGTCGACGTCGCAGCGCCCGGCCAGCTCGACGGCTTCTTCGCCCGTCGACGCCGTGGTCACCTCGATGTCGGGCGCGCTGAGTGCGTCGACGAGCAGATCTCTGAGGTGCGGCTCGTCATCGACAACCAGCACGTTGGCCTTGACTGTGTCAACCATCGGCTCCGATCTCCTCCTGCGACGCCCGGGCGGCGTCACGCCGTAGGCAGCAGGACAAAAACAACCGTTCCCTGACCGCGCCGCGTCGTGAGCCATACGCTGCCGCCGTTGTTCTCGACGATGCGCTTGACGAGCGGCAATCCCATGCCGCGGCGCCTGCCGGCCTTCTGGTACGAGAAGAAAGGCGTAAACGCCCTGCCGGCTGTTTCCTCGTCCATGCCCGGGCCGAAATCCTCGACCTTCAGCAGGACCGCCTGTCGGACCTCGTCGAACGCGGCCTCGAGCCTGATTCGCGGCCGCCCGCGGTCGGCGGTGGCGGCGTTGGTCATTAACTCGAGCACTGTTTCACGAATCTGAGCCCGGTCGGCCCGGATTCGAGGAGTGTCCGTGGCAATGTCTATATCGACATCCGGGGGCGCATCTTGAGGACCATCCGGCAAACGGAACGCATTAACCACTTCTTCGAGCAATTCGCCGAGGTCGAACTCGCTTGGACTGGCCTTCGGGGGCGAGGCGAAGTCGACCAGTTCGGAGATGATGTCGCTGATGATGTGGGCCTGGTCGGCGATGAGTTGCCAAACCGCCTTCTCGGCCTCGCTGCCGCTGCGCTGACGCATCAGTTGTGCCCGCCCGGAGATGATCGCCAGGGGCGTATTCAGTTCGTGCGCCGCTCCGGCAGCCATCTCGCCGGCCGTCGAGACCGTCCTGGCTTCGGCCAGTGCGTCCTGCGCGGCGGCCAGCGCCTGCGAGGCCCCGGCCAACTCCTCGCTTACCCCCACGGCAGCCGACCGGCTCTGCACCATCGCCAAGGCCAGCGCCACCGTGGTGGCCACCGCGTCGGCGATTTCCCAGCCGGCCGCCTCGCCGTCTCCAGGCCGGACGACAAAGACCCCGCCGATCCACTGCCCCGCGCAGACAAGCGGCTGGTGGACGGTCCGGGCGAGGTCCACCCATGCAGTAAGGTCGCTCGGATCGCGGGCCAGCAGCGCGACGGCCTGGGCGGCCTGTCGGGGGACACTGTCGGCCCCCTCGCGCCGCAGCGCCGGTGCGTCAACCGTTTTCCACTCGGCCCGCCCGGTCCCCGCGAGGCGGACCACGAGGGCGGTCGCCTCCCGCGGCGCCGCGGCGTAGGCCACGACGGGCCTGGCCTGCGAGCACGGATTCCCGATCGCCGCCGCCATCGTCCGGGCCGCACGCTCCAGCACGTCGGGAACCGTTGACTCGGGCGAGAGGGACTCGGCAAATCCGCGCAGGTGCTCGAACGCGGCGGCCGCTTCGGACAACTCGCCCGCTCGGCGCCGCAGGTCGGCGGTGGCGTGCCCCAGGTCTGCATTGGCCCGCGCCAGGGCCTCGCGATACAGTTCGCACGCGTCGGGATCATCCAGGCCCAGGGCCGACCAACGCTGTTCCACGACCTCGGGCAGGTCGCGTCGGACCTCCGCCAGGGCTTCGTCGTCCAGCCCCAACTGCCCGGCCAATTCCTCGGTCGATCCGACTCGCCGCGCGTCTGACCACCCGCCGAACCCCGCATCGCACGCCAGCGCATCGGCCAGTGCGATCGTCGCGATCCTCGCAGCGGAAGCCGACTCGGGCAGGCCCTCGGCCGGCTGACCCGACAGCCAGATCGTCTCGCTGACCGCTCGGGGCAGGTGCCACTGCTCGGCCAGCCGCTTGCCGATCACCGAAGGCCCCATGCCGAGAATCTCCCGCCCGCAGGCCTCTGCATCGCCCTGTCCGGCCGCGACGGCGTCGATAAGGCGCCGGGCGCACTTGGGCATGCAGGTCGCGAGCATGAGCATGCCCAGGTCGTTCAGCAGGCCGCAGAGACAGGCCTCGTCGGCGTCGATCAATCCGCCGGGTCGCAGAGCGATCATGCGGGCCGCGACGGCCCGCGCAAGCGACCGCTGCCACAGGCCCCGTATGTCGACGCCGCCGGGCCCCGCCTCGTCGGCCATCACGTCCGCCGACAGGACCGCTGCCTGAACGGCGTCGAGCCCCAGTGCATCCGCGGCGCGGGCTACTGAAGCGGCCGGCCTCGCCGATCCCACGGCCGCCAGGGCCAGTACGCGCGTCGTCAGCGACGGGTCGCAGGCCATCAACTCCATCGCCCGGTCGCGGGCGGTGGCGCGGGTCTCGCCGTCGGGCGCCTCGCCTGCCTCGGCCAGCCGGCGCAACACACGCGTGACCACCGCGGGAAATGCGGGCAGGCCTCCCATCCGCTGGACAATGACGTCCAGAGTCCGGGCCGTCAGCTTGCCTCCGGACCACTCGCTTTGTTCGGGCCGTTCGGCCACCGGCTTTCCCTCCGCGGCATTCTCGTCAGGCCGCTACCAACTCCAGCATCCGTTCGATGACTTTCTCGATATTGAAGGGCTTCTTGATGTAATCGTCGGCCCCGGCCTGCATGAGCGTCTCGACCTCGTTGGGGTGGGCCACACCCGAAATGATCAGGATCTTGATGTGCGCCAGATCCGGATTGTCGCGGATTGTCCTGCACACCACGTTGCCGTTGATGTCCGGGAGCATGTAGTCCAGGACGACGATGTCGGGCTTGAACTCCTGGGTGACGACGCCCGCGTCGTAGCCGGTGGTGGCTGTGGCGACCTCGAACTCGTGTCGGTCCTGGAGGACGTCGACGAACAACTCGACGATCGCCTTGTCGTCGTCGACGATCAGCACGCGAATCTTGTCGCTGCCCAGCCCGTCCAGCGGGATCTTGTTGTCCTTCATGAACTTCAGCAGGGCCTTGGCCGGGATCCGGCGGAACTTGCTGCCCGGCACGCGGAAACCGTCCAACTGCCCGCTGTCGAAGCAGCGGATGATCGTCTGCTGGGACAGTTGACAGATCTCCGCCGCCTCCCCGGTTGTGTATACCGCTTTCTGCTTCACGCGCGCTCTCCCGTCGGCCGGGCAAGACGCCCGACGCCTAAGGTCCATCAACACCACGGTCTATCCACTTGAATCGGCCCGATCGCACACCAACTTAACCCCTCCAAACGCGCCACCTTGCCGATCCTGTTTATTTTAACACCCCCGCGGGCCCTCGACCCCGCAAATCCGAGAAAAACCGCGTCTTCCCCATATCGCACCGGGGCGATCTCGCGGATACAATGGGACCGATGCGAGCGAATTATCGACAGGCACTCTGGGGCGCGATCGCGCTGTCTCTCCTGGTCTCGACGGGCCTGGCCGAGACGATCCCCGCGCCGACCGACCAGGTCGCCCAGGTCATCGTCTCCGGACGCACCACCACGCTGAAGCGCGTCGAGGTCGCCGCCGTCGGACAGACCATCCCGGCGACCTTCTCCGGAAACCAGGTGCGAAACACCAAGGGCTTCGCCTGGTACGTCAGCCGCCACTACGCCCTGAAGACCGACTACGACGCGGCCAAGGCACGGGCGTGGCTGGAACTGCTGGAGATGGCCTACCCACACTACGTGGCCCTGTTCGGCCGCGAACCGGCAGACATCGCCACGCGCCGGATGGCCGTCATCTACGCCAAGAGCCGCGACTCGCTGGCGGCGGCTATGGGGTCCGACGGCATCCGCTGGGACTTCCGCGGAGGGGGCATCACCTATGAGGGGCGCCAGGCCGCCTACCAGTTCCCCAGCGGCACGCTACGATACCACCGGCGCTACATCCTGCTGCACGAGTGCACGCACCTGTTCCAGATGTGCCTGACCGGATCCGTGTTCAACACGCCCGGGTGGTATCACGAAGGGGTGGCCGACTCGCTGGGCTCGCACGTGTACGACCCGGCCCTGCGGCGCCTGACGGTCCACGTGTTCGACCGCGCACCGACGGTCAACATGATCGACCGCGGGCTGGCCGTCATGCGAAAGACGCCCATGACTGCCGCGCAGATCGACGCTGCCGGCGGTGCGTCGCGCGGCGTGAACATGCTCTTGGTCCACTTCCTCAGCTCCACGCCTGATCGCATGCAGCGCTTCAGGCTCTTTCGGGACGCACTGATCTGGCAGAGCAAGAGCCGCAATCGCAGCCCCGCCGGGCGCCGCAAACTCGCGCGGGTCCTGGGCGAACTCTACGGCGGCTGGCCCCGACTGGAAGCGGACTTCAAGGCCTGGTGGACCGCGCGCCGGAGCACGTTCCACTACGTCCGCTGGGGCTGGGAGCAGGACGCCTCGACGCTCTGGAGCTACGGGTTCGCCGCCGACGGCGGGCTCAGCCAGACCGACGTGAACCTGCCCCCCGGCCGGGCGGCACGATACGACCCGTATCGCATGGACTACCCGCTCGAACCGGTCTCGCCGCTGGTCGGCCCGGTCGCACGCGGCGTCCCGGACCCGACGGTCGGCGCCTTGGTCGACTTCTCGCCGCACCCGTCGAAAGGGGAGGCGGGCATCGCCCTGGGCGTGATCTCCGGCGCGCCGGTGGCTCCTTTTGCCAAGGGCACGCTCTTTGTCGACAAGAACGCCAACGTCCCCGGCGCGGGGGTGATCGCGTACTATCTCCGGGCCGTCCGCAACAAGGGCAAGGCCGCCGCCGACCTGACGCTCGGGCGGCAGATCGGGGCGGGGGTGGACCCGGAGATCACGCTGGGCCTGGCGCGGTCACCGACGGCCAAGCTGGAAGCCGACTTCGTCGTCGAGTGGAAGGGCTACCTGCGAATCGACGCCGAGGGGGCCTACCAGTTCGCCCTGGCCAGCGACGATGGCAGTTGGCTGTGGATCGATGACACGCTGGTGGTGGACCACGGCGGGCACCACCCGCCGACGCTCAAGACCGGACGCGCCGTGCTGACCAAGGGCCTCCACCGGATTCGCGTGCGATACTTCCAGACGCGCGGCGGGCGGTCGCTGGCGGCCGGCTTTGTCCGCCCGGGCCGGCCGGGCTGCCTCAAGGTGCTCATCGAGCGCGGCAGGAACCTGGTGATCGACGGGACCGACCTGGGCATGCCGCTGCGCTCGCACGTCATGCCGTCTGCCCTGCGACTGGCTGCCCACGCGGGGTCTCATCGGTACGGCCTGACCGCTACGATCGGCCAAAGCGCCGTCCGCGTCACCGTCCGCGCCCGCAATCCGCAGGCCGACGCCCCCGCGGCGTTCACCGCGTCGGCCCCCATCAGCGCCCTTCAGCGCAAGCGCCTGCTCGAAAGGCCCGGCGCCGTGCTGGCCCGCGCGGGCTACCACCGCATCACGCCGTACTTCGACGCCGCCCGCCGCCCCGAGGGCGACCTGTCCGCCCCGGCCAACCCCGACCGATGGCGAAACCCCGGCGACCGTCACCTGGCGGCGGTCTACCGCGCGTGGTACGCCCTGGGCGAGCACTGTCCCCCTGAACTGGAGACCCTTCGCAAGCACATGGTCGCCGCCGCCGCCGGCCCCCCCCCCCCCCCGCCGGCCGCCCGGACCCACGCACACAGAACCCACCCCGCCATACGCGCCCCCCACGCCCCCCGCCCCCCCCCCAAGCCCCGCAAAGACAAGATCCTCACTGACCTGAAGAGCCTGGCCAAGTCGACCCCCTGAATCGAAGACCGTCGGTCGTCATTGGCGCGAGGCGCCAACGCGGAGCTGCATCGGGTTCACGTTCGGTTTCACTAGTGGTCGGCGCCGGCATTGGACGGTCTGGTGGCAGCCGGTCTGGTTGTCGGTGGAGGTGGAGCATACTTGGCTCTCAGGGCGCTGAATGGTTCAGTCGCCAGGGCTTTGCCCAGGAACTCGTCGTCCATGAACTCCTCGCCGTCCCATCCTAACTCGACCAGCCGCGCAAGCGTTGCTTCCGTGCGCTTGACGTCCCCCATCGCAGCGTAGACCTGGGCCTCGTACCATGGGTCGTCATCGCGTTTCGTGGATGCTTTGGCTGCGGCCAGAGCTTCGTCAAACCGGCGCAGGTGCAGAAGGGAATGTACCTTCAGACGGTCGAATGTGTAGGGGTTGGGATCATAGGACGGCGTGTCCTGCTGGCCTGTTGGCATGGGTGCAAGGATTCTCCGGCGACTCGCATCCAGCGTCTTGACTACCGAGGCGTAGTCCTTCCGCAGCCAATGCACTTGGGCCTGCCACAGGGGGATGTTCCGGTCGCCACTTCCGGCCGCCGGGCGATGGGCGTCGAGCAGCGCCTGGAGACCGTCAGGCTTCTCGTCATATTCCAGGAGGTTCGCCAACTGGGCGAAGGTTTCGTCCCGCGGCGTGACCGTTCGGTAGGCGTCCATCGCCCTGCCGGACTTGTGCAACGCGTACACGTATTCCCGGCGGTATACTTCGCGGTCGTCGTTGCCTTTCGCGTTTCGCCATCCAGCCCCGAACGATTCGGCGGCCTGCGGATAGTGCTTGGCAAGCAGATGCATTCGACCGGTGTAGAACTTCAGCCAGGGATCATGCGGCCGATAGCGACGGTGGTTCTCGATCAGTTCGCTGAGGCGTTTGACATCCTCGCGGTCGGCCAGG
>CAZVEV010000278.1:0-8374 GCA_964625865.1 uncultured Planctomycetaceae bacterium | reverse complement strand
CGGAAGCGGTAGACCTTGCCCTTCTCGCCGTGGTGCTGCAGGGCGATGTAGCCCTTGGCGTCCATCGAGTCCTTCACGTCCGTGGTCAGAACGCCGTTGACGGAGATCTTGATGCTCTCGCCGCGACACTCGATGCGGTAAGTGTTCCACTGGCCTCGCTTGAAGCAGTCGCCCGCGCGCTTGCGGAAGTCGGCGATGGTCTTGGCGCGGTGTTCCTTGGTGCCCACGTCGCGGCTGGGCGAGATGAACCACTTGCGCCGACCCTCGTCGTACAGCCCGCCGGACCACTTGCGATCTGACGGGTCGACCTCGGCCTGGTAGCCCCAGACCTTGTTGGGCTTCTGGTGGCAGCGGAACATGAAGCCGGAGTTGGCCTTGCCCTCGGGCAGGCGGACGTCGGCCTCGAAGATGAAGTCCGAGTACTGCTTTTCCGTGACCAGGAAGAACTTGCGCTTGGTGGTCGTCAGGTGGATCTCGCCGTCGACGACGGCCGCCTTGCCCCAGTCGTACGGATTGGTCCAGCCTTTCAGCGTCTTGCCGTCGAACAACGCCTGCCACGTGCCCCCCTTGCCCCCCCCCGCCGTCGCGGCACCCGTGCGCCCGTCGAGGATCATCACGTTGGTGGCTACCTTGGCCAGCTTGTGATCGCCCCACGACCAGACGAGCGTGTTGTCGCGGTCGTACTCGACCACGTGCGGGCTGTTGGGGTGGCTGCCGTGTCCGAGCCAGTTGGCAATCACCACGTTCCCGTTGTCCAGCCGGTCAAAGCCGGAAGCGAAATCCAGCCCCGCCTTCGGATGGGCGGCCTTTCCGCCGAACGTCGCGACGGTCTTGCCCGCCGGGGTGACCTCGATCACCGACGCCAGGCCGCCGGTCGACAGCAGCGTGTTGCCGCTCGCCAGACGCTGGACCTTGTAGCCCTTGCCGCCCTTGGGCAGCGCCACCTGCCAGACGATCTTGCCCGCCGGGTCGATCTCGGCCGCCCGGTACGGGCTGCCCAGGTTCAACAGGAGATTGCCGTTCCCCAGCCTCCGCATCACGCGCAGCGTGCCGCCCTTGTTCGGCACGACGCGACGCGAGACCTCCTTGCCTTCCCGCGTCACTTCGTAGATGGTGATTCCCGCCGCCGTGTTGGCCCCCAGCAGGGTGTTGCCGCATTCCAGTCGCCTGGCCGTATGAACGCCCTTGTACGTCGTGATCTCCCAGACCTTCCTGCCGGTCGCCAGTTCGTACTCTGCCGCCCCGTTGGGATGACTGGCCAGCACCTTGCCCCCACCCACCCGTTGCAGATCGCGCGACTTCGGCGCGGGGATGGGCACGGCCCAACCCTTGGTCGGGTCGTGCTGATCCACACAGATCAGCTTGTGAGCCGCGTTGTCCACGACGAGGAAACGATGTTTGACCGCCTCGGCGGCGGACGCCTGAAGCGCCGAGGCGCCCAGCAGCGCTACAGCGATCGCACACGTAAGAACACAGGGGACTCTCTTCATCACGTTTCCTTTCATCGGGTACCGGTTTCGTCAAGTAGAGATGGCTTCGAACGGCTAGTGAAGGGCCGACAGGCCCGACCAATGACCTGTCCAGCGGGGGACCCCACGCGGAGCCGCCGCCTTCCATCACCATGCTACCACACGCCTGTTCCATTTCCAATCTCGTCACACCAATTCCAGTTTCGACAGCGCGAGCACGAGCGTTTTCGGTCCATAGTCGTCGAACGTCACGTCAACGCGGGTTGGGGGCCTGGCCGGGCCCGCCACGCGCACCAGCTTGCCGTAGCCGAACTTCGGGTGATACACCCTGCAGCCGCGGCGGAGATGTTCGTATTCCGGCGGGATGCTCGGCGCGTCGTCGTCAGGGCCGTCATCGAACGAGGGGGCGAACTCCCCGTCGTCGTATTCGTCGTCCATCGCCTCGATCTGCTCGCGCAGGTCGGCGTCTTCGTAGAACCCCCCGCCAAACCGGCGGGACCGCCCTCCTCGGCTGCTCAATCTCGTCGTGCCGTCCGTTCGGTCGAGGACGCCCGGGTCGATCTCGTCGAGGAACCGCGAGGGGGCCTGCGGCTTGAACTGCCCGCGGACGAATCGCGACGTCACGTGCGTCAGCGTCAGTTCGTCTTTCGCTCGCGTCATGCCCACGAACGCCAGGCGTCGCTCCTCCTCCAGATCGTCGGGCGAGAGCTTGCCCCACGTATCGCCCCCCCACCCGGCGCGCTGGAACGGGAGCATGCCCTCTTCGCAGCCGACGATGAACACGACGGGGAACTCGAGCCCCTTGGCCGCGTGGAGCGTCATCAGGGTCACCGCCCCACCGGGACCGTCCATCTTGTCCACGTCACTGACCAGCGAGACCTGGTGGAGGAAGTCCGCCAGTGTCGTCTCGCCTTCGGCCAACTCGTCGAACTGGACCGCCGAGCTTATCAACTCGCCCACGTTGCCCCACGCCTCGCGATCCCTGTCATCCTCGGCGCCCTTGAGTTTGGCCTCGATGCCCGACGCGGCGGCCACGCCGGCGACCAGTTCGCCCAGCGGCGTCTCGTCGACGGCGGCGACCAGGGCGTCGATCATCTCGGCGAAGGCGGCGACCTTCTTCGTCGGCGCCTTGCCCAAGCCGGCCTCGGCGACGTTGCGACAGGCGTCGATCAGCGACAGGCCGCGCCGCTCGGCGTACGCGTCGAGGCGTTTGACCGTCGTCGCCCCGATACCACGGGTAGGCGTGTTGATGATCCGGCGACAACTGAGGTCGTCGGCGGGGTTGGCGATGACCTTGAGGTAGGCCAGCACGTCCTTGATTTCCTTGCGATTGTAGAACGCCACGCCGCGGGCGACGCGATACGGAATCCCCGCGCCGAACAGCGTTTCCTCGACGACGCGCGACAGGGAGTTGACGCGGTAGAAGACGGCGATGTCGTTCAGTTCGCGCCGGTCGCCGCGGTAGCGGACGACGGCCTGCGCGATGGCGCCGGCCTCGGCCTTGCCGTTGTCCAGCGTCAGCACGCGAACGTTCGCCCCGCCCTCGCGTCGCGTCCAGAGCGCCTTGTCCTTCCGCTGACGGTTATGTGCGATGAGGCTGGAGGCCGCCGCAAGAATCGGCGCCGTCGAACGGTAGTTCTCCTCGAGGCGGATCACCGTCGCGTCGGGGTAGTCGGCCTCGAACTCCATGATGTTTCGGATGTCCGCCCCGCGCCAGGCGTAGATGCTCTGGTCCGGATCGCCCGTGACGCACAGGTTGCCATGTTCCCCCGCGATCCCGTGGGCCAGGATGTACTGCGACCGGTTGGTGTCCTGGTACTCATCGACCATCACGTAGCGATAGCGGTCGCTCAGGGCCTGGCGGACCTCCGGGTGGTCCCGCAGGAGGAAGGCCATCCGCAAGAGCAGGTCGTCGAAGTCCACGGCGTTGTTGGCTGCAAGCTGGCGCTCGTACTCGACGTAGACCTCGGCGATCTTCTTCGACGCATAGTCGCCGGCGGCGTCGCGGAAGGCTCGGGCGGTCTTCAGTTCGTTCTTGGCCTGACCGATCCGCGAGTGGACGGCGCCCGGGCTCAGCCGCTCGGCCGGAATCTCCAACCGGCGCATCGCGTCCTTGATCAGCCGCAACTGGTCGTCGCGGTCGTAGATGGTGTAGTTGCTCGACAGGCCGGACTGCTCGGCGAATTCGCGCAGGAGCCTCGCACAGAGCGAGTGGAAGGTACAGAGCGTCGCCCCGCGGGCCGTGCCCATCTGCTCGACGCGGTGGGCCATCTCGCCGGCGGCCTTGTTGGTGAAGGTAATCGCCAGCACATGCCACGGCGCCACGCCCTGTTCGATGAGATACGCCACGCGCCGGGTGATGACGCGGGTCTTTCCCGAGCCGGCCCCCGCGAGGATCAACAGGGGCCCCTCGATGCACTGGACGGCGCGGCGTTGTGGTTCGTTCAGGTCGGCAAGCAGGTCCACGGTCTTGGGCTCCAATCGGCAATGAGGGGTCACTATACCGTCCGGTCCCGCGGGCGTCCAGACCGGAGGCGTTCCCGGGGCCAGCCGACCCGTTTTTCCGTTGACAGGGCGCGAGCGGGCCTTATACTTGGGGCACAGGCAATCGTACGGGATCCATAGGGAGACAGTGCATGGATACGCGGCAAACATATGTGTCAGACCGCGAGCCGGAACCGGCAGGGACGGGCCACGTCCTTTACGTGGACGATGAGGACTCGCTCAGGATGCTTGCCAAACGTTCGCTCGAGCAGCGCGGCTACCGCGTGACGACGTGCTCGCACGCCACCGAAGCGATCAGACTGTATCGCGAGAGCCACGACGAGATTGACCTGGTGATCCTCGACATGCTCATGCCCGGCATGACGGGGCTTGACGCGCTGACGGCGATGCGGCGGAGCAACCCGGAGATTCGCGCCGTGCTTTCGTCAGCCTACGTGCCGAGCCCGGAGGCCGACGACGTCTGTCTGCACGGCTTTGTGGACTTCCTGCCCAAGCCGTTCGAGACGGAGGGCCTCGCAGCGATGGTGGCCCGTCACCTCGCCGCGCCAACCGAGGTGGCCGACGAGGCGTAGCACGTAGGGCGTGCAACTCGCTTGCACGCGAAACGGCCGTACTGTTCGTTCCGCGTGCAACAAGTTGCACGCCCTACCGTAGCGTTCGCTCCCCGGAGCCTGGCCCCCCGCGGATTCTCAGTTCGACTGCACCACCCGCTGGACAGCCGACGGCGTGGCGACGGGACGGACATGGGTCGAGCCGCCGGATGAGCTGCTGCTGGAATCCGGCCTGAAGCCCATGCCTTCGACGTCGTCCAGGCTCAGCCCGCGGCTGTCGAAGTCGAACCAGAACACGTTGTGCCCGTTGCGGAACGTTATCTCGAACAGTTCGTGCCTGCCGGTGTTCGAGCCGAGCATGCGGTCGTTGATGGGGTCCCACGTGATGTCTTCGAAGTACCCGCTGTGGGTCATGTTCGAGTCCACGGTCGCGACGATGGTCCCGGTGGACTTATTGATACGATACATGCGGTCATAGTACTCGTCGTGGACGAACAACTCGCCGTCTTCGTTGAAGGCCAGGCCGTTGCCCCACTTGACCCGCGTCCCGCCGGATCTCATCTCGCCCACGTTCTGGGTGATACGCCCTGTGCTCTTGTTGAGGATCAGCAGGCGGTCGCCACAGCTCGATCCGGCGTATCCCATGGCGTAGAGCGTACCGGTCGTCGGATCCAGATCCATGCCCGTTACGTCGGAGTTCCAGTTGATCCTGCCGACGACCTCGACCATGTTGTTCGCGGTGGTGGACGCGTTGTCCAGGTTGAACTTCAGGAGCACGGGCGAGCAGTGGGAACCCACCGGGTCGTTCGAGACAATGTAGGCGTACCCGTCCCTGTCGATCGTGAAGGCCTCGATGTCGTCGCCCACGTATCTCGGACTGCCGTGCCACATGTACTTCAGCCTGCCATAACGCGTGACGGTGGGGTTGTTCGACGTGTAGTCGTCGATCGAGAACAGCATGCCGTCGTCATTGTCGACGCCCCAGAGGGTCTTGTCGCTGTACGTCATCTCCCCGCCACTGCTGCCTCCGCCCGAAGCGGCCGGGACGACCAGGTCCACTCTCAGGGCGTAGGCGGCCTGTCCGGCGGCGCCGGAGACCTTGATGGTAGCCGGGTCGTTCGCGTCGTCCGTCAGGTCGCCGTCACCTTCATCCACAACCTGCCAACTGAACGTCTTGCCGTTGATCGTCCGCTCGACAGTCACGCCATCGTACGTCGTCCGCCAGTTCTCGTCGGCGTTGATGGCTGCCAGGGCGTGCTCGCCGGCAGAGAAGGCCGTGAACTGCGCGTCGGTCCATTGGTTGGCCTGCGTGTTGGCCCGCGTGTTGACGCGGCTGACCGTGACAGCGGAGAGGCCCACAACCGTCATGACGGTGGCCAGGCTGAGCACCATCACGTAGGATGAGCCCCGGCGAACTCTATTGCGCCGACATCTTGGCACCGAGGGGACAAGCTTCGGGTGTCGTGTGTATCGTTTGACCATCAGTTCACTCCTCAATCGATGGGTACGCGGTTCAACGGATTGGCTGCCGAAACGACCCGAACGTCCGCGCTGGGGCCGATCTGCAACTCCACGCCGATGGACTGAAGGTAGGTCGTGTCAACCGTCGGGGCGTAGGCGTACACGCCCGTACTGCTCCGAAGCGCCGAGAGGCTCGCGGTCCGCCCGAACGGGTCGGTCACCGTCACAGTGACGCACTTGAGGCCCGTGTCGCTGCCGGAAACCGTATCCGGGTTGTCCGGCGTGACCCACTGGACGGTCACGCTTCGCGACCAGCCCACCAGCTCAGGATAGACCGTGCCCGTCTTGTCCTGAACCTGCGTGCTCGACCAGTCGTGGTAGTCGTCCACGTCGTCGAAGTTCTCACGTGTGCCGGAATTCTCGCCCGACTCGGGGCCGAAGACGGCCGTGTCGGTCACCTCGGCATAGTGCGAGGGGAGAATCTCGGACAGCAGTTCCCGCGCCAAGGCCGGGCCCCGGCGCTGCGTGACCTGCGCCTGTCGGCTGCGGGCCGTATTGCCCACCGTCTTGAGGGCGGCTACCAGCATGACCGCCACGATGGCCAGCGAGATCGTCGCCTCGATGAGCGTCATGCCGCGCCGGCGCCCGGAGCGGCTCTTGTGGTGTGTCGTACTGCGTGGATTCATCACGATCCTCCGGTGGTCGTTTCAGTGCCGCCGACGTAGAAGCGAAGGTCTCTCGAACCGCCCCCCGTGTTCCAGTACCCACCGCTGTTGGTCGTCCACAGCAGGTGAGCGTCAGCCGTCATCGGATTGCCGTTCTGCTCGTACTCGATCTTGCAGGAATCATTCGAGCCGCCAGTCTGCTTGATCACGATACAGTAGCCCTTGTCCGGGTCCAGGTCTTCCACGGGGCCAAGGTTCACCGTAACCCACTGGAAGCTGGAACTGAGTGACGACTCACTGACGGTTGCCTGGGCAAGCACCGTCGTGGTGGGCTTCTTCGCGGCGTTGGCGGTCCTGATCTGGACGGTGGACACGCCGTTGGCGTTGCCCTGCCTCCTGAGGCGCAGCTTGACGTAACTGATCTTCCACTTGGTCGCGCCATCGGACAGCGCCGGCTCGAAGTACGTGCCCACCCACCTGTTGTGTCTGACCTTGGTGGACTTGATCTGTCCGCCGGGGGCGTTGTCGTGGTGCTTGAGGACCTTCTCGTCGCTCTCGGTTTCCGTCTCCACCTCGCCGCCGCCACCGGCCGTTCCTTCACCGGCGGCCACCGTCTTGGTCAGGTACGACAGGTTGAAACGGTGCACGTTGGTCGCCACGATCGCCGCATCGCCGCCGTTATACTCGCGAAGCAGCGGATCGCCCGCCGTGCCCGACCACGAGTACCGAATCGTTTCGGCCTGCCCGTCTCCGTCGCGATCCGGCACGGAGACGGTCACCGCGTGGTCCTCGCGCTCGGTGGCGCCGCGGGCGAGGCTCAGGTCCGTCGTGACGTCGCTGGCCGCGTCGCCGGCAACGGTGATCCACTTGGTCGGCCCGTTGTCGATGGCCCGGCTGGCGATGACCATCGTCGAGAGCACGGCGCCCATGATGGTGCACGTGACCGCCGTGGAGAGAATCACTTCCATGAGCGTGAAGCCCGCTCGACGTCGCCGAATGCGTGGTGTCGTTTTCACTGCACTGCCGCCTTTCCGGTCTGGGGATGGACCGTAACGGTCTTGGTGAAGCTGCCTGAACGCAGGACAACCGTCCCGCCGCTGGTGGGCACGCCGTACCCGTCAAAGACCACGGAACTCTGCCCACTGAACCGGGCCGAAGTAATCGTCGCGTTGTACGGTTCGCCGGAAACGTCCACGGTGTAGTTGGCCGAGCCGTCAAGGCCCGTCAAACCGGTCACCGTGTACGTGTCGGCCCCCACCGTGAAGTCCACGGTCTGGTCGGCCCCCTGCGCCCGCGCCCGCTCGCGCGCGGTCGTCAGGTCGCGCACGAGCCGCCGTGCGACCGTGTCGACCTGGAAACGCGAGATCGCGCTGGCGTAACGGGGGGCGGCAATCGAGGCGATGACGGCGAAAATGGCTAGAACGAGGACCAGTTCGAACAGGGTGAAGCCCTGTCGAGATGTCCTCGCGATGTTTGTTGAGCGTGCCCTCACTGCTTGGGCCTCCTCCTGGCTGCAGCATGGCCGCGCCGCGCCGACAGCGCTGTTGCGCTGCCGGCGCTACGCGACCGACGGCTCCTCGGTTCAGCATGACCCCCGCGGTGCGGGGATCGGTTGACACCGTGTCGGCAGCTTCGCCGGCCGCCGACACGGCATCAGGTCAGTCCGGTCTAGTGTACCGTCAGTTTTGAATAATGGGGTTTGGGCTATTTGGCCGATCTCTTC
>CAZVEV010000277.1:0-8394 GCA_964625865.1 uncultured Planctomycetaceae bacterium | reverse complement strand
AGGATACGCCGCGTTTTTTCCGTCCGCCATCCACAACTTCTGACAATATCTCCGAGGAGGCACGGAATGGGGCGTACGTAGAGACTGTTACCCAATATGGAGACTGACGGAATGCGTATTAACTTGAGATTGGTGCTGGTGTTGTCGGTTCTTGGCTCGATGTTGACGGGAGCGGCCCAGGCGGCCGAGACGCTGTCGACGCTGGAGACGGATTGGCTGATCCAGGCGGGTAACAAGCCCACGTTCGCCCTGGCGAAGCAGGAAATCGGCTGGGCGCGCGAACTGGCGGCGAGAATCGCCAAGATCAAGGGCGCACCGGACCTGAGCAAGGCCCTGGCCGACCTGGCGGCGGTCGAGAAGAAATACGCCTCGGTCAAGGAGTCGCCCGACACCGCCAGGGCGTTCTACTTCGCCGTGCGCAAGGTCAAGCGCACCATCACGTTCAAGAACCCCCTGATCGACTTCGACAAGATCGTCCTGATCGACAACCCGTTCCCCAACGGCAAGCGGGGCGATGCGACCAACGAATGGCGCCACGAGGCGCGACACCGCAACGGGTACATGGCCGTCATGGGCGGCAGGCTCCTGGTGGTCGGCCTGAACCCCGACGATGAGGTCAAGAGCCTCTTCGGCGACCGCGTGGGGAGTTTCTGGCGGCCTGACGTCCACTTCAACGGGAAGAAGATCGTCGTCAGCTTCCAGCCGTTCGGCCACAAGTCGTTCCACCTGTACGAAGTGGACTCCGAGGGCAAGAACGTCAAGCAGTTGACGTTCGGCGATTACGACGACCTTGACCCGGTCTACACGCCGGACAATCACATCACCTTCTGCTCGTCGCGCGCCCACACCTACGTTCGCTGCATGCCGATGACCCACGCGTTCGCGGTGGCCCGCTGCGATGCGGACGGCAAGAACATCTACGTCGTGTCGCGCAACGGCGAGGCCGAGTACATGCCCTCGGTCCTGAACGACGGGCGCGTGATCTACACCCGCTGGGAATACACCGAGAAGGCGCTGTGGCGCATCCAGAGCCTCTGGACGATGAACCCCGACGGGACCAACGTGCAGACGTTCTGGGGCAACCAGAGCCGCTGGCCCGACGTGCTGACCGAAGCGCGGGCGATCCCCGGCTCGAAGCGTGTGATGTTCACGGGCCTCGGGCACCACGACTGGTTCAACGGCGCGCTGGGCATCATCGACCCGGCCAAGGGCCTGAACTACCCGAACGGGCTGACGAAAGTCACCCCGGAAGTCCGCTGGACGGAAGTCGGCGACGGGCCGGCCGAGAAGACCGAATCGAAGACGTATCACAGTTGCAAGGCGTTCCGCGCCTACAAGACGCCGTACCCGCTGAGCGAGGAAGACTTCCTGTGCTCGGCGATCGTCAGCGGCGGACGCAGCGGCAAGTTCCAGCTTTACATGATGGACATCCACGGCAACCGCGAGTTGATCTACAAGGGCAAGCACAACGCGTACTACGCCATGCCGCTCAAGGCCCGCACCGCCCCGCCGGCGATTCCCGACCGCGTCAAGTGGCCGAAGATCGGCGCCAACGAAAAGGTCGCCTCCGGCGTGCTGTACAGTAACGACGTGTTCGACAACGCGCCCAAGATCCTCAAGGAAAAGGGCAAGTACGTGCGGGTCGGCGTGATGGACCCCAAGAGCTACACGACGTGGCACAAGACGGTCCAGCACGACGGACCGGCGATCAGCGTCTTCCAGGCCGACGGCGTCAAGCGGATCCTCGGGACCGTACCGATCGAATCCGACGGCAGCATCTGCATGGAGATCCCCGCCGGTATCGCGGTCTACTTCCAGATCCTCGACGAGAAGAAGCAGTGCATCCACGTGATGCGGTCGTTCACCGGCGTCATGCCCGGCGAGACGCGCGGCTGCTTCGGCTGCCATGAGTCCAAGCTTTCGACGCGAGCGAACCAGCAGACGGCGTCGAGCACGAGCATCGCAATGCGCAAGGGCCCGCGAAAGCCCGTCGCCCCGCCGTGGGGCACCGAGACGACCATCAGCTACGCCCGGTTTGTCCAGCCGGTCCTCGACAAGCACTGCGCCAAGTGCCACCAGGACCCCAAGCACAAGGCGTTCGCGAAGCTGAACATGACCAGCCGCCCGTCGAGCCACCGCTGGCGCACGCGGGTCCACACCCGTCCCGACGACGTCAGCCCGTTCACCGAGCCGTATCTCACGCTCGTCGGCGGCGGACAACGCTGGGGCGGGCGCCAGAAGAAGATGCCCCTGTCCGGCGTCTACGTCGTTGAGTCGTACAACAGCGGCGGCGACGGTTCGGACCTGAAGACGCTTCCGCCGTATTCGGCGTTCTCGCCGGTCAGCACGCTGATCAAGAACGCCTCCAGCGGAAAGCACTACAAGGTGAAAATCCCCGAGGCGGACCTCGAAAAGCTCGTGGCCTGGGTCGACCTGAACGGGCCGTATCTCGGCGATGAGGAGATTCGCAAGATGTACGACCCGATCTCGTACGCGGCCGATAACATCTCCGCCGTTCGCCCGCGATGCGCTACGGCGCCGGTCATCGACCGCTTTAACATCCGCCAGGACGGCGATTCGATGGCGCTGGCCGGTCCGCTGAAACTCAACCCGAACGCCAAGATCAAGAAGCCCACGGCGCCCAGTGGCGGCACGCGCGGCGGCAAGCCGGTGACGGCGACCTACACCAGCATCACCAAGGCGACCTACGGCGCGGGCAAGACGGTCAAGGACGTCACCGCAAAGGTCAAGAGTCTGACCGCCAAGGGCGGAAAAGTCACGCTGAGCAACTACAACGACCACTTCGGCGACCCGATAAACGGCACGGTCAAGGAACTGGTCATCACGATCGTGGTCGACGGTAAGACTAAGACCGTCAAGATCCCCGAGAACACCCCGCTGACGCTGAAGAAGAAGTAAGCGGACTCGACCGGTTGACACACAAGAGACCCGCGGATGGGACTCCGCGGGTCTCTTCGTATCCCGACGTGGCGCAAACGCCGCGCATGACCACAAAGATGCAAGAGGTACTCGCAAGCACAGCGCCGTTGCGCGGCCCCCCCGGGTGTAATCACCCGGGGCGAAATGAATGCATCTGCAAGAAACGTCTATTCGCCCGAACCATTTCGCCCCCGGTGAAAACACCGGGGGGTTCTCCCGTCAACGCGCACGGTCAACGAGAGCAGGTCTTCGGTCGCGACAGGCGCGCGGATGCACTGCATCGTCGAACGCCCCCTCCTTGCCCCTACTTGAACCCCTCGACGCCTTTGACGGTGTATTTCTCGATGGCGCGCGACAGGTCGATGTTGTTGATGTTGGCCAGCGTCGCCAGCCAGGCCAGGACGTCGGCAAACTCTTCTTCGGTGTTCAACTCGTCATCGCCGGCCAACGCCGACGACAACTCGCCGACTTCCTCGACGAACCACATGAACGTCCCCGGCGTGCCGCGCTCCGAATCGCGCGCATAGTACTTGTCGCGGATGAACTGCTGAAACCGGCGGATCGTTATCTCGCCGCCCTCGGGCGACGGGGTGTCGGGCTGAGTCACTACGCGTCGGCCTCCAGGGCCATCGTTACCAGTTCCAGGACGTCCTTGGCCTTCGGGACGTCGGGATCGATCTCGACGGCCTTGGCGGCCGCTTCCTTCGCCTTGACCAGGTGGGCCTTGTCCTTTGTCGCCTTGCCCTGCCTGTAGTGGGCAATCGCGACGTACGTCCACGCCTCGGCCGACGTCTGGTCGGCCAGGTGCATCTCCCAGGCGGTGGCAATCGCCTGCTCGTACCGCCGGGCGATGATGTGGATCTCGGTCATGGCCTTGTACGCACTGGTCTCGTACGGGTTGATGCTGATCACCTGCTCCCAGAAGATCAGCGCCTTGTCGCCCTGGTCGATCTGCGTGCCGTAGATTTCCGCGATCTGGCGGGCGTAGCTGGCGTCCTTCATGGTGCGGCGGTGCAGTTCGATGAGGTTGGGCAGGGCCTTGTCGGGCAGGCCCAGTTGCATGTAGAGCTTGGCCAGTTCGGTGTAGCTGTAGGGATCAAGCGGCATGCGGAGCTTGAGGACCTCGAGGAACGTGATCGCCAGGGCCCACGACTGGTTCTTGAGGTGGCACTGGGCGAGGATCTTGGGCGCTACGCGCGAGGTGTGGTCCAACTGCTCGAGGCGCGTGGCAATCTTGAGGGCCTCGTCGTAGGCCTTCTTGCTGATCAGGATGCGGGCCAGAACGCCCAGGGCACGGGCGTTGTTCTTGTCGAGTTCGAGGGCCTTGCGGGCCGTCTTCTCCGCCGTCGATCGCTGGCCTCGCATCAGTTGGGCCAGGGCGAGGGCGGCCTGGGCGGCGGCGTCCTTGGGATTGGCCTTGGCCCCGGCCAGCGCGAAGGTCATGTCCGGCGCCGGATCGGGATCGAAGCCCCACCTCTTGATCTCGCCGCGCCCCCACGTGCGGAAAGCCTTGTCGAACTTCTCCTCGGTCGTGCCCAGGATTTCGGTGAACACCTGCGTCTGGGTCTTGCCGTCGCGGAAGCCCTTGATCATCTTGGGCACGACGGCGTAGCCCTTGGTGGCAATGATGTACTCGAGTATCCACTCCGACTGGGCGTAGGCCAGCCCCCGGTCGCCCCGCCGCTTGGGACGCACGAAGCCCCAGTCGAGTTGCTTTATCGGGAACAGCCGCTTGGCCCGCGCGGCGCCCACCAGGCGCCGCACGGCGTCGTAGTTGCGCCGGTCCGGCTGCTGCCAGACCGCGCAGGCCTCGGTGAACCAGTGCGGAATGCGGTTGCCCGTGGCCTCCAGCGTCACCGCGTGGGTGTATTCGTGCCTCAGCACGCTGGGCCAGTGGAACGTGCCGAACTGGCTTCGCTGCCTGTTGGGCGCCACCAGCGCGATGACCCGCCCCGTGCAGGCCCCGATCGTGCCGATCCATCCCTTGCCCGTGATTCGCTTGGAGAAGCCCGGGTGCGTGGGGAAGATCTCGATGATCGTCTTGACCTTCGGCTTGTATTCGTAGTCGCCGCAGACCTCGTCGTAGATGCCTTCCATGTAGGCGGCCATGCGGTTCAGCAGCACCGCGTCCTGCTTGCCGTCGACCTTGATAATGAAGTGATCGGTTTCCTTGATCGTGAAGGTCTTGAGGTCCTTGAGGATCGACAGGAAGTTGCGGACGTCCTGACGGAAGTCGTCGATCTGGCGAGCTTTCAGGAGCGTCGTCCAGGCCTTGTCCTCGTCGCCGGTCTGCATGTAGAGCTTGCCCAGGTTCGTCACGGGGCCGGCCTTCTCGGGCGCCAGCTTCATCGCCTGGCGGTAGTACTTCTCGGCCTTGGGGTACTGCCTGCACGCCGCCAGCCACTGGCCGATCGTGTTGGGCAGGTCTTCGCAGACGGGGTTGATCTTGCCCACTCGCTCGATGTAAGGGGTGGCTTTCTCGTCCTCGCGGTTACGGATGTGGACCGCGGCGGCGAGGCTCAGGGCCTGGATGTGGTTCGGGTTGGTCTTCAGGACGACCTTGGCGGCGGCCTCGACCTGCTCGTACTTGCGCCACTGCATGAGGCAGACGGCCTTGACGTACAGCGCATCGGGATGACGCGGGTTGATCTTCAGCGCCGCCGAAACCGCGCGCATGCAGTTCTCGAACTGCCATTTCGTCAGGTACAACACGCCCATGCCCACGTGGACTTCGGGGATCTTCTTGTTGAGCTTCTGGGCCAGGGCGAACTCCTTGGCCGCCTCGGTGGCGCGGTGTTTCGACAGCAGGAACATCCCCGCCGCCACGTGGGCGGGCCAGTACCCGCGGTCGACCTTCTGGTAGGCCTCCTGCAGGTAGTTGTGCAGGATGTTGGTCGCCTGGGCCGACGCCCGCTGACCGGTCAGCACGCCGTAGCGGTCCATGATCTGTCCCAGCGCCACCAGGCTGCGGGCGTCCCTGCGGTACGCCCCGTCGTCGATCGTCTTGCTCATCGACTTGTAGGCGGCAATCGCGTCGGACTTGCGCCCGAGCGTTTCCAACAGCCGACCGTGAATGAGAATCGCCGGCGCCCACGTCGGCCGCAACTTGATCGCGCCCTTGGCGTGCTTGAGCGCCTCGTCATACCGCCCCACCACGCTCAGGATTTCGCCCTGGGCGACCAGCCAGTCCGCCCTGTGCTGCCCGAGTTCCTTGGCGTCGTCGAGGGCCTTGATCGCCTCGGTATACTTGCCCTGTATCGCCAGCGCCTCGGCCATGCCTATCGCCGCCGGCACGCGCAGCGTACGGTCCGACAGCAGCTTCTTGTAGGCGGCCGCGGCCTGGGGATAGTCGCCCTTCATGTACGTCGTGCGACAGGCGTCGAGTTGGGCCGTGGTCTTGGGCGCATCGGCGGCGTCGGTCTTGACCTTGGCGGCCGGGTCGGGGGCCTGGCCCGGGGCGGGCGCCGGGGCCGAAACAGCCAGCACGAGTGAAAGCAGTGCGGCGGCGAGTAGCGTGGGTCGCTTGGTTCGCATCAGGGACTCCTGTCATTCGGTTGCCTGCGGATATCTACGGGGTTAGACGCTCAAAGGCGGGCTCCGCTGGCAACATTATTCACATTGTACCCGCCGGAGGCCCTCCAACCAAGACCGGAGATTGCCCGCCACTCAGCGGCGCATGGAGTTGACATCCACCCCGGCTGCCCCAAAACGCACGCACACCCATCCGCTGGAGGCCGTGCTTCGATAGCGGGTAGACCCGCCGCGCGGGGCAAACCGTTCGCGCACCTGCGGCCTCTCGGCGGCCGCGCTGGCGACGGCGAGGCGCGGCGAGACCGCGGTGATGAACGCTTCGGTGGTCTTGATCCATGCCCCGTGGTGCGACAGAATCAGCACGTCGGCCGCGATGCGAGGATCGTCAACCAACGCCGCTTCGCCCACGTCTTCGAGATCGCCGGGCAGCAGGACGGCCTTGTCGTCGCACGTGATCCGCAGCACGAGAGACGTATCGTTGAGCGTCAGGTCGTCCCGGTCTGCGGGAGGCCAGAGGACCTCCACGCTCGTACATTCATCCAACGTGATCGTCTCGCCGGGCTTCAGGCGGACCAGGCGGTCGGCCCCGGCGGTCAACTCGCCGAAGATCTCGACCTCGGCTTCCGGCACGGCCTTGCGATGGCCCCGCCGACCGAAGTACTCGTTGACGTAGACCGCGCCGAGGCGGTGATGCGCCATCAGGGCGGGCATGGCGCTGTAGTGATCGCTGTTGGCGTGGGAGATGAAGGCCGCCTCGGGCGCCGGGAACCGCTTGGCCTGCAGGAACGGCTTCAATACGCGCCCGTATACCTCCAACCCGCCCTGGGCGCCCGCGTCGAAGAGCCACGTCTTTCCCGTCGGCGTCCGAAGAACGGCGCACTGACCGGCCCCGACGGACAGGACGTGAAGCTCCGCTCTGGCCGGTGCAGAGGCGGGCAGTTGCGTGTAGAACACCAGAGAAGCAGCGGCGGCAGCAACCCCGCCGGCCCACCATCGCCCGAACCGCAGGCGCCGGTGGAACAGCACGACCAGCAGCGCGGCATAGCACAGACCGACGCTGAGCGGACCGACGGGCCTGACGTCGAACGACATGCCCGGCAGATGCGCTTCGGCCAGGTCGACCGTCGCGGCCAGCACGTCGGCCGTCCGGGCGGCCAGCGATGCAAACGCGTGGGCGAGATTCGGCATGGGCAGGGCCAGGGCCAGCGCGATGTACCCCGGAACGAGTACCGCGATCACGAGCGGAAACAGCAGAAGGCTCAGCAGCGCGGCGTACGGACAGAACAGACCGAAGTGGTACGCCACCAGCGGAGCGGCCACCATGTACGCCGTGATCGCCATGGCCACCGCACCGGTGGCCCAGTTGCCCAGCGAGTACCACAGCCACCGGCGCACCCGCTGGGCGTCGCGAAAGACCATCAGCCCGCGACGCCGTTTCCACCGGGCGAACAGCAGCCGTTCGACCGGCTGGTGCAGCAGGAGCAGGCCCGCGACGATGACGAAACTCAACTGGAAGGCCGCCGAGAACAGTTGCAGCGGATCGATCGCCAGCAGGACGATCGCCGCGCCCGCCAGCGCGTTCAGCGATGAGTGCTCCCGGTGCCAGATCGTCGCCAAACACAGCGAGACAGCCATGATCGCGGACCGCAGCAGCGGCGTCCTCCACTACTCGTCACCTATCGGGTCTCAGGAATATATCGAGGGCCGTCCGGACCGCGTTCTGGAGCACATTCTCGAATGCTGCGTGAGACCACGGAGATGCTGATGGCGATGGGCATCTCCGGGGTGGCGGGCCCGGTGGCGGCGAAGATGACCGCGAGTAGCACGGGCGCGAGCGGGTAACTCCTCAGGAGAAATGACCATGAGCGAGTACGATCCAGACGATGTCCGCCGCAGGATGGAAGAGATCCGGGCCACCTGGGA
>CAZVEV010000276.1:0-8479 GCA_964625865.1 uncultured Planctomycetaceae bacterium | reverse complement strand
AAAGTGTAAAGGATGTTCATGGACCAGACTGTAAACCATGTACCGGCTTGAAAGGCTATCCCGGCAGCCATGCACAGCCACTTCGTTGCCTGAACGTGCGCCATCAGCCCCAGACCGTTGTCCGGGAAGGGGATCGTCGGGTTGTTGACCAGGAAGCCGTTGAGGAACTGGCTGGTCTCGTCGTTGGCAAATGAGTTGCCGTCGAACGCCCACGGACAGCCCTTGCTCTCGAAGCCGCCGGTCATGTCGAGCTTGCCCGCGCGGACAAGAACGCTGTCATCCAGCAGGGCCTGCTCGAACCACAACTCGCTGACGTCAATCTTGCGATTACCCGCCGCATCGCCGTTGACCCCCGACAGGCTGCCGACGGAAATCGGGTCGGTCCCGCCGGACCAACTGCCCTCGACCAGCACGTAGACCGACCCGCCCGGCAGGGAGATCAGTTTGTCCAGGTCGGCCTCGATCTCCAGGTCGTAGCTGCCGGCCAGCCGCCCCTTCTGACGGTCCGTCGCCAGTCCGCCCTGGGTGTTGATCTGGTAGGTCTGGGTCACCCCGAGGCTCACCGTGATCCCGTTGTCCTCAAGGGGCCTGCCCAGCGAGAACCATCTGTCTGTCAGTGTGTCCCGCTCGACGAGCGAGTCCAGCCAGGTTCCGCTGCCGGCCCCGGCCTTGTCCTGGCCGCCATCGGGCGACGCGGCCCCGACCGGAGCGACCAACGCCACTGATACGAGAAGCCCAGCCAAACCTGTTGAACACGTGTTCAACACTCTTGTCCTTTCGTTACAGTTCATTCCAGCCGTCTGATCACCGCGCCGCGACTGACGAGGCTCTCGGCGGTCGGCACGGAGTTCCGTTCATCCGTCCTGCTTCTGGTTGGCGTTGCACGTCGGTTCCTCGTCGCCGCATCCGCCGCATCCGCCGCAGCCGCCCTTGCCGGTCGTCGTGCGATACAGGCTCCAGATCACGCCTGCGGCGGCCAGAACGACAATCACGATGGCGATAACGGTTTCCATTGGCTCAGTCTCGATTCTCTAGGTCACCAGCGTGCCGACCTGGTAGACGAGCGTCGTGACGCCCCAGGCCAGCACGGTCAGGCCGACCAGTTGGAACATGGCCCATCCCCACGAGTTGCTTTCGCGTTTCGTGATGGCGATGGTGGCCATGCACGGCGCGCTGACCAGGCAGAACAGCATGATGCAGAAGCCCTGGAGCGGCGTGTAGTTGGTCCGCAGCGTGTCGCGCAGCGGCGCGGACTCCTCGTCCTCTTCGGCGCCCAGGGAATGGACGATGCCCATCTGGGCGACGAAGACTTCCTTGGCGGCGAACGCTCCGATCATGGCCGTCGATACCTTCCAGTCGAAGCCGCATGGACGAAGCACCTTCTCCAGGCCAGATCCGACCCGGCCGGCCGTCGAGTAGGCCAGTGTCTCCACGCCCTGCTCGTTGGCCAGTTCCGTCAGGCGCTCCTCGAAGGGGCCCAGGACCTCGTCGCGGTATCGGATGACGGCCGGATAGAGCTTCGGATGCGCGGCGGCCAGCTTGGCCAGGGCCGCGTCCCGGCGCGAGACCTCCGCCTCGTACTCGGGCGTCTCCTCTTCCAGTCTCTCTTCCTCGACGGCCTGGTCAAACGCGCCGTGCACGTCGGCCACCGAATCGCGGAGATCGAGGAACGCCTGCATCGCCTCTCCGCCCGGCGCAGCGGCCAGCGCGGCGACCGCCTTGTCCCGGGCCTCAGCGGCCGCCGCGTAGCCATCCTGATGTTCGTAGTACTTGGCCTGTTCGTCGGCCGCCGCCAGTTCAGCCTCGACGGCCTTCACGAGCAGTTCGGAATCACCGCCCAGCCCCACGTCCGTATTCAGCGTGCGGAGGTCGGCCTTGTAGCTGACGGCCGCCTGCTCGCCCAGGGCCTCGTAGTCCTTGTCGAAGGTGGTCTTCTGCGGGAAGGTGGTGGCGGCCCAGAGCACGATCGAGATGCCGAGAATAATCGTGCCGGCCTTCCTGAGGTACAGCCACCCGCGCTCCCACATGTGCAGCATGACGCCCTTGAGGGTCGGCATGCGGTAGGGGGGCAGTTCCATGACGAACGGAACGGGCTGCCCGCGGAACAGCGTTGCCCGCAGCAGCCAGGCGCACGCGACGGCCAGCACGATGCCGATCACGTAGATGATCCAGAGCATCGGGGCCCGCCAGGCCGCCGGGAAGAACGCCGGAATGATCAGTGCGTAGATCGGCAGGCGCGCGCCGCAGCTCATCAGCGGAACCACCAGCATCGTCGTCAGGCGGTCGCGCCGCGTCTCCAGCGTTCGGGTGGCCATGATCGCCGGTACGGAACAGCCAAAGCCGATCAGCATCGGGATGAAACTCTTGCCGTGCAAACCGATCTTGTGCATCAGCCTGTCCATAATGAACGCCGCCCTCGCCATGTAGCCCGAATCCTCCAGGAACGCGATGGCCAGGAACAGCAGCAGGATGTTCGGCAGGAAGACCAGTACCCCGCCGACCCCGCCGATGATGCCGTCGACGATCAGGCTCTTGAGCAGGCTCTCACTGTCGGCCGGCCACCACGATCCGACCGCTCCGCCGAGCCACTCGAACCCCGCTTCCAGCCAGCCCATCATCGGCTCGCCGACCGTAAACGTCAGTTGGAACACCGCGTACATCAGGGCCGCGAACAGCGGCAGGCCGATCCACCGGCTCAGGACGATCCGGTCGATCCGCTCGCTGTGGGCTACGCGGGCCGCGGCGGTCTCCGTGACGGCTTCGGCGCAGGCGCCGGCAATGAATCCGTACCGGCGGTCGGCGAGAATCGAGGTGATCTGCTGGCCGCATATGCCCTCGATATGCTCTCGCAGGTGGACGGCCTCGGCGAAGATCGCCTCGCTGTCATCGCCGCACAGGGCCTGGATGCGTTTGGCCGTCGCTTCGTCGCCTTCCAGCAGCTTCAGGGCGTACCAGCGGGGGCGGTCGCTGCAGGCGCCGTGCCGGGCAATCCGCTCGGTCAGTTGCTCGACGTGCGGTTCGACCTCGTGCCCATAGTCCACCTGCCGATTGGGCGTGGTGTGTCCGGTGCGGCAGAGTTCGACGGTTGTCTGGACCAGGTCCGGCACGCCGAGGCCCTTGTGCCCGACCGTTGCTACGACTGGAACGCCCAACAACTCAGATAACTTCTCGCCGTCGATCTCGATGCCCCGGTCGCGGGCGGCATCTGACATGTTCAGCGCCAGCACCAGCGGGGCGCCGAGTTCCATGATCTGGACGGCCAGGTAGAGGTTCCGTTCCAGATTCGATGCGTCGAGAATATCGACTACCGCGTGGGGGTGCTCGTCGATCAGAAAATTCCGGGCCACCAGTTCTTCAGTGCTGTACGCCGTCAGGCTGTACGTGCCCGGCAGGTCCACGACGTTCAGTTCGACGTCGCCCACTCGGGCCTGCCCTTCCTTCTTCTCCACCGTCACGCCGGGGTAGTTCCCCACGTGCTGCCGTGAACCGGTGATGGCGTTGAAGACCGTGGTCTTCCCGCTGTTGGGATTGCCCGCCAACGCCACGGTGAACGTGCCCTTGTCCGCCTCGCGGTCATCCTGCATCAGAGCTGCTGCCTCTGTCATGCTTCTGCCACCTCGATTCCCCCGGCTTCTTCCCGTCGGAGCGAGAGATTGTATCCACGAAGCTTGACTTCGACCGGGTCACCCAGGGGCGCGACGCGGACGACGGCAACCACGGTCCCGGGCGTGACGCCCATTTCCATCAGCCTGCTGTTGGTCGCCGCCGGACCGGTCACGCGGACGATCTTGGCCTTCTTACCCGGCGGGATATCCGCAAGCGTCAGCTTCTTGTCCCCGCCGGCGCCGCTCTGGCTGTGATCCGCCGCCACGTCGCAGCCTTCGCACTGGCCCTCGGACTGGTTGTCCTGGCATTGGTGGCGAAAGGCCTCGGGCAAGTCGTTGGCCGGCACGGTGCTGCCGAACATGAACTCCACGAAGCAACTCAGGCGCTGCATGACGCCGTCGCCCACGGCGTGCTCGATCCGGCAGGCGTTGGCGTCGGCGATTTGCGCGTCTACGTCCAAGACGTCCGTGAAGAACCGTCGAAGCGCCTGGTGTCGGATCTGCATCCTCTCAGCCAACGCCTCGCCCTTCTCGCTCAGCGACACGAGGCGATACGGCTCGTACCGGACGAGCTTCCGCTTGGCCAGCCCGCGAAGGGCCACCGTAACCGACGACTTGGCCACCCCCATTCGCTGGGCGATATCCTTTACCCGCGCCGCTCCGGCGCTGCGGATGAGTTCGGCAATCACTTCAAGGTAGCTTTCCTGAGTCGTCGTCAACTCTGCTGCTCTGGTCACGCTGATAGCCTTTCTTCCTCAAGAGTGCTCGTTATTAGATCGATCAAACATTGTTATAGCCATCTAACATCGGCGGTGCAACAGAAAAACCGTGCCGGAGCAGGTTTTTCTTGAGCCCGAAGGCTTTGTCGTCACATCTCTTTGTGAGTACAGATGTTAGAATATGAAGTGTTCCGCAGGTGATCCTCCCTTATCGAGAAAGAGGGGGCCCTGAAGAGGCTTGACCCTCGGAAAGGAACAGCCAGACCCCCTGGCACGCACGAGGCCGCGGCCTAAGAGCTTATCTCCGGGTCAGGCGGGTGACGGAGGGCTTTCGCTGTTCAAAGGCGGCTGAGGGGCTTGGCCGGGCAACTGTCGTTCGCATCTGCCGTCGCACTGCAGCCACCGCGGTCAGGCCTGTTCCGGCGACCGGGCTTCGCCTGGAGGCGGGTGTATCCCACTTGAGTAGGTCGTCTGTTCGGTGCAGACCGGTTCGCTATCGCTCTACCTACTCACGAGGGATGCACCCCTGGAGGCATGCTGATGGGAAGTCCCTTGCATTCGTCCCTGCGCCCGGTATGCTGTGCCGGTTACCATTGAAGGAGACGGATCCATGGAGATCAGGCCCTTTCGCGGCTGGCGATTCTGTGCGGAAAACGGTGACATCAGCGATTACCTGGCCCCGCCGTATGACGTGCTGACGGCTGACGACAAGCAGGAACTGCTCGGTCGGTCCGCAGACAACATCGTCGGCGTGGACCTGCCTCACGTGCCCCCCAAGGAGGTCGGGCCTGACTCGGCGTACGAGGCCGCGGCGGCCGGACTCGAGCGGTGGAAGGCCGATGGCACGATCCGCCAGGACGATGCCGATGCGATCTACATCTACGAGCAGACGTATACGTGGGCGGGGCAGACCTACACGCGACGAGCCGTTCTGTGCGGCGTGCGGGCCACCGCGCTGGGCGAGGACGTGATTCCGCACGAGCACACCTTCGCCGGCCCGAAGGCTGACCGCCTCAAGCTGACCGAATACACGAAGATGCAGCTCTCGCCGATTTTCGGCTTCTACAACGACAACGGGCGCGTCGTGTCGGACGTGCTGTCCGAAGCCGTCTCCGGCCCCCCGCAGGCGCACGGCAAGCTTCGCGACGTCGAAGAGAAGCTCTGGGTTCTCACCGACGCCGACGCCATCGGGCAGATCGCCGCCGCGCTGCGTGCCGAGCCGGTCTTCATTGCCGACGGCCACCACCGCTATACGACCGCGATGACGTATCGCGACGCCCTGGTCGCCGCGGGGGGCGCCGACGAGAACCACCCGGCCAACTTCGTGCTGTTCGCCCTCGTCGCCCGGGAAGACCCGGGCCTGCTCGTCCTGCCGACACACCGTGTCATTCGCGGGCTGGCTGATTCGTTCAGCATCGGCGCCCTGGTCGAAGCGGCCGGCGACTTCGAGTGGCAGCGCTGCAGTGTCGAGGATGCCGACCTGACCGACGCCGACGCCTTCCTGAAGCGCTACGGCCCCGGCGCGATGGCCCTGATGGGCGCCGACCCGGCCGAGATATGGATCGCCAAGCTCTCCCGCCCCGAGGCGATGGTCGAGGCCGCCCCCGACGAACTGGACGTCTGGCGCGAACTGGACGTGGCGGTCCTGCACAAGCTGTTCATCGACGGCGCCCTGACGCCCTGGCGCACCGACGACCTGTCGGTCGAGTACACCCCCGACGGCCGCAAGCTGCTGGCCGCCTGCCAGTCCGGCAGCGCCCAACTGGGCATCTGCCTCCAGTCCACGCCCGTCGAGGCCGTCGAGCGTATCGCCCTCGCCGGCGCCACCATGCCCCACAAGAGCACCTACTTCTACCCGAAACTCGCCACCGGCATGGTGCTTAAGCCGGTGGGTTGACTGGTTAACTGGATGATCGGGCTGGTCGCTTCAGCGATCCAGCATCAGGACGCTTAAGCACGTTGCGCGCCCTACGATCTTAACACCGGCGGGGGGGGCTTAGACTGTTGGGGCAGATGGACACGCCACAATCCAGAGCGACGTTACGGACCATACGGTCTGCCTTGGCGCTGGCTGAATGCGGGGGTATGACGGGACAACGCAAGGTGCGGTCTTTACAGGAGCAGCGCTGGCGGATAGGTTTATCAACACGGGAACGATTCGTCACGGCCTCGGGCGGTGGCGGAGATCATGTGGACAGTGTGGACGTCGGGCGGCCTTGCGGGCATGCCGGTAGCGGCCGACGGAGATACGACATGAGAGCAAGGGGCGTATCGTACGTAGGGGCAGTATCCTTCGTGGTGTTCGTTTGTGTGCTTCTGGTTGGAGATGCGGCGGAGGTGCATGCGGGTCAGGCGGAGGCCCTTATCGAGCAGGTTCTCCGGGATACGCGCAGCGCTCACGCGGCGGCCAAGGAACTGGTTGCCCGCGCCAAGGGGCTCAACGACTCGCCCGCGGTCCAGGTTCGCCTGTGCGAGAAAGCCTATGAGTGCGGCATGTCGTCGCCTTTGGGGTATGCCTCGGCCTTGGCGGCGTTGGATATTCTCTGCGAGATCGCCCCGGGTCGCGCAAGCATGTGGGACGCCAGGCGGCTGAACGTTGTTCGCCTGCGGTATCTTCGATGCGAGCGCAAGGACAAGTTGGCCTATGGGCGTGCGTACGTGGACGTGCTCCTTGCCCGGGCGGCCAGGCACGGGCGGGCCGACAGGTGGTCCGACGCGGAGAAGGAGTACGGCAAGGCCTACGAGTTGGCCCGGACGCTGGATCTGCCCGAGGGAACGGTTATCCATGAGCGCCTGCGCGAGGCGAGGTTGTGGATTGCCATCGGCGAGCACCTGTCCGGTTTGAAGGCAGCGCTGGCGAAGAACCCCAATGATGCGAAGTGCCGCAAGCAGCTCGTCGAGATGTATCTGATCGATCTGGACATGCCGATCGAAGCGTCGCGCCACCTCACTGACGCGATCGATCCGACGATGCGGAAGAACGTGTCTCTGGCGGCCCGAGAGGCGTCGGATCGGGCCGACGCGGACTTCGCGACGCTTGGGTACTGGTACAGGGTGCTTGCGGGCAAGACCCAGACTCGGCTGGCCAGGGTTCGCCTGCTGGTCCGCGCGCGGGACAATCTGACGATGTATCTTGAAGTGCATCGCGCCAACGATCTTCAGCGGCGCGACGTGGTCAGGACGCTGACGGCGATCCAGGCCGAACTGAAGGCTCTCGGCGTCCGTTCGACGGTGCCCGTCCCACCGCCGACCGTGCGGGTCCTCACGCTCGAACTGCCCAAGGGCCAGACGATGACGTTTGTTCGCATCATGGCGGGCACGTTCACGATGGGCTCGCCCGAAACCGAGCCCGACCGTGAGCCTCGCGAGGGCCCCCAGCGCCGCGTCACGCTCACCACGCCGTTCTACATGGGCGTCACCGAGGTCACCCAGGGCCAATACGCTGCCGTGATGGGCAAGAATCCGAGCAAGGTCAAGGGACGCACCAATCCGGTGGAGCGCGTGTCCTGGAACAACGCCGTTCAGTTCTGCAAAGTCCTGTCGCGGAAGACCGGACAGCTCGTGCGCCTGCCCACCGAGGCCGAATGGGAATACGCCTGCCGGGCGGGCACGACGACAGCCTTCGGGTTCGGCAACGACGAGAAGGACTTCGGGGCTCACGCGTGGTATCTGGACAACGCCGGACGTCGAACGCATCCGGTCGGCAGGAAGAAACCCAACCCCTGGGGCTTGTACGATATGCACGGCAACGTGTGGGAGTGGTGCGAGGACGGCTATGTGAATTCGTACGCCAATGTGGGCGTCCGCGACCCGAAGGCGCCAGGCGCCGGGGGGGGCGGCCGTGTCCGGCGCGGCGGGTCGTTCATCGCCAATCCCAAGGGCTGCCGCGCCGCCCACCGTCGCGGGACTCCGCGAAGTCGCTCCAGTCACTATGGAGGCTTTCGAGCGGTTATCATGTTCCGCCCGCCCGTGGAATGACCGCGCCGCGGCCCGGTCGCGGGCGGATTGCGTGCTTAACACTGGCGGGCGGGGGGGTTAGACTGTTGGGGCACATGAACACGGAACAGCCCATAACGACGGTACGGTCGGCGCCCGTGCGCCCCGCGCCGCGGGGTGCCGTCGGCGCGGCGGGGACGGCGGGGGGCGGGGGGGGGA
>CAZVEV010000275.1:0-8499 GCA_964625865.1 uncultured Planctomycetaceae bacterium | reverse complement strand
TCACGACACCCAGACTAGAAACTCCAGGTTGCGGGGTTCTCCGACAGGCTCCTAGAATGACGCGTCGCCGGCGGTTGCGTCCGGCGAGGAGATCGAATCATGACCACACGACAGTCCCTCACCAAAGCAGGCGTCGCCGGCGCGATCGTGCTGGCGGCGATTATCTGGCGGACGGCCGGGCCGTGCGCCGGGGAGGACACCATGCCCCAAGCACGCAAGCCGCTGCCCTCGGCCGACGAGATCGCCAAGCTGCCCGCCGACGGCGGCAAGGAATTCAACAGGCTGATCCACGAAAAGAGCCCGTACCTGCTCCAGCACGCCCGCAATCCCGTCGACTGGTATCCGTGGGGCCCCGAGGCCTTCGCCCGGGCCAAGAAGGAGAACAAGCCGATCTTCCTGTCGGTCGGCTATTCCACCTGCCACTGGTGCCACGTTATGGAGCACGAGTCGTTCGAGCACGACGACGTGGCCAAGATCATCAACGCCCATTACATCGCGATAAAGGTCGACCGCGAAGAGCGACCCGACGTCGACCAGATCTACATGACGGCGACCCAGTTGATGACCGGTCGCGGGGGCTGGCCCAACTCGCTGTGGCTGACACCGGGGGGTAAGCCATGGTACGCCGGGACCTACTTCCCACGCGAGGACCGCCGCGGCATGATCGGGTTCAAGACGGTTCTCACCCGGCTGGCCGAGGTCTGGCGGACCAAGCGCACCGACGTGGACGCCCGTGCCAAGCAGATCGCTGACACGATGAAGCGTTACGCCTCATCCGGGGCGTCGCTCAAGGCCCGGGGGCGCCTGTCCCACGGGCTGCTCGACGGGGCGACGCGGACGATCCGCGCCACGTTCGATCCGCAGTTCGGCGGGTTCGGGCGGGCGCCGAAGTTCCCGCCGCACGGGGCGCTGCGGCTGCTGCTGGCGGAATACAAGCGGACGGGCGATCCGGCTCTGCTGAAGATGGCCACCACCACGCTGGACTGGATGGGACGGGGGGGCATTCACGACCACGTGGGCGGGGGCTTCCATCGGTATTCGACCGATGCGGTGTGGCTCCTGCCGCACTTCGAGAAGATGCTCTACGACAACGCGCAGCTCGCGCGGGCCTACGTCGACGGATACCTGGCCACCAGGGATGCCCGCTACAAGCATATCGCCCGGCGGACGTGCGACTGGGTCCTCCGGGAGATGGCTGACCCGGCGGGCGGGTTCCACTCGGCCCTCGACGCCGACAGCGAAGGCCAGGAGGGCAAGTTCTACCTCTGGGACCGCAAAGAGGTCCTCGACATTCTCGGCAAGGGCGACGGTGAGCTGTTCTGTCGCGTCTACAACATCGTCGAGGGAGGCAACTTCCGCGACCAGGCCAGCGGCGAGAAGCCGGGCACGAACATCCCGCACCTGAGGGCGTCGCTGGCCGAGCTGGCCAAGAAGGAGAAGGTCCCGGCCGACGAATTGACGCGCCGCCTGTCAGCCGGCCTGGCGAAGCTGCTGGCCGTCCGCGTCAAGCGCATCTGGCCGCATCGCGACGACAAGGTGCTGGTCAGTTGGAACGCCCTGATGATCGGCGCCCTGGCGCATGCGGGCAAGCACCTGGACGAGCCGCGCTATACCGCCGCCGCGGTCAAGGCCGCGGACTTCATCCTCAAGACAATGCGCAAGAAGGGCCGCCTCCTGCGGACCTACCGGACCGGCGGGGCCAAGCTCAACGCCTATCTCGAGGACTATGCCTTTCTCGCCGACGCCCTGCTGGACCTGCACGAGACCACCGGCCGGAAGCGCTGGCTCGACGAGGCCGGCAACCTCGTGGATACCATGATCCAATTCCACAAGGACCCCGCCGGCGGGGGGTTCTTCTTCACCTCGAGCGATCACGAGAAGCTGCTCAACCGTGTCAAGGACCCCACCGACCAGGCCGTCCCGTCGGGCAACGCGGTGGCCGCCGACGTGCTGATTCGCCTGGGCGCCTTGAGCGGGAAGCGGAGGTACACGGACCTCGGCACCGAGACGCTCAAGGGCTTTCAGGGCCTGCTGGTTCGATCGCCGCGCGGCATGAACCGGATGTTCTCGGCGGTGGGGCGGTACCTGGACGTGGTCAGGCCCTCCGCAGCGGCCAAGGGCCCGAGGCCCGACGCGTCGGCCGGCTCGCAACGCGTGGCGGTTGACCTGTTCGCCTCACGCGTCACCGCCGCCCCGGGTGCGACGATCGACCTCGCCGTTCGCCTGACGATAGACGCCGGGTGGCACGTCAACTCGCACGCACCGTCCGACAAGAATCTCGTCGCGACCTCGCTGGCCCAGTCCCTCAACGGCCTTGGGACGCTGAGCCCGGTGACCTACCCCAAACCCCGCACCGTCACGCTGCCGTTCAGCACCGAGGCGATGAGCGTCTACGAAGGGACGGTCTGGATTCGCGCGGCGTTTACCCTCAAGCCCGACGCCCGCGCCGGAACCGTCATCATCCCCCTGATGCTGGAATCACAGGCCTGCAGCGATACCGAGTGCCTCGAACCGCGAACCCACCGCCTGGGTCTGACCGTCACGATTGATCCAAAGGTGAAAGCGGCCAAGCCGCGCCACCCATCAGTATTCGGCGCCAAGTAACGTGTGGTGTCGCTGCGCGAAACCCGCAATCCGCAATCAAATCCCGCCGCCGTGGTCGTGCAGGCCGCATTCCTTGCGGCCCTGTTCCCAGGGGAACTTGCCCATCCGCGGGCCCAGTTCGTCGCGGGTGGGGATGTGGCAAGGCCGACAGCCGATGACGTGATATCGCTCGCCGTATGGCGAGACGAAGTCGTACAGCGCGTTGTAGGGCAGGTCATGCTCGCGTGAGTATTCGGCCACGTCGTCGACGGTCCAGTCCAGCAGGGGGTTGAGCTTGAGGATGCGTCGTCCGGCGTCGTCGCGGACCCAGGAGGCCTTGCTCGCCTCGTCCTGGCGGTGGTCCGACTGGTCGGCACGCAGGCCGGATATCCAGACGTCCAGGGTTGTCAGGGCCCGCTGGAGGGGCAGGCGTTTGCGGACGTGGCAGCAGGTGGGGCGGGCCAGGAAGTGGGCCCACTGGCCCACCGTGCGATTCAACGACTCGACGTCCTCGTGGGTCGGCGCAAACCGCTCTATCGTGATGTCGTACCGCTTCTGGACCTCGTCGAGCAGGTCGTACGTCTCGGCATGGTTCAGCAGCGTGTCGATGAAGAACACGCGGAAGTCTGTCTCGAGGCGCGAGGCGATATCGATCATGACCACGCCGGTCTTCTGCAGCGACGTGCCGATCGCCGCCCGCGGGCCCGCGGTCTCAAACGCGAATCGCAGCAGCGCCTCGGCGTCCATCGCCTCCAGGCGATCCAGGTCAATGCTGTCCGGGCTGATTGTCGTCGTCTGCATCGTATTGTCCGTGCGTCGCGCAGGGGCGCGCCGTCACGTGTCCTTCCATTACCATTCTATCGTCGCCACGCCGACCCCTCGGGCCGACTGATGTAGAAGCGGCATCTTGCCGCTTTGTCCGGGTTGTCGCACCCAACGTCGCACCCGGAGTTCCTCAAGTGCGTGCTACGAACACGCGGCCTGCCGAAACGCGGCAAGATGCCGCGTCTACGCTCTTGCCCCCTTACCGGGCAGCGAGAACGGCCCATCGGCGCCGAAGTCGATGTACGTGTCGTCCGGAATCGGTCCCTGGCCCAGATCGGCGTAACGTTCAACGAGGGGGGCGAGGTCCTCGGCCGTTGTGGCGCCTGTCTCCATGGCCTCGGCTACCAGGTCGGGAATGCGGCGAGCGGGCACGGCGCCGAGCGGTTCGGCCAGGCGGGCGGCGCCCTCGACGGTCTGCCCCCCCACGAAGACGGTGTAGTACGGTGCAGGGCCGTCGGGCAGCCGCTTGGCGCGGCCCTGGAAGCCCAGGGCTGATATGGAATGGTGCCCGCAGGAGTTCGGGCACCCGCTGATCCGGATAAGCGGCTGGTCGGGGCCATCGGGCAGGGCCGCCTGGTCCAGGCGGGCGGAGATCGCATCAGCCAGCCCGCGGGAGAGGCACAGGCCGAGTTTGCACGTCGCGGCGCCGGTGCAGGCGACGATCTTGGCTGAGCGCGGCCTGAAGACGTTGGTCTCCAGTTGGGCCAGGTCCGCCTCCACGTGGGGCAGGTCGCCCTCGGCCACTCCGGTCAGCAGCAAGTCCTGGAGCTGCGTTGTTCGCACGAGCCCCTGTCCGTGCGTGGCGGCGAGTCGCGCGACGGTCTTCAGGTCCGCCGCCGCGATGTTGCCGTGCCTCAGCCACAGGCGCACCGTCACGCGCCCGGGTGTGCTTTCCGGCTGGACGCCGAGTCGCTTCGAGGCCGCCAGATCGGACGTTTCGGTCGGCTCGGCCGGCGGGACCGGGTGGGGGGGATCCGGCGGCGCATACGGCAGGCCGCCGGCCCGCACCGAACGTCGCTCCTGCCGGTACAGGTCGACAAAGGCCTCTTCGCCAAGCCGGGCCAGCACGTGACGCAGCCGGGCGCGGCGCCTGTTGGTCCGGTCCCCATGTGTGTCGAACAGTTGCTTGACCGCCTGGGCGACCTCGAAGACCTCCTTGGCAGGTATGAAGTCTTCAATCTTCACGCCCACGCGGGGGCTGCCCCCCAACCCGCCGGCGCAGTAGACGCTGAAGCCCCTGGCGCCGTCTCGCTGGTGGGCGAAGAAGCCCAGGTCGGCGATGGACGCCAATGCGCAGTCGCCCGGGCAGCCGGAAAACGCGAGCTTGAACTTGCGCGGAAGGGTGTACGAGCCGCTGTCGGCAAGCAGGTACTCGGCGGTGGCGACCGCGTAGGGCGAGACGTCGAACACTTCATCGGGACAGACCCCGGCGCGAGGGCAGGCGCTGACGTTTCGCACCGTGTTGCCCCCGCCGCCTCGCGGCGAGAGGCCGGCTTCGAAAAGGCCCTCGACCACGTCGGGCATGTCCTCGATGCTGACGTCATGGATCTGGATATCCTGGCGGCTGGTCACGTGCAGCACGCCGTTGCCGAACCGCTCGCTGAGCCCCGCGATCTTGTCCAACTGCTCCGGAATCGCCAGCCCCGCCGCTATGCGAACGCGCACCATGAATCGTCCTGCCTTCCGCTGCTCGTAGATGCCCATCGTTGCCAGGTAGCCGCGAAAGGCCTCCGGCGTGGTCCGGCCGGCAAGAAACTCTCGCACGCGCCCGCGGTAGGCGAACGTGTCGTCCTTCACGTTGGCAGGGATGCGCAGGATGACGTCAGCAGGCATCAGGCTCTGGCCCTTTCGTAATGAACACCGGTGTTGTCCCACATGGCGCCCCGTAGCGCCGTACGTTGCAGGTCGGACGGCTAGATACAATAGCTCGGCGGGGTCGCCGTGTTTTCGGCCCGCTCGGCTTCTACAAGATCGCTGAACGTCGTGGTGTCGTAGACCTCGGTCACCGCATCACGGGCACGCGTCCACATCGCCATGAACGCGCACTGGCCCGCCAGTTCACACGTCGCACTGGCCCCGTCGTCAAGACACTTGACCGGGGTGACCGGACCGTCGATAAACTCGATGATCTGACCCACCGAGAGAACCGCCGGATCGACCGCCAGGAAGAACCCGCCCTTGGCGCCGCGCCGCGAGACGGTGAACCCGCCTTGCCTCAACTCCCCGAGTATCGACTCGAGGAACCGTGCGGGGATGGCCTGGGCCTTGGCGATCTGGGCGACCGTCGTGGGTTCCGTGCTCGACCGCTTGGCCAACTCGAACACGGCACGCAAGGCATACTGACACTTCTGGGATACGTTCATTTTTCAAACTCTTCAAAATCCCTATTGATTCTATGGGAATACTAGGCTACTGTGTCATAAAGATCAAGCATGTTCTTGGTCTCACGGGATCAGGCGTCGATGAAACACACGCATAGATCACTGCAACCAACTGCAAACGAAAGACTAAGTGTATGTTACGGGTGGCTTGGGTGATACGAATACCGTAAGGAGATATCTGATGGGTCGAATCTATGAGAACATCACCGAGACGATAGGGAACACGCCGTTGGTCAAGATTGACGGCCTGATCAAGTCCGAGGCGACCGTGCTGGCCAAGATGGAAAGCTTCAATCCGATGGCCTCGGTCAAGGACCGCATCGCGCTGGCCATGATCGAGGCGGCCGAACGCGAGGGGAAGCTGGCTCCCGACACGACGATCATCGAGCCGACGAGCGGCAATACGGGGATCGGGTTGGCGCTGGTCTGCGCGGCGCGGGGGTACAAGTGCATCCTGACCATGCCGGAATCGATGAGCATCGAGCGGCGCCTCGTGCTGAAGGCCCTCGGGGCCAAGGTCGTTCTGACCCCCGCCGCCGACGGGATGGCCGGTGCGATCACGTGGGCGGAGAAACTCCGCGACGAGACGCCCGGAGCGGTGATACCACAGCAGTTCGACAACCCGGCCAACCCGGACGTCCACCGCCGCACCACCGCCGAAGAGATCTGGGCCGACACGGACGGGCAGGTCGACGTCGTGGTTGCAGGCGTCGGCACGGGTGGGACGATTACCGGCATTGCCGAGGCCCTCAAGCCCCGCAAGCCGGACCTGCTCGCGGTGGCCGTCGAGCCGGTGCAAAGTCCCGTGATCTCCCAGACACGGTCCGGCGAGGACCTGGTTCCCGGCCCGCACAAGATCCAGGGCATCGGCGCGGGGTTCATTCCCAACGTGCTCGACCTGGACATTGTCGACGAGGTGATTCCCGTCGATCAGGATGACGCGATCGACTGGGCCCGATGTGCAGCGGCCTCTGGGGGGCTGTTTGTAGGCATCTCGTCCGGGGCGGCGCTGAAGGCCGCTTCCGTCGTCGCAGCCCGGCCGGACAGTGCGGGCAAGACCATCGTCGTGATCCTGCCCGACTTCGGCGAGCGATACCTCACCTCGCCGCTGTTCGCGCCGCTGATGGATGAAGACTAGAGACCGGCACGCGCCGGGAAACATAACGACCGGACCACGAGCACGCCGGGACGCCGTCCCGGCCAACGATCCAAGGAAAGAGACATGACCGACCAGAACGAGTACAAGATGGGCACGTTGGCCCTTCACGCCGGGCAGGAGCCCGACCCGACCACCGGCTCGCGGGCCGTCCCCATTCACGCCACCACCAGCTACGTCTTTCGCGACACGGACCACGCAGCCAACCTGTTCGCGCTGAAGGAATTCGGCAACATCTACACGCGGCTGATGAATCCGACCACCGACGTGCTGGAAAAGCGCCTTGCCGCCATGGACGGCGGGGCGGCGGGCCTGGCCTTCGCCAGCGGACAGGCCGCCATCACCGCCGCCGTGCTGACGGTTACGCACGCGGGGCAGAACTTCGTGTCCTCCACGAGCCTGTACGGCGGCACGTGGACGCTGTTTACCCAGACGTTCAAGAAGCTCGGCATCGAGGTGCGATTCTTCGACCCGGACCGGCCCGAGCAGATCGCCGATCTCGTCGATGAGAACACGCGATGCGTGTACATGGAGAGTCTGGGCAATCCCAAGAACGACGTGCCGGACTTCCGCGCCATCGCGGACGCCGCCCACGCGTGCGGCCTGCCCGTCCTGTGCGACAACACCGTCATGACGCCCGTGCTGCTGCGGCCGATCGAGCACGGGATCGACATCGTGATCTACTCGTGCACGAAGTTCATCGGCGGGCACGGTACGCATATCGGTGGCGCCATCGTCGACGGCGCAACGTTCCCCTGGGCCGATAATCCCGCCAAGTGGCCCGAGTTCTGCGCCCCCAGCGAGTCGTACCACGGCGTGGTGTTCGAAGAGGCCCTGCGCCCGATGGGCAACATCGCGTACATCATCCACATTCGCACGCACCTGCTCCGCGACATGGGCGGCTGCATGAGCCCGTTCGCCGCGTTCCTGTTCCTCCAGGGCCTCGAGACCCTCCACCTCCGCATGCAACGCCACTGCGAAAACGCCCAAAAGGTCGCCGAGTTCCTCGTCGCCCACGACGCCGTCGAGTGGGTCTCCTACCCCGGTCTGCCCGACAGCCCCTGGGCCGCAAACGTCCGGAAGTATCTCGCCGCCGGGGCCGGGGCGATCATGGGCTTCGGCATCAAGGGCGGGGCCCAGGCCGGCATCAAGCTCATCAATAGCGTCAAGCTCGCCAGCCACCTTGCAAACATCGGCGACGCGAAGACCCTGATAATCCACCCGGCCTCGACGACACACCAGCAACTGACCGTCGAGGAGCAGGCCGCCACCGGCGTAACGCCCGAGTACGTCCGCCTGAGCATAGGCATCGAGGACGTCGACGACATCATCGCCGATCTCGACCAGGCCATCGCCGCCTCGCAAACCGCGTAGCGGGAGTTCATCTCTCGCTCGCTCTGCAAGCCCGGGCCCTCGCGGTCCGGGCTTGTTCTTATCCGTCCGGCGCGGTATTTCGACTCCCCGTCGATCCGCCCGGCGACCTTTACACAGCTTTACACTTTCGGGCGTGGTTCAAAAGGGCCTGATTTAGGGTAACACTTTGGAGGGATTGTC
>CAZVEV010000274.1:0-8540 GCA_964625865.1 uncultured Planctomycetaceae bacterium | reverse complement strand
CCGTGGCACCGAACCGTGGCGCGGTGGGGGGCTATTATCTCTTCTTCCGACCGGCCGACGGGTGTTTGGGAATGCCGCCGAAGTACGGGTACGTGTCGAATTCGTCGCCGCCGCCGGTGGCGCGCGGGTCGGCGGTGGCTTTCAGGTTCGCCATCAACTGGGCGGCGAGGGTCTTCGTGATCTCCGCGTACGCCGGGTCGGCCGCCACGTTGGTCAACTGCTCGGGATCCTTGACGCAGTCGTACAGTTCCTCGGCCGGTCGCTTGGCGAAGCACAGGTCGTAGATGCGCCTGTGGTGGGCGTCCTTGTCCTTGTTGGCGGTGATGTAGGTCTTGGTCGGCCCGTTGTCGCAGTCGCCAAGCCACGCGCCGGGGATGGCGGCCTTGGTGTGGTTTGGCGTGCCGGCGGGCCAGCGGTCCGGCTTGAAGTTGTGGATGTAGAGGTACTTGTGGGTGCGGATCGCGCGGCAGGGATAGCCGCCCTTGTGGCCCTCCTGTCCGGGGCAGTGGCGTTCCTTGCCGTGCAGGACGAACTGGCGGCTGCCCGGCTTGCCGGCGAGGATGCCGGTCAGGCTCTTGCCGGTCATCACCTTCGGCACGGGGACGCCCGCGATTTCGAGGAACGTCGGCGCCAGGTCGGTCAGGCTGACGAAGTCGTCGACCGTTCGGCCTGGCGTCTTGATGTTCGCGCCCCAGCGGATCGCCAGCGGCACGCGGGCGCCCGAGTCGTACTGGTTGCCCTTGCACCGCGGGAAGGGCATGCCGTGATCGCCCGTGACGACAACGATCGTGTTCTCGAGTTCGCCGATCTCTTCGAGCTTCTTGACCGCCTTGCCGACGTCGCTGTCGAAACGCTGGACCTCGAAGTAGTAGTCCGCCACGTCGCCGCGGACGGCGGGGCTGTCCGGGAAGCAGCCGAACAGCTTGATCTTGCTCAGGTCCATGCCGCTCTTGGCACCCGAGTGGAGCTTGTATCCGCGGTGCGGGTCGCTGGCGCCCAGCCAGAAGCAAAACGGCGTGTCCTTGGGCCTCTTGGCCAGGAAGGAGTCGATGTTGCCCCCCGGCTGGCCCGCCGGATGGTCCTTCCACCCGGGCAGCTTGCCCGGGCCGTAGCTCTTGCGCCATGAGCCGGTGTAGTAGCCGGCCTTCTTCAGCAGCAGCGGATAGACCGGATGGCTCGGATCCAGCGTGCTCCACAGGTTCGCGCCGGGCCCAAGCCGCCAGTGGTACTGGCCGGTGAGAATGGAGTTGCGGCAGGGCGTACACGACGGCGAGGAGACGTAGGCGTGCTTGAACAGGATGCCTTCGCGGGCAAGGCGGTCGAACGCCGGCGTCTTGACCACCGGATCGCCGTAGGCGCTGGCGTGGGGCCAGCCCCAGTCGTCGGCGATGGCAAACAGGATGTTGGGGCGCTTGGCAGGGGGCTTGGCCGCCTTCAGCGACATCGCGCCGGTGAAGATCCCCGCCGAGCCGATCAGACTGTTCCTCAGGAAGTCGCGACGTTTCATTGTGGTGGATTCCTGTTCAAGGGGTACACATCCATCGCGCCCGGTTTCCGTGCGGGCATGGGGCGGTCTCGATACGCGATGATACCTGCGTGTCGAGGCTGACACAACCTGCAGAGGGACGCCCCAAGACGGTGTTGCGGGGATCCCCCCGACGCCGTCGGGGGGCTTTGGGGGGATTCCGCGCACTGGTGTTGGGGCAGCTTGGCGCGTACAATACCCCGTTACCACAAGGAAAGAGACATGGACCTGTACCCGTACACGTTCACCCCGATCTACAAAGAGAAGATCTGGGGCGGGCGAAATCTTGAGCGGCTGTTCGTCCGGGCCTTGCCCCAGGGCCAGACGATTGGCGAAAGCTGGGAGCTGGCTGACCTGGCCGAGGGCACGAGCGTGCTGGCCAACGGGCCGGAGGCGGGCAAGACGCTGACGGAGATCACGCGCGAACTCGGCAGCGACCTGCTGGGGGCGACGCGGCCTGTTGACGGGCGATTCCCGCTATTGCTCAAACTATTGGACGCCAACGATATCCTGTCGCTCCAGGTGCATCCGGACGCCCGCGCGGTGGCCGAGATAGGCCCGCCGGCCGCCTTGAAGACCGAATGCTGGTACATCGTCGAGTCGCGCGATGGCATGGTCTACAGGGGCGTGCGGGACGGTGTGACGCCCGAGGCATTTCGCAAGGCGATCGAGAGCGACACGGTGGCCGACCTGGTGCAGCGTTACGACGTGGCCGGCGGGGACTTCCATCACCTGCCCGCCGGCACGGTTCACGCGCTGGGCGCCGGGGTGGTGGTAGCCGAGGTGCAGACGCCTTCGGACACGACCTACCGCGTGACCGACTGGGGCCGCGGCCGTGAGATACACGTCGAACGGTCAATGCAGTGCATCCATTTCAACGTCAGTGACGCCGACCCGCCCGGCGCGGACGCCGCATCAGGCGTCCTGGTCGATACGCCGTACTTCCGCGTACGACGGATCGCCGGCGATCAGGCCCGGTCGTTCGAGGTGGGCCAGGGCCGATGTGCGGCCTTCATGATGCTCGCTGGCCCGGCCTGCCGGTTCAGTCACGCCGGGACGGTTGAGCGGGACGTGGACGTGAGGCCGGGCGACACGATTGTCCTGCCGGCGGCGCTCCAGGATGCCCGGATGACCGTCGAAGCCGGCGTGATGGGGCTGCTGATAGACCTTCCCGAAGAAACGAGTTGATCCCGAATGGCCGCACAACGCCGACAGAAGAAGACGTCGAAGAAGCCCACCTCCCGCCGCGGGACGGCCGCGAAAGGAAAGGGCGTCCGCCGCGCGAAGGCTGCGAGCTCGCGGCGCGGCGCGGGCAAGGCCCGTCCGCCGGCGCAGCGTGCCAAGCCGCGGACCGACAGCAAGCTGACCGACAAAGAGATCGACGAGCGACTCGCGGGAAAATCGCCTACGCGGCGTGCCAAGCCGAGGGCGGGCGGCAAGCCCAGTGACAAGGAGATGGGCAAGCAGCGCATCCAGAAGGTGCTCGGCCGATTCGGCATCGCGTCGCGTCGGGCCGTCGAGGAGATGGTCGTCGAGGGGCGTATCAGCGTCAACGGGCGGGTTATCGGCACGTTGCCCTGCTTCGTCGACCCCGCCGTCGACGAGATTCGCCTGGACGGGCGCACCCTCCGGATCGGGGCCGAGACGCACAGCGTCTACTACCTGTTGAACAAGCCTCGCGGCGTGGTGTGTACGCAGTCGGACCCGGCGGGGCGGCCCCGCGCGGTCGACCTCGCTCCGCCGGACGCCGGACGCGTCTACTGCGTGGGCCGCCTCGACGTCGAAAGCACGGGCCTGATCATCCTGACCAATGACGGCGAGTTGACCGAGTACCTGACGCATCCGCGCCACGGCGTGATGAAGACGTACGTCGTCGAAGTCGAGGGGCGCGTCGAGGGGGAGCAGATCGAGACGCTCAAGAAGGGCATGTACATCGACGGCAAGCGGACGCAGGGGGCGTGGGTCAAGGTCCTGCGTCGCCACCCCAAGACGACCTCGCTGGAGATCAGGCTCACCGAAGGGCGCAACCGCGAGATCCGTCGCATGCTCGCCCGCCTGGGCAACAAGGTCCGCCGCCTGAAGCGCACGGCCATAGGCCCGCTGACCGACCGCGGGCTGAAGATCGGCAATGTGCGCCTCCTGCGTCACAGCGAAGTAAGGCGTCTTCGCACGTGCGGGCGCCCGGTCGAGCGCAAGACGACGCGCAAGAGGTAGTCCGGGGCATCGACACCCCGTACATCTGACGTGACGGTGGGTTCATCGAAGCAGGTCAACGCCCACGGGTCCGCCCGTGGGGTCTCGATGAAGGGGGGTCCCTTGATTACTGTTGATGCGTGTTGTTCGTGGATACCCCACGGGCGGAGCCCGTGGGCTTTTGCCTGCTGGCAATGCTCCGCGCGTATGTTTCGGCGCGACTATCCTCCCGCCAGGTGGGTCGGGGCGGCGGCTTCGAAGCGCGTGATCTGCGGGAGGAACTGGAGGTGGACGATGTCCGTGGGGCCGTTCCGCTGCTTCTCGATGATCAGCTTGGTGATGTTCTCGGGGATGTAGCCTTCCTCGCCGCGGTGGTAGTAGTCCTCGTTGTGCAGCAGCATGACCACGTCGGCGTCCTGCTCAATCGAGCCGCTCTCGCGCAGGTCGCTCATGCGGGGCACGTGCGAGGTCCGGTCGGCCGGGCCGCGATTCAATTGCGCCGCGACGATCACGGGGATCGACAGTTCCTTAGCGAGCGCCTTGAGGCCGCGCGAAATCTCGGTGATCTCCTGCTGCCTGCTGTCGGCCCGCCCGCCGTAGCTCATCAACTGCAGGTAGTCAACGAAGACCGCCTGGATGCCGTGTGCCGACGCCATCCGCCGCGCCTTGGCCCGCAGTTGCATGATCGTCAGCAGGGGCGAGTCGTCGATGTACAGCGGGGCCGGTCGGAGATCGTTCGCGGCGTCTTGAATATGCGTCCAGTCCTCCGGGCGAATCGAACCGCGACGCATCTTCTTCAGGTCGAATCGCGCGTGTGCCGACAGCAGGCGGGCGGTGAGTTGCTGCTTGGACATTTCCAAGGAGAACAGGGCGATAGGAATATTGTCGATGATGGCCATATACTCGGCAATGTTCAGCAGGAGGCTGGTCTTGCCCATCGACGGGCGGGCGGCCAGGATAATCATCTCGCTGTCCTGGAATCCGCCGGTCAGTTCGTCCAGTCGCTGATACCCGGTGGCCAGCCCCGTGATGGCCATGCCCTCCTGGGCCTGGAGTTTCTCGAACGCTTCCTCGAGCAGCGACCCGATCGACACAGACTCTTCGCCCATGTGCTTCGAGGCGACCTGGAAGATCATCTGTTCGGCATGGTCGAGGAAGTCGGTCGCCTCGTCGCGTGTCTGGTAGGCCTCGGAGACGATGTCCGTGCCCACGACGATCAGTTGTCTCAGCAGGGCCTTGTTGCGAACGATCCTGGCGTAGTATTCGGCGTTCGCGGCCGAGGGCACGCCCTCAACCAGGGCGACGACGTACTCGATCCCGCCGACGGCCTGGAGTTGCTGCCGCGTATCGAGGGCCTCGCGCACCGTGACCAGGTCGATGGGCTTGTTGGCGTCCTTCATCTCCATCAGCACGCCGAACAACAGTTGGTGGGCCGGCCGATAGAAATGCTCCGGCTCGGTGATCTGGACCACCGCGTCGATACTGGGTGCGTGGAGGATCATCGAGCCGAGCACGCAGGCTTCAGCCTCGATGGAATGCGGGGGGACGCGCTGGAATCCTTCGCGATCAACCGGAGTACTGACGTCTAGCTGAGTCATGGCCGTCCCTGGCAACTGACGCGCGCCGACAGGAGAACCCGACCGGCCGCGCGGTACAACACCTCATTGAGTATGTCGAGTATGTCGCCCCGTCAGGCGACTGGCGCACTATAGCAGATCGGCCCCGCCCATGCGAGGCCGATTCTTCACGGATTTCTTATCGCGTTGCGGAACGCCAAGAAGCAAGCCACGGCACGCAGACGTTATGCCTCAGGCCTCTTCGCTGACGGACTCGTCGGCGGACTCGGCGTCCGCGTCATCGCCGGCCGGGACATCCGCCTCGTCGATGTTCGCCTCGCGGACGGGCACGACCCAGACGTGGACGGTGGCCGAGACCTCTTCACTGAAGCGGATCTTGACGTCGTACTTGTCCAGTTGCTGGATCGGCGTATCGATCTGGATGTACTCGGCTTCGACGAACACGCCGGTTTCGGCAAGGGCGGCCGACACCTGGGCCGGGCCCACCGAGCCGTAGAGGTGGCCCTCTTCGTTGGCGCGGCAGGCGATGGTGACCTCTTTGCCTGCGACGAGAGCGGCCTTGGCCTCGATCTCGGCGTGTTGCTTGGCCAGTTCGGCCAGGTAGGCCGCCTTCTCGGCTTCGATCGCCTTGAGGTTGCCCTCAGTCGGTTCGACGGCCAGCCGCTGGGGTACGAGATAGTTACGGGCATAGCCGGGTTTGACGTCTACGACCTCCCCGATCTTGCCAAGATGGGGGACGTTCTTTCGGAGCAGCACTTTCATGCGTGGATCCTCGTTTCAGATTGTCGGGTTCAGTCTCAGGTGACGTAGGGCAGCAGGGCCATGAACCGGGCGCGTTTCAGGGCCCGCTTGCAGGACCGTTGATGCTTGGCGCAGTTCCCGCTGCGTTTGCGCGAGAACATCTTGCCATGCTGCGTAATCAGCTTGCCCAGGCGTCCGATGTCCTTGTAGTCCACGTCGTCGGTCTTCTCGCGGCAGAAGCGGCACTTGGCCTGTTCACGGAACCGACCGCCACGCTTCTTTCTCTTGCCTTTGCCGCCTTTGCCCACGGGGCCTCGTCTTCTTGCCATAATTCCACTTTTCCTTTACTGCCTTTCCCGCAGGCCGCCGATCGGCCGGCAGGGGAAAGGAAACGTCGCGTTTCGTTTCGATTGCGTCAGAACGGGATGTTATCGCCTCCCGGGGCGTCGATGTCCGGTGGGGGAGGTTCCGGTGCGTTCTCGTACGACTGCTGCGGCGGGGCCGAGTAGTCGCCGCCCTGTTGGGGCGGAGGTGCGTTGTCGTGCGACTGTTGCGGCGGAGCGGAGTAGTCGCCGCCTTGGGGCTGCGGGGCAGGGGGCGCGGGGCGACGCTGTTGCTGCTGCTGGTATCCGCCGCCGCCTTGACCACCGCCACCGCCGCCGCCGAGAAACTGGAAGTTCTCGACCGTGACACGGAGTTTGCTTCGACGCTGACCGTCCTTGCCTTCCCATGCATCGTAGGTCAGGCGGCCTTCCACCAGGAGCGGTCGCCCCTTGCTCATGTACTGGTTGATGATCTCGCCGGTCTTGCCCCAGGCCTGGCATTCGACGAAGCACGTATCCTCGCGCTGCTGCCCGTCGCCGCCGCGGTATCGCCTGTTAATCGCCATGCCGAACTCGCAGACGGGCGTCTGGCTGGGCGTGTACGACAGTTGCGGGTCGCGGGTCAGGTTTCCCGCGAGGATCACTTTGTTGTAGTTGGCCATGCTCGTGCTCCCTGGGTCTGGCGCCCGTGCCTCGTCCCGGCCGGACGAGTGCGGGCTCAGTTGTCGGTCTGCGGTTCGGTCTGCTCGCCTTCGACCACGGGCGCCTCAGCCTGCCCGGTCGGCGCGTCGGCTTGGACGGTCTCGGCCGGTGTCTCGACGGGCGCCTCGGCCGGTGCCTCGACAGGCGCCTCGGCCGGTGCGTCGGCGGCAACGGGTTCGGTCGGCGCCTCGGCCGGTACGTCAGCCGTGACGGGTTGGGCGGCGTCGGCCGGCGCATCAGCGGCGACGGCTTCGGCGTCCTGGGCCGGTGCGTCGGCGGCAACGGCTGCGGCGGCAGCTTCCTCCTCGGCCTGCGCCGCGGCGCGCGTGCCGGCCGGGGTCACCGCGTTTACCTCGTCGTCGCTCAGGGCGTCCTTCCGGGTGATCAGGACTCGCAGGATGCCCTCGCTGAGTTGGCTGTCGTGCTCGATGTCGCCGATCTTCGCCGGGTCGGCCTTGAAGTACGCCAGGATGTACAGCCCGCGCCGCTGTCCGGCGATCTCGTAGGCCAACCTGCGCTCGTCCCAGGCCTTGATCGACAGGACCTCGGCTTCGCTGCGGGACAGGACGGTCTGGATCGGCTCACAGGCCGCCTGGACGTCCGAGCCCGGGGGGACCAGGAACATGCCTTCATACGTCTTGGTGCTTTGACTCATCTGCGCTCTTCCGTTCTTGCCTTGGTGCGTTGTAGGTTTCCATCAATTCGTTTATGGGGCGGCTGAGCCACTGCTCGGCTGCCCGCGCCGCCAGGTCAACGGCCTGGCCTATCCGTTCGGTCTCGTCGTCGTCGAATCGCCTCAGGACGTATGCGGCCGCGTCCATGTACTGCGGCGGCGAGCCGATGCCCACGCGCAGCCGCGCGATCGCGTCAGTGCCCATCGCCGAGGCGATATCGCCGAGGCCCTTGTGTCCACCGGACGACCCGCCGGGCCTGATCCGCAGACGCCCCGGGGGCAGGGCCAGATCGTCCATTACGACCAACACGTCATTCGGCGGGACCCTGTAAAAACTCGTCAGGTCCCTGACGGCCCGGCCGCTGCAATTCATGTACGTCATCGGCCTCAGCAGCAAGACCCGCCGGGCCGGGGCGTCGTCGTCGGCGCCCGGAAGCCGGACGTCCTGGAGACGCCCGCCGAAGGCCTTTCGTCCGCGGTCGGCGCCCCAGCGTCGGACCAGGGCCTTGACGACCATGAAGCCGACGTTGTGGCGCGTGCCGACGTATTCGTCGCCGGGATTGCCCAGGCCCACAATGACCTTCGTCGTGGCGGCAGGGTCGTCTTCCACGGGCTTGCGCGGCTACTCGCCGGCCTCTTCGCCTTCTTCGGCCGGCTTCTCGCCGATGACTTCCGGCTGGGCCGCTTCGGCGCCTTCTTCTTCGGCTTCGGCCTCGACCTCTTCGGCCACCACGATCAGCGAGCAGATCCGTGTTGCCGGATCGCTCAGCAGCGTAGCGCCGTCGGGCAGGTCCAGGTCGCTCATC
>CAZVEV010000273.1:0-8620 GCA_964625865.1 uncultured Planctomycetaceae bacterium | reverse complement strand
CACTCGACCTTGCCCTGTTTATCGACGATGAAGACCTTGCCGTGGTAGCTCCCGCCGAGGAACCGATGGCGGAGCGTCCCGCCGATCTCCAGCTTGGCCTCCTTCCGGGGCTTCCTCGCGTGGGCCGACCCCAGCACTGACACCACCACACATACCGCCGCAACACCGCACAGAACCCGTCTGGTCATCTCTCTTTGCCTTTCCCGTCCGATAGGACGTCTGGGCGTAGAGATACCACATATCCACCCGAGCTTCAATGCGTGACGTGCCTCAGAGGCGTTCGACCGGTGCGGGGCCGGGGCCGAAGGGCTTGGGCCTGACCGGGAGAACGGGCTTCGAGACGCCGGGGACCACCGGCGGGCTGACCCGTATCACGGCGGGGCGAACCGCGGCGGGCCAGATCTCGCGGAGGTGTTGGCCTTCGAGGTTCATCTCCACGACCTTGCCGCGCACCTGCACCGCCTTGCCCACGAGCCTGTCCAGCGCCGGGTGCTTGCGGGCGCGGGTGTAGAGACGGTACTTGCCGATGCGGTAATACGCCGTCCGCTGAAGCGTGGAGATGCCCCCGGCGCCGGGGACAGCCTGCAGCGTGCCGGTGATGCTCGTCTCGGCGCCCTTGCGGGAGGTGTACCATCGTTCCTTGGCGAACAGCGTCGTCCACTTGCCCCCTCCCGCGGCGGGCCGGCCGCCGGGGGCGGGCGCGACCTTCTTCGGATCGACCTTCACCTCGACGGGCTTCGACATGATCGAGCCTACCCAGAACGTCACGTCGCCCCGGCCGAAGCCTTTGTGCAACTCGCACAGGACGCTGATCCGATACGTCCCGCCGGGGAGCATCTCGGCGCCGATGGGCTTGCGGACCAGGCGCGCAGGCGGCGGCTTGGTGCGACGCTCCCATCTGCCGACTCCCTCCATCTCCCGCGACCAGGACCACTGGTTGACCGCCGTCCTGACCACCACCGATTTGCCCGGGGCGAGCGTCTTGTTCTCCATCCGCACCGGGGCCATGATCATCGGGTTCGTGCCCGACTTCAATATGCGGGTCTTCCCGGTCTTGACGTCCTTGATGACGAACGTCAGCCCGCGGCCGGGCAGCCAGCCGAGCATCGTCGCCCCGGCCAGCGCGAAGGTCTTCTTCGAGACGTTGGTCAGAGTCACCTCAAGGGCGATCGGCTCCCTTTGGGCGTAGACGACCTTGGTCGACCGCACGACAATCGACAGGCCGTCCTTGGTCGCCGGGTCGGACGCCTTGGGTTTAACGACCTTCGGTTTGACCGGCTTGGCCGGCTTGTTCTCGACGGCCGCGCATACCGACACGAGGACCCCCAACACGATTGAAACGGCCACTTGCCTTTGCCTGCACATGATCTGCTCCCTTCGGTTCGAGCCTGCGGGTCTACTGCTTTTCTGACGCGCGACGAGGCCATCCGGTTCCGCCGGGCCGGGACGAGACGTCACTTGCTGCCACAGCGGCCGAGCAGGGCCGCCCATGACAGGTCCTCGGGTATCCAGCGAGGCGTCTTGTATTCGGTGACCATGTTGTCGTCGGTAATCTTCATCAGGTCCGTCCGCGCTCGCAGCGCGGGGCCCTGGTCTTCGAGGTCGTGAGCAACCAGTTCTTCCAGGACGGTCGCCGCACCGGGCTTGGCGAACACGTCATTGCCCTGGTAATCAACGAACTTCAGGAAGTTCGCTCGCTTCTGCTCGGGGGTCATGTCGAACGGACTGTCGCTGACGGCCACGAAGTTGCCATACCGCACCACGTGCTTGAACACCTGGGCACCGGTATACGGGATTTCCGGCGCGCTGGTGGTGTTGTAGTACATCACCCCGCCGGGCTTGAGGTGGCGTTTGACCAGGCGGAGGTACTCCTCGGAGATCAAGTCCGTGATGTGACTCCGCCAGTGCCACGTCGTGTTCTGAAGAATCACGTCGAACTTCGCGTCCGGGTTGCGGTTCAGCCAGCGCCGGCCGTCGTCGATGATGATCGTGACCTTCGGATCGGTCATCACCGACTGCTGCTCGGGATAGTGCTTGATGATATCGAAGTAGCTCCCGCCGATCTCCACGACCGTCAGCTTCTTGACGGCCTGGTTGTCCGCGATGACTCGCGCCCACGATGCGGTGGACAGGCCGATCTCCAGCACGTCGGTGGGCTCCGGATGGAGGGCCGCCAGCATGAAGCATCGCCGGATCCCGTTGGAGTTGCGGACCGGATCGGTGATGAACCGCCCGTCGTAGGCCCCGCCGCCGTAGCACGTGTCGCCGCCGCCCTGCTCATACTCGCGGCTGACCGAGACCACGCCGCCACGGTCCTCCACGTGATACAGGAACGGCCTGCCCTCGCGACGGAGCCGCTCGTAGAGCATGTCGTACAGGGCGCCGTGGGCCAGGACCATCGCCACCACCGCCGCGGCGGCCAAGCCCACAGGGACGGCGGCCTTGCGAGGCGACGCGAAAACCAGCGCCGCGGCGCCGAGCACCATCGTTGCGGCGGCCAGCCCCAGGACGATCTGGTCCGTCGTGAAGTGGTCCATCAGCACGAAACCCGTCAGCAGTGGGCCCAGCGTGCAGCCGACGATGTTGGCCACGTAAAGCCGCGAGACGGTGATCCCGACGTTCTTGCCCGCGCGGGCGCCGTAGTGGCAGAGAATGGGGAAGATCCCGCCCAGCAGGAACGAGACGACCGCGACGATGACGTGCGCCGCGACGACACCCAACTGGTGGCTCATCGCGTGCAGCGAGGCCGTGGCGGTGATCGACAGGTAGTAGAACACGCCGGAGACCAGCAGCATCCCGCCGACGAATCGCGCGGGCGAAACGCCGCCCGGCGTCAGGAACCGCTCGCAGATCCGCTTGCCGTACAGCGCCCCGGCTGCCACGCCGATCAGGAAGAAGCCCAGTACGTGGGCGAAGACGCTCGGGCGGCCCATCGTCATGTACGACACAACGCGCATCCAGACGATCTCCTGGCTGAGCGAGATGTACCCGGTGGCTGCGGCGAAGAAAACCACGAACGCCGTGTCGATGCGGCGCCAGGTGTGCGCGGGCGGATCGGCCAGGTCCGTCTCGGCTGGGCCAGCCGCGGGCTCCGGTTTGGCCCGCCGCACGCTGCGAGCGTATTGCCACACCAGCACACCCACCATGAGGTTGCAGACGGCCCCCACGATCACCGCCGCGTGCTGACCGGCCAGTACGAACAGCAGGTCGGCGGTGAGGAAACACGCGATGGCCGACCCGATGGTGTTGATGGCGTAGAGGATGCCCACCGACCGTCCGACGTTGTGATACGTCCGGTACACGTGCCCCACCAGGATCGGCAGCGTGGCGCCCATCAGCATGGTCGGGACGGCCAGCAGGGCGAAGATCACGCAGGCGACGGCACCCATCGGCAGGTGGAGGGTCGCGGCGCTGACCGAGTCGATCAGGGGCAGGCTGATCACGCCGAACAGGCCGATCCCGCACTGGCAGAGAAGGAACAGTAGCGGCGCGCGGGTCGGATAGCGCTTGGTCAGTATCCCGCCGATCAGCGACCCGAGCCCCAGGCCGAACATGAACAGCGCCACGATCAGCGTGATCGACTCGATGTTGACCCCGAACGCCGCAAACAGCGTTCGCTGCCACACGATCTGGTAGATCAACGCCGCGAAGCCCGAGACCAGGAACAGAAACGCCACCCACCCCAGCGACGTAAACACGCCCTGCCGCTCGGCCGTCGGCAGCGAGGCGTAGAGCAGGACGCTCTTGGCCAGCAGGACCAGCAGGACGACAACCACCATCGGGGGGAAGCGCAGCCCCCCCGCGCCGACCAGCGGCAGGAGCAGAGGCAGGACCGTCAGAAGTTCGCGCCGTCGATACCGTTCCGCGATGCCGGCATCGAGTCTCGCCAGCACGCGCCGCGTGATGACCGCCAGCCCCGCCACGGCGGCCAGAAAGGACACCGCCCCGGCAACCACCGACCAGATCACTCCCACAAGGGTGGGCGCCTCGCCGCCATGCAGCGCCGCCCAGTTCAGCCCCGCCGCCGCCCCGCCGACCAGCGCGATCGCCGCCGTCGCCACCCGCCCCATTCGCCCGTCTCCGGGCGCGACCTCGGCCTCGCCGGACACGTCAGTGGTTACCGAACTCATCACGGATGCTCCTTGCTCACGTCATCACGGAGACAGATGAACTCCCCTGCCGACAAACCGCTACACGTCTCGAACCTGTCCCGGGGAACTGCGAAGCGTATGCCCCCGCGCGCCCTACGTCAAGCCTGCGCACGAGGCCGAGCGGGTTGCCAAGACGAGAAAACGCCCACAGGTTCCACCCTGTGGGGTGTCGGCGAAGGAGGTGCGTTCCGGCTCGGCAAGAATGGTCCGGGCGTCAGTTCAGCGATGTCCCGTTCGGTGATACCCCACGGGATGGGACGTGTGGGCGTTTGCCTGCTTTATCGTTCCGGGGTGAGATAGTATGATGATGTGTTGGTTGCAGTATCCAGGCGGATCCTCTGTTGCAGAAGGATGAGACGAGCAATGAGCACTGCGTTGAGACGTGGCATAACGGTAGTGGTGGCGTTGGCGGTCCTGTGGTGCGTTCCGGGTCCGGCGCAAGCGGCGAAGACCGACGCAGCGAAGGCCGCGGCGAAGGCGGCGCGGAAGAAGAAGACGAAGAAGCCGCGCAAGCCGCCCGCGATCAAGGTCATCAAGAAGTCCATGGGCACGCCGGCGACGCTGCGGATGGCGATCCAGGACCTGGGCAAGACGCACGGCGACAAGTACAACGCGCCGAAGTACCTCGGCCTGCTCGATGCCCTCGAAGCGCGCATCCGGCGCGGGGAGGATGCGGAACAGACGGCCGCCGCGTTTGCCGCCTTGCAGCGCGAGGCCCTGCTGGCCAATCCCCTGCTGGACTTCGACAAGGTCCTGCTGGTCAAGCGTCCGCTCAAGAATGCCCGGACGGCCGCCGGGGGCTCGCTGGGCCTGCCCACGCTCAACGCGCGCGTCAACGACACCATCAAGGCCCCGGGCACGGGGTGGCGCGACACGATCGAGGAACTGTCCGACCTGCGCGGGGCGCGCGAGCTCCGCACGGTCTACGCGACCGAGCAGAACCGGATCATCTGCGACGTGGACCTGCACTTTGACGGCAAGCGGATCATGTTCTCCTCCGGCGACGCCGAAGACCGCTGGGGCCTGTACGAGACCACCGACGGCGCCAAAGCCGCCCGCCTGCTGACGCCCGACAACGTGCCCGACGTAAGCTTCTACGATTCGTGCTACCTGCCGAACGGCAAGATCGCGACGACCTCCACCGCCAGCTACCAGGACCTGCCGTGTCAGAACGGCAATCAGCCGATGGCGTCGATGTACCTGCTGGACCCCAAGACCAAGGCCATCCGCCAACTGACGTTCGAGCAGGACAGCGACTGGTGCCCCACCGTCATGAACGACGGGCGGCTGATGTACCTGCGGTGGGAGTACACCGACGCGGCGCACTACTTCACGCGGATCCTGTTCACGAGCAACCCGGACGGCACGGGGCAGATGGCGTATTACGGGTCGAACTCGTACTGGCCGAACGCGTACTTCTACGCCCGCCCGATCCCGGACCACCGCACGCAGATCATCGGCATCGTCGGGGGCCACCACGGCGTGCCGCGCGCCGGGCGCCTGGTCATCCTCGACCCCGCCAAGGGCCGCCACGAAGCCGACGGCGTGGTGCAGGAGATCCCGTGGCGCGGCAAGAAGGTCCAGGCCGTCAAGGTCGACCGTCTCGTCGACGGCGTGTGGCCGCAGTTCCTCCACCCGTATCCGCTGAGCGCCAAGTACCACCTGGTGAGCATGAAGAAGCGCCCCGACGCCCTGTGGGGCCTCTACCTGGTGGACGTGTTCGACAACATGGTCCTGCTGAAGGAGGTCGACGACGCGGCCCTGCTCGAGCCGATTCCGTATCGCAAGACCCAGACGCCCCCGGTGGTCGCCGGGCGCGTGGACCTGACCCGCACCGACGCGACGGTCTACATCTCGAACATCTACCACGGGCCCGGCCTGGCCGGCGTGCCGGTCGGAACCGTCAAGAGGCTGCGGCTGTTCTCGTACCACTACGCCCACGTCAACTCCGGCGGACACGCGAGCGTCGGCATGGAGAGCAGTTGGGACGTCAAGCGCGTGCTCGGGACGGTCAAGGTCGAGCCCGACGGGTCGGCCAGCTTCCGCATACCGGCCAACATGCCGATCTCGCTCCAACCGCTCGATGCGCAGGGCCGCGCCATGCAACTGATGCGCAGTTGGCTGGTGGGCATGCCCGGGGAGGCCGTCTCCTGCAACGGGTGTCACGAGAACCCCAACTCCGCCCCGCCGCGGGTGACGCCGCTGGCGTCCAAACGCCCGCCAACAAACATCGAACCATGGTACGGGCCGGCCCGCCCGTTCTCGTTCCGCCACGAGGTCCTGCCCGTCCTCCAGAAGCACTGCGCGGGATGCCACAACGGCAAGCCGCGAGCCGACGGCAAGACGATTCCCGACCTGTCGGGCCGGATTAACCAGGCGACGAAGATGGACGACAAGGCCGGACGCTTCCACTCCAAAGAGTACCTCCAGGACGTCAGCTACATGGCCCTTCAGCCGTACGCCCGCAGGCCCGGCTCGGAGTCCGACGTCCACATGCTCAACCCGATGGAGTATCACGCGTCGACCAGCGAACTGATGCAGATGCTCGAAAAGGGACACAACAACGTCAAACTCAGCGCCGAAGACACCTCCCGCCTTGTCACGTGGATCGACCTGAACGTGCCCCACCGCGGGTCGTGGCGCCCGCCGCAGTGGCGAGGGCAGTCGCAGCATACCCGGCGTGTCGAGTTGGCCAAGCTCTACGCCAGCATCGACATCGACCCCGAGGACGAGTTCGCCAAGATCCAGGCCGCCGCGACGAAGCAGGCGGCGGTCAAGCCGCTTAAGCCCAGGCCCCAGACCCCCTACGCCGGGCCCCGACCCAAGCCGGCCGATTGGCCCATGACGGCCGCAGCAGCCGCGGAAAAACAGCGCGACGCCGGAAGGCCCGCCGTTGCGTCGGTCTCGCTGGACGCCAATCTGAAGCTGAACTTCGTGCGGATTCCGGCCGGCCGGTTCGTCATGGGCAGCGCCACCGGCGCGCTGGACGAGAGACCCCTGCACGTGGTGACGATCGCCAAGCCGTTCTCGATGTGCACCGCCGAGATCAGCAACGCGGCTTACGCCCTGTTCGATCCGACGCACGACAGCAGACACATCGACCCGCCGGGCAAGAACATCGGCGGACCCGGCGATCCGGTCAATCGCCCCAAACAGCCCGTCGTCCGCGTGACGTGGAATGAGGCGATGGCGTTCTGCAAGTGGCTGAGCACCAAGACGGGCAAGACCGTCACCCTGCCGACCGAGGCCCAGTGGGAATGGGCCTGTCGGGCCGGAACCGACACGCCCATGTGGTATGGCGCCGTCGATGCGCCGTTCGACGGTATCGCCAACTTCGCCGACAGGACGCTGACCGGCAAGGTCAACCCCATGCCGCGCAGCCGCCTGAGCGACGGCGTGAAGTACGCCGCCGACGTGGTCTACGGCAAGCCGAACGCATGGGGCCTGGTCGACATGCACGGCAACGTGGCCGAGTGGACGCGGTCGGCGTATCGGCCGTATCCGTACGTGGCCACCGACGGGCGCAACGACGCGGACGCCCCTGGGCGAAAGGTCGTCCGCGGCGGGTCGTGGCGCGACCGCCCACACCGCGCGACCAGCAGTTTCCGCCTGGGTTACGCGCCGTATCAGCCGGTGGTCAACGTGGGCTTCCGGGTGGTGATCGAGGACTGAGCCGAACGGATGCGAAGCCGCAAGCGGCAAGCGGCGGGAGTGAGGAATCGTCATGGGCGAGCAGACGCTGGAACTGCTGGACCCCACTGAGGCCCTCGCTGAGGCATACAGGCAGTTCGTGGGTGACTACCGGGCGGCGAAGGAGAGCGTCGTCCCGGGCTCGGGCGAGAGGGACCCCATGTTCGACCACAGCGTCTGGCCGGAGGACTTCGGCGCCTTCGTCAAGCGGTTGCGAGACGCCGTTGAGGGCAAGGGCCTGCCCGTGGGCTACGTCCCGTGCAGCACGTACTGGCTGGTCCGCGGGGGAGAGACGATTCTCGGCACGAGCAACCTGCGACACCGACTGACGCCCATGCTCCTGGAGGAAGGCGGGCACATCGGCTATTCGGTGCGCCCGTCCGAGCGGCGAAAGGGGTACGGGACGCTGATCCTGCGCCTGACGCTGGACCGGGCCCGGCGGCTGGGCATCACCCGCGCGCTGGTGACGTGCGACCACGACAACATCGCGTCAGCAGGCGTGATCCGCAACAACGGCGGCGTGTTCCAGGACGAGGTCCCCCTGGCTCGGGGCAAGATCAAGCACCGCTACTGGATCGACCTGTAGCCGTTGGCGCCGGGCGCCCGGCGGCGCTCAAGTCTCCTCAGATTTCCCTGGAAATCACGTTTGGATTATGTTAGGGTCCTGCTTCAGCGGGGGCTGGGCCGATGAAAGACCTGTGGACACGGGACAGGGAAACGGGAGCGAGATATTGTCAGAAGTTGTGGATGGCGGACGGAAAAAACGCGGCGTACCCTTG
>CAZVEV010000272.1:3172-8620 GCA_964625865.1 uncultured Planctomycetaceae bacterium | reverse complement strand
GGAATACGTCTCGAGCATCCGCGATTTCTGGCGCGTCTGCAGCGGCTGCAACGCCACCGCCCGTAAGCGCGTCGAGAGGTTCCTCAAGCAGGTCCTGAACACCGAGGAGTTCCCGCTGACGGTGATGGACCGTCCGATCGAGTCCGAGACGACGAAGATCGTCGAGAACTCGTATCGCGCGACGATCCTGGCGTTCCTGAACGAGTGGTCGCTGTTTTCCGAGCGTAACGGCGTGGACCTGACCAAGGTCATCAAGGCGATCAAGATGAGGCCGACGCACAGCAACATGATCTTCCCGGGCCCGGGCATCGGCGGGTACTGCCTGCCCAAGGACGGCGGGCTGGGCTACTGGGCCTACCGTCACATCCTGGGCTTTGAGGACGGCGACAGCGTCTTCAAGATCACGCCCGAGGCGATTGACATCAACGACACGCGCGGCCTGCACGTAGCCGAACTGACCCGCGACGCGCTGCGGAACATGGGCCGGTATATCGCCGGCGCCGACGTGGTGGTCTGCGGGGCCTCGTACCGCCAGGACGTCGGTGATACGCGGTACAGCGGCTCGGAGATGGTCGTTCGCAAGCTCACCGAGATGGGCGCCGAGATGCGCGTGCACGACCCGTACGTCGAGCACTGGTACGAGTTGGAGAAGCAGGACGTCTACCCCGCCCCGGGCCATTCCTGGGGACGATTCTTCCGCAACCAGGACCAGTTGATGGACCTGCGCATCGAGCCGGACCTGGCCAAGGTCCTCAAAGGCGCCGAAGCGGTCATCCTGGCCGTGCCCCACGCGCCGTACCTCGAACTGACCCCCGACCAGGTGGTCAAGTGGGCCGGCGGGCCCCTGGCGGTGATCGACTGCTTCGGCATCCTCGACGACGAGCAGATCGCCCGCTACTTCGAACTCGGCTGCGAGGTCAAGGCCCTCGGGCGCGGACACATCCAGCGAATCAAGGAAGCCGTCCGGAAGAAGAAGTAGCCGGCGCCGGGTGACATTCGGACTCGCCATTGGGCCCGGGGTGAACACACCCCGGGCCCGTTTTACCAATGCGCGGACACATCGCCGGCATCCGGCGCAGACCTTGACCGGTCCGGCGACGGTCGCTATGGTGTCCAAACAGACGCAGCGCCCGGGCAGTCCGGCGGCGCGGCGAGAAGGTTTGGACATGATCCTCGTCATCGACAACTACGACAGCTTCACCTACAACCTCGTCCAGCGGATAGGCGAACTCGGGCGCGCCGACGAGATCCGGGTGATCCGCAACGACGTGATGCCCCCCGCCCAGGCCGAGAGCGAGATTCGCCCGCAGCACCTGATTATCTCGCCGGGCCCCTGCACGCCCAACGAGGCGGGCCTGAGCTGCGAGTACATCACGCACTTCCACGGCAAGGTGCCGATCCTCGGCGTCTGCCTCGGCCACCAGTGCATCGGCCAGGTCTTCGGCGGTACGGTGGTCCGGGCCGGACGACTGATGCACGGAAAGACCAGCGAGATCCGTCACGACGGGCGCGGCGTGCTGGCCGACCTGCCCAACCCGTTTACCGCCACGCGCTACCACAGCCTCATCGTGGACCCCGAGGGCCTTGACGAGGACTTCGCCCAGACCGCCTGGACGGTCGATCAGGACGAATTGATGGGCCTGCGCTCCAAGACGCACCCGACCGAGGGCGTGCAGTTCCACCCGGAGAGTTTCCTGACCGACACCGGTCACAAACTGCTCGCGAACTTCCTGGCGCTCTGATCGGGGAGCCGTCCCGCAACGGAAACGGACGAGGCGGCGAGGCGGCGGGGAACATGAGGACACGACCGGGGCAGGCGCCGGAGAACGTCGGCGTTTTTTTTTTGATATTATTTGGTCAACGGAAAAAGGACTTGCTTGACTGTTCGCCATCCCTAGAATACAATGCTTTCAGTCGATACGCCTGTAGCATTCCCTGACCCTTAGAGATGGATCATCCCACCATGACAACGAAAACTGCTGACACCAAGACGAACGCAAGCAAGGCCGGCAAGAAGACCCTGGTGACCGCCCGCCACGCCGTGACGCAGGAGATGCACCGTCGCGGCCCGTGCCGCGCTTCGGAGGTCGCCGCGGATCTCGGCCTCAAAGAAACAACGGTTTCGAGCATCATGTACGCGCTGTACATCAACGAGCACGCCGAGCGCGTTGACCGCGGCGTGTACCAGTTGGTCTCCTTCCCGCAGGGGTTCAAGCCCACCTCCGGCAAGCTCGACATCCGCAAGATCCGCAGGCCGATGGGCCCGACCATGCCCGCCCAGGTCATCTCGCTGCTCCAGGCAGCCGAGGACCACACGCTGACCTTCGAGTTCATCCGGAACAACACGGACTTCTCGCGGCAGGCGACCGGGGCGGTCCTGTCCAACCTCGTCAAGCGCGGCATCCTGACCCGGTCGAAGCGAGGCGTCTACCACCTGGTTCACCGCCCCCACACGTACGAGGACCGCAAGGAGGCCGTCCTTCGCTACATCGCCGAGCGGCCCTGGTCGCGCGCGTCGGAGATTCAGCGTGGCAGCAACGTGCCCGTAACGGCCGAGGTGACCCGCAAGATTCTCGCCGAGGCCGTCAAGGACAAGGCCATCAAGCGCGACGGATTCTGCTACGCCCCGGCCGGCGAGAAGCGCTCGGCCCAGGACTGTCGCAAGGCCCGCCAGTCGCTCCAGGCGCCGGTCAAGCCCGGCCCGCGACGCGTCGGTCGCCCGCCCAAGACGCGGATGGCCCTGCTCAGTGCACTGCGAGGCTACACCCGCCCGCGCAGCGTCGAGACGCTGGCTGAACGCGTCGGCCTGTCGATCGGCGCCGTCCGGTCCGTCCTGGCCAACATGGTTGCCGAAGGGCTCGTCGTGACCTGCAAGCTCCGCGCTGACCGTGACGACATGCGACTGGTCTACCACTATGAGCTGGCCCGGGACGAGCAGGGAAAGGAAACCATCATCCCGCCCAAGCCCAAGAAGAGGAAGAGGTAGTCCTCGCAGACACCGCGAGATCTGAGAAAACAGTCACGGCGCCGGACGGTCGCAATAGCGGTCGTCCGGCGCCGTGCTTTTTCGGTCGCACCGCAGCCGGTGCGTCACTCGGACTGGTCGAACATCGTCTGGGCGGCGGCGGCAACATCGGCGGCGCTGAGTTTGACCAGCGCGAGGGTCTCTTCGGGCGTCTTGGCGCTCTTGGGCACGTCGCGGACGTACATCGTCTCGACCATCACGCCCAGGTCGCTCTTGGCCGCCGCGGCGGTGATCTCCGCCCCGATGCCGCCGGCGTAGTTGTCTTCGACGACCAGGACTTGGCCGCGGCAATCGTCGCCGATCTTGAGAATCTCGTCCGTCGCCAGCGGCATGGAGTAGGCGTCGATGATGCTCGGCGAGAGGCCGGCCTCATCTTCCAGGATCTTCGCCGCCTGCAGCGCCACGTGAACCATGTACCCGCTGGCCACGATCGCCAGGTCCTCGCCGTCGACCAGGTGCTTGAATCCGCCGACGCTGAACTCGTCGCTCTCGTCGTAGAGGAAGTCGACCGCCGGGCGGTGCGTTCGCATATAGCACATGCCGTCGACGTTGGCCATCACCTCGGTCAGCTTGAACGCGCTGACCGCGTCGGACGGGTTGAACACCCGGATCGCCGCTCCACCGCCCACGCGAGACGACCGGGCGAAGGCCCGCATGAAGGCCATGTCCGCCAGGCCCATCTGGCTCGGACCGTCCGCCGCCAGCGACACCCCCGCGTGCGAACCGCAGAACTTGATGTTCGCGTTGGTGATCGCCGCCATCTCCAACTGGTCGTACCCCCGCATGAGGAACTTGGCGAAGGTCGAGACGAAGGGAATCCGCCCCGAAGCGGCGAGGCCCGCGGCGACAGAGACCATGTTCTGTTCGGCAATGCGGCATTCGACGTAGCGATCGGCGTGCTTGGCGGCGAAGAGGTCCGAGAACGTCGAGTTGCTCACGTCGGCGTCCAGGGCGACCACTCGCGGGTCGACCCCCAGCGCCGCCAGGGCCGCGCCATACGCCTGACGCGTCGCGAGCTTCTTGTCCGCCAGGGCGCTCTCGAGCCCGGCGTTGGCCAGGGCCAGTTCGAACGGTCCGGCCGACAGGGCCTCGCCGGTCGGATGCGCCCCACCGTGCGGTGCGGTGAGATCTGACGCGTCGACGTCTTCGAGGCCGGTGACGCCCAGTTCGGCGCCCTTGGCGTCGATGTCGGCTATCGCCTGGGCCAGTTGGGCCGAGCCGAGACACTTGCCGTGATACGTATGCTGCTGCAACTCCGTGACGCCCCAGCCCTTGGTGGTCTTGGCAATCGTCACGAGGGGCCGTTCGACCGCCTCGGCTGTCAGGGCGCCGAAGACCTCGTCCCAGTTGTGCCCGTCGATCATCTGCACGTCGCAGCCAAAGGCCTGGACCTTGGCCGCCAGCGCCTCGGCGGACTGCTGCGTCGAGACATAGTCGCTCTGGCCCTGACCGTTGCAGTTGAAGATCACACGAACGTTGGCCAACTTGTGATCCACGAGGAAGTCGATGGCTTCCCAGATCTGGCCTTCGCGGCTCTCGCCGTCGCCGACGATCACGTAGATCGTCTTGTCAATGTCGTTGAGCCTGGCCCCGGCCCCCAGGCCGGCCGCCACGGAAATCCCCTGCCCCAGCGACCCGGTGGCCGCGTCGAAGAACGGGAACCCGATGGCCGGGTTCGGGTGTCCGTCGATCACACTGGCCGCGTCGCGAAGGGTCAATGCGTCGTCGAAACGCAGCTTCGACGGACGGGCCTCGTAACCGACGACACCGCCGAGTTCGCAGTAGGCGGCGTAGATCACGGGCACGGCGTGGCCTTCGGACAGCACGAGGCGGTCGGCGCCGGCGTTCCACGGGTTGTGCGGATCGTACTTCATCACGCGGTACATCAGCGCGACGGTCAGGTGAATCAGCGACAGGGCGCTGGACGGATGCCCGCTGCCGGCCTCGGTGCACATCCGGACAATCTGCTTGCTCAGCTTGATGACCTTGCTGTCAAGGTCCTTGTAGTCAGCCATCGTAATCTCCCACGGTGTTAACGGAGCCCGCCCGCACGTGGACGGCCCGAACGGCAGACCCTACGTCAAAGGCCCGTCAAACGCAAGGACGAAAAGGACCCACCACCGCGTCGTGTGCGACGGTGCACTGAGATGTGCAAAGGGTAGGGCGTGCAACTTGTTGCACGCGGAAGGGATTGCGTGTCCGTTCCGCGTGCAACGAGTTGCACGCCCTACCGGTGATCTGTCGTCGGTTCCACGTTTGGCGGGCGAGCCCTGCCTGCCGGCAGGCAGGTTGCTCGCCGCGTTCTTTCGTTCGACACACGCAACGTGTTCGCTGCTGATTGGCGTCCCGATGTACGTCGGGACGCCGCGCGCGTCGCAAGCGACGCCGCTTAACGTGGAATGAGCGACAAGTTCATCTGACGA
>CAZVEV010000272.1:0-3072 GCA_964625865.1 uncultured Planctomycetaceae bacterium | reverse complement strand
CCCGTGCCCACGTAATACCGATAGCGCAGGACCAGCGGCTTGTCCGCGACGACCTTTGTCGTGCAGTACGCCCCGAAGCGCCCGTAATCGCGGTAGGCCGAGTACGTGTTGCCCTTGGGGACCGTGGGGTGACTCATGTGCTGCACGTTGTAGCGCTGCCCGGCCAACGAGTACGACATGCAGGCCCAGGGCATGTCCTTCTCGAACTGGCCCTTGCCCTTGATGCTCTCCTTGTAGAAGGCGTACGTCGTGGCCTTGTCGCCCTTGTTCTTCGTCACGTCGTTGTGCGGACGGTACTGGCAGCCGGCGTGCTCGGGGTCGCCTGCGAGGGTCACCTCGCCGTCGGGCGACATCAGCGTCGACCGGAAGTCCATCAGCATGATCGCGGGGGCCGGCTGGGCGTAGACGGTGACCTGGCGCCGCTCGGTCATGAGGGGCTGGCCCTTGGCATCGTTCCAGTGGATCAGCGCGACGGTACGGGCGGCGGACGGTCCGGCGGTCTGGACGAGCAGCTTCTGGTGCTTGTGGCGACAGCCCTTCATGTGCCACGTGTCGGCCCTCCGCCCCCCGGCGCTGGTCCTGCTCCAGCCGATGAAGATGCCTCGATGGTGCGTGAACTTCCCGCCGGCCCCTTTGGTGATCGGCGCCTTGCCCTCGGCGTCGAAGACGTGGTTGTAGACCTTGTAGGTCGCGTGGGCCTTCTCTGGGGTCGAGGTGTCGTCGGCGTACATGTACCGCGTGACGATGCGCCCGCCGAAGAGGATGTCGGTGTGGGCGCCGGCGGTGTCCTTGATGGTGAACGTCTTGGCTCCGCCCGCATCGGGGGCCGGCGAGGCGGTCCACGTGACGGCCTGTCCGCCGGCGACGGTCGGGGCGACCCAGCACAGTTCGGGCCCGTCGGCGCCGGGGAGGACCTGGCCGAGCACGGTGCAGCCCTTGCATGACATGCGGAAGATCGTCCCATCGGCGGCCGAGCCCTTCGGCAGGGCGACCGAGATCGGCACGTGCGCCCCGTCGGCCTGTGCGGTGACCTTCAGCGTCAGGTCTGCCGCGTCGGACGGGCCGGCAACTGCGGTCAGGACAACGGCCAAGACGACGCCGGTTCGTGCTGCGGTACGGATCATGTGCTTGCTCTCTTTCGTTGGGTGGTCTTCGGTGGTTGTGGCCTTACAGGCTCCACGGTTCGCGATAGCTTCTGCCCAGCAGGGCCGCGGCGCCCGGGTCGTCCAGGATCTCTTCATTGACCGGATCGAAGCGGATCTTCCGCCCGGTCAGCATGGCGATTTCCCCGATGAGGCCTGCACTGATGGAGCGGTGGCCGATCTCGGCCGGGGCGATGGTCTCCTCGCGGCTGCGGATGCAGTTGATGAAGCACTGGTGGTGACTGCCGCTGGGATACAGGTGGATGTCGTTCGCGCCGAACTGCGAGCGGAGGATGTCGGGGTGGCTGGCATACATGCCCCGACGATTCACGCCGACCCATCGCCCGCCCTCGCCGAACCAGGTGGCCCCGCGGCGGATCTTGTGGTCCTTGCCCAGCCCGTGCGGGCCGTCCGGTACCGGATGATCGTCATTGCCGATCGTGATCTTCACGCCGTTGGCGTACGTGTTGGTGAACAGGTAATTGTAGGGCACGTCGTAGAGCCCGCCGTCTTCGGGATACCAGCCGCGCCCTTCGCATTCGACGGGCCCGGACCGCTCGAGGCCGAGGCCCCAGTGGCAAATATCGATGTGATGGCCCGCCCAGTCGGTCAGTTGCCCGCCCGAGAAGTCCATAATCCAACGCCAGTCCCAGTGAGGCCCGCCGCGCCGGCCGAAGTCGCAGTATTCCCGCCACGGCGCCGGGCCCAGCCAGCGGTCCCAGTCGATCTCCGGCGGCGGCGTCTTGCTGACGGCCATGTGTGACGTGGGGCGACCCTTCGGCAGGCCCACCTCCGCGTACCGCACCTTGCCGATCACTCCGTTCCGGACGATCTCGCAGGCGTAGCGGAACTTGTGGTCCGACCGCTGCTGGCTGCCGGTTTCCCAGATGCAGCCGTATCGCTCGATGGCGTTGACCATAGCGCGGCCCTCGCGGATGGACCGGGCGAAGGGCTTCTGGCCGTAGATGTCGAGCCCGGCGCGGGCGGCGGCGATCACGGGCATGGCGTGCCACTGGTCCGGCAGGGCGCAGTGGACGGCGTCCAGGTCGCCGCGGGCGATCAGGTCGCGATAGTCGGCGTACGTCTTGCAGTCGGTATTGCCGTTCTTCCCGTCAACACGGCCTTTAGCACGGTCACGGTGTCGCTTGTCGACGTCGCAGACGCCCACGAACTGCACGCCCTGCTTGCCCAGGAACGCCCCCAGGTCGCCCGAGCCCATCGAGCCGACGCCGATCGAGCCCATCACGATCCGGTTGCTCGGGGCCACCGCACCGCCGGCGCCCAGAGACGAGCCCGGGATAACCATCGGAAACGCCACGCTCGCCGCCCCAACGGCCGCCGTGCGCTTCAGGAAGCCGCGGCGGCTGAGAGATCGTTCGGTTCGCTTGTCAGTCATTGGTGTATTCTCCAGGTCAGGTACGTCCCGGATCACGGCAATCAGGGGACCTCCTTATAACACGATCCCGCGCTGCATGTCGCGATCCGTTTTCGCCTGCTGGGTGCCGTGGGCTGTGGAGCGAAGCGAAGCAACCACGTCGTGCAGGCGGGCCCAACGTGGTTGCTCCGCTTCGCTTCGCAGCCCACGGCACCCGGCGCGGCGGGTCAGTCCGGGTCGGCCGGTTCGCCCAGACCCGTCCAGCCGGGCACGTCCTTGACGGTGAACAGGGCTGTCATCACCCCGCCGTTTTCCCGCTGATAGTCGATCACCAGGTCGCCCCACAGGTCACGCAGCCCCGCGACATCGGCCTCGATGAGCAGGTCGACACCCCGGACCTCGACGGCTACCGCGTCCGGGGGCACGTGGGCGGCGGCGGGGTATATCCCCAGCGCCGGGGCGCCCGCGCACGTGCCATTGTACGTGACAATCCACCCGTCCGGCGCGCTGGCGGCGAGCCGGGTCATCTCGGCTTCGGCCGCCGCGGTCAGCTTG
>CAZVEV010000271.1:0-8680 GCA_964625865.1 uncultured Planctomycetaceae bacterium | reverse complement strand
AGATATCGACATCGGGCACGTCGGCCGGCTGGAGCTGCTCGCACAGCGGATGGCGAGACGTCGAGACATCGAGGCGGTAGGGCCTGACCGGATGCGACGATGCCGGGAATCCGTCCGGGTCGTCATTGCGGACCCAGCGATGGCCCACGATAGGCCGCCACCAGTCCCACTGCCAGAACGCCGCACTCGCCCCATGCAGCAGAAGCACGTTGCCCCCGCCCTGGAGGTACGTTGCCACCTGCCACTGTGCCTCGACACCGGGCGGATCGACCTCGCAGGACCCGGAGATCATGTTCAGCATTAGCAGCTCGCAAGCGCCCATCAACTCCCCGTCGGCCAGCCCCGTCCAGTCGTCCTCGAAGAAGGCGATGTCGTATGCGTCGCGAATCCGCTCGTGAAGCACCGCCCCGGGATGCTGCCCATAGTGATTGTCCGCCGCGAAAACGATCTTGCTCGATTCTTCTGACATCGACGACACCGTACACGCCACGGGGACACGTGTCCACACCGTCCCGGCAGGCGCCTGCTTGACGCGCTCGGCCCGCGCCACCACAATAATGCCGTCTGTTCGGTCGTGGACGGCCGAAGCAATTCGATGGGTCTTTGACATAGGGAGTTGATGCGATGTCGAGAACAGCACGTGTGATGACGACTCTGGCGGTGGGGGTTCTTGTAGCGGCGATGGCGGGGTGTGCAGCCAAGCCGGTGTATACGATCAGTTGCGGTGCGGATGAAGCGTATGTGGATGCCGAGGGCAAGCAGTGGCTGGCGGACCAGATGATGGTCGAAGGCGGCGACTGGGGCGCCCTGGACGGTGAGACGGTCGTGCGCGATCCGGTGGCGATTCCCGGCACGCCGGCGCCCGAGGTCTACCTGACCGAGCGGTACAGCATGACGGGGTACGAGTTCAAGCTGGATAATGGCACGTATACCGTACGGCTGCACTTCGCCGAGACCTACGAGGGCATCCTGGACGCGGGCGAGCGGCTGTTCGACGTGAGTCTCAACGGCAAGGTGGTGCTCAAGGGCCTGGACGTGTTCAAGGAAGCCGGCGGGCCGAACAAGCCCCTGGTCAAGGAGTTCAAGGGCGTGGAAGTGATCGGTGGCAAGCTGGAGATCGGCTTTACCCCAAACGTCCAGAACCCCGAGATCAACGGCATCGAGATCATCGCCGAGTAGGCGCCCCCGAGAATGGGGACTGGCTCCGAAGCGCAGCGGAGGTGCCTGTCCCCATTTCTCGTGTCCCCGTTTTCCCCTGGTTCAAGGGATCTCGTTCATAGGTGATCAAGAGCCCCCGGACTCACGTCCGGGGGATCCCCCCGACGCCATCGGGGGGCTTGGGGTCTTCACTGCATCGCTTGAGGTCGCCCTGTCCTGAACTGCGGGGTGCCGTGGGCTGCGGCGCAGCCGCAACCACGTACCGTCGAACGGAGACAACGTGGTTGCCGCTTCGCGTCAAGCCACGGCACCCGCTCTTCATAGGCGGCACCCGGCAGAATCCATATCACTCCGTCGCGTCGTCCGTCGTCGCGTCCGTGGTGCTGTCCGTGTCGTCGTCGGTCGTCTCATCATCGGACGCTGCCGGGATGCTGTAGGCGTCGTTTGAGGCGGCCAGGCCCACCGCGGGGTTGGTCAACTTCAGGTCCTCTTCCAGCGAACGGATCGGGGTGATGTCCATCCCTTCCAGGGCGCCGTGGTAGGCGCGGACGGCTTCTTCGGCCTCGATCTCGCCGTCGGCAATGGCGCGGAGGAACGTGATGAACGTGGGCTGGTGCTCGGAGTTGTTGATCTTGCGGCCGAACAGCGCGGCGCGGGCGCCGTGGGCCTTGGCCTCGGCGAGCAGGGCGAATGCGTCCATCGTCGTGCCCGACGAGCCGCCGAGAATGCCCGGCACGAGGTGGTGGTCGTACTGGGCGAGTTCTTCCATGTACTTCGGTCCGTGGTAGACGATCTTGAGGAACACGGGCCTTGCTGACGAGGCCACGCCGGCCAGCGCGCGGACGACGTTGTCGTTGACGAACCCGCCCACGTCGTCGGGGGCGACGGTCTTGCGCGGGGCGTTGGGGTCGAAGACTTCCAGGAAGTGGCGGAAGCCCTTTTCCTCGGCTTCGATGCGGAACGCCTTGTAGGCCTCCAGGGCCTCCGAGTCGCGCTGGGCGTCGTTATTGAACGTCAGGCTATAGAGTCCGAGGTCCGCGCCGATCGAGCGGTCGGCGTTCTCGCCGGCCAGCCGACCGCACTGGGCGTGATCCAGCAGGGCGCTGCGAAACGGGCGAGACGGCGCCTCGGTGTACGTGCTGTGACGGATGATGTGCATGTCCGTCGTGTCGTTGGCGCGAATGGCGGGCGTCATGGCCGACTCGTCGAAAAGGCGCTCGTTGATCGTCAGGATCTCGCTGGTCGCCACCGACATCAGCACGACGTCGAGCAGGCCCTGGGCGATGTTCTCGCGGATGTGGTCGCGGTACTGCGCCAGCGAGCGATAGGGGCCTTCCAGGTTGGCCGGGTCGCGCCCGGCGGCACAGATCCCGAACGCCATGTCGCCGTCCTTCGCATCGGCGAGAATGAACGTGTTGGTGTTGGGGTCCGCGTGAATCTCTTCCAGCTTCGTGTCGAGTGATTTCTTCATGGTCTCACGTTCGGCCGCCCGTGGCGGCGGGATACGGCGGTAATCGATGGTCGGCAGTCAGTAGTCTCCACTCGCAGCACCATCGTCAGCGATGACCGGCGCCGCGCGAGCCACTACCATACGGTCGGATCACCCGTGCGCCAAGAGGTGGAAATGATGATTGCGGCGATCAATAGGCCCCGGGCATGTCGTTGAACATGGACTTGCGAAGTCGCTGGAGATCGACGTTCTCGGGCCGCCAGAAGAACTGCTCTCGGCGGGACGCTTCCAGCGTGCCCGGGTCCTCCCACTTCCAGTGCTCGGCGTGCCCGTCAGCGAAGCTCATGTTGTCTCCGCCGTCGTGGAAGTTGGCCACGTAGTCCACCCACTGGTTCCTGCCCCAAGACTTCGGGTCCTGGGCGAACGTGCCCATGTTGGAGTTCGACCGGCGGTCGCTTTCTTCCACGAAGACCAGTTCGTTGGAGTGGCTCTTGATCTCCGAGTATCTATGGACGTAGGGCAAGTTGCCCCAGTCATGCCCGTTCATGATCGAGGTGATCGAGTAGCTGCGAATGTGCTCTTCCGGATCGCTGGGGCACAGGTAGATCCTGACGTCCCGCGAGTACGGGTACAGTGCGTAGTTGGTGATCAGCGAGTAGCGATTCCCGTTGCTCGGGTTCTCGTTGCCGTGCCTGGCCCACGACGTGGCCCGGCTGGTCGATGCGTCGACAATCTTCCTCTTGTTGTCTGTCTGGTAGGCCACCCATGCGACGCTCAACTGGTGCATGTTCGTGTAACAGATGTCGACCTTGGCCAGGACCATGATGCGATTGACCATCGGCGCGAACATCGCCAGCAGCAGGGAGATGATGGCTATCACCACCAGAAGTTCCATCAACGTGAACGCTCGTCGGTCAGTCATGTGTCGACTCTGCACGTCCATCGTGGCCTGCCGATAGCAGCCATCCAGGACCTCTGGCTTCATCATAACATGAATGCGGCTTTGTTAAACAAGAAATCTGTCACTCGCTCAGCGTCGGATCGTTCTGCCCCTTGCGCCATAGCGTCAGACGTTTGCGCAAGGCGGAAAGCACTTCGGCGCAGGCCGGGTCGCCGGCGAGGTTCTTCTGCTCGTACGGGTCGTTGACCAGGTCGTAGAGTTCTTCCTTCGGGCGATGCATGTAGCTGTGGACGATGGCCGCGGCGCGGGTGTCGGTCCTGGCCTTGGCGACCCAACTGCTCCAGAAGGGCAGGTGGTGGGGGCTCGGGGGCTTGCAGCCGGTGATGTGCGTGGTGAACGTTCGCTCGGGGTGGAGGTTCACGATGTACTTGTGCGTGGCGGTGCGGACGGTTCGCATGGGGCAGTGGTTGGCGATGCCGGGCCCGCCATTGTCGTTGCCCGTGTGCGCCGCGAAGATCGCGTCGCGGTGGGTCTTCTTGCGTCCGGTCAGGACGGCAAGGAAGTTGCGCCCGTCCAGGCCCTTGGGCGGAGCGGCGCCCGCGGCGTCGAGAAACGTCGGGAGCAGATCGACAAGCGAGACCATCGCGTCGCTTCTGGAGGCGGCTTTGATCTTGCCAGGCCAGCGGGCGATCAGCGGCACGCGGATGCCCGCGTCGTAGAGGCACCACTTGGCAAAGGGCCAGTTCGCCCCCTGGTCGGTGGTGTACAGCAGCAGGGCGTTGTCGGTCCAGCCGCGTTTGGCGACGGCATCGAGGACCTGGCCGAGCAGGCGATCGGCGGCGGTTACTTCCATGTAGTACTGGCACCGCTGGCGTCGCGTCTCAGGCGTGTCGACGAAGTTGGGGGGCAGCTTGACCTTGCTCGGATCGTACAGCGTGTTTTCGGGCCAGGGCGTGTGCGGATGATGGCTGCACACCAGCAGCAGCAGCGGCTTGGCGCCGGTGTAGCCGGCGATGAAGGCCGCCGCGCGGTTCTCCTGCCGGATAACCGTGTCGTAGGGGAATTGTCTGTTCGGTGCATGATGGAACTTGCCCACGTGGGCCGTGTGGTAGCCGAGCTTCCTGAAGTACATGGGCATCGTCCGCACGCCACGGCGGATCGGCGTGCCGAACTTGTGTCCGCCATTGCGGAAGGGCATCAACCCCGTCTCGAGCACGCAGCGAGAGGGCGAGCACAGCGGCGAGGCGGCGAAGGCCCGAGTCATCAGCATCCCCTCGGCTGCGAGGCGATCCATGTTTGGCGTGCGGACCACGCGGTCGCCGTAGGCGCCGCTGTCTTCAACGCCGTGGTCGTCTGAGAGGAACAGGATGATGTGAGGACGGCGGCCGGCGGCTTCGGCGCTGTGGGCGAGGCGGCGGGCCGAAAGCGAAAGCCCCGCGGCCGTCAGTGCGGCGGTGTGGAGAAACTCACGTCTGCTTGCGGGCATGTGACGCTGTCCTTTCGAACTGGAGGGCGGACCTCAATCGCGGTTGTTCTCATGTCATCATCGCGGCGGGTCGTCAGTCGTCAAGTGTACGACCTGATTCTCCGGTGGGGCGAGCAATGTCAACACAAACAGGTGGAGGACGGGGTGCACACTGAACAGGGCGTTTGCTCCACGTTAAGCGGCGGGGCTTGCCCCGCGTGCGTCGTCCGTTCCGACGCCGAAGAACGTCGAGCATGCTGCATCAACCAGACGGAAACACGACGAGCAAGCTCGTCCGCTAAACATGGGATAAACAACACGCGTTATCGCTCGCCTGGTGTGGAGGAGACGCCATGCTCAACGTCAAGTCCACGTCCTGTTTCCTTGGTCCTGGATATCCGTCAGAAACGTCACGTCAATCGACAATCAAAAGCCTTTCTGGCGGTCTGTCGCCTTCTGCGTATAATACGAGTGTTCCCAGACCCATTTACGCAGGGAGAAACGGCTATGGCACTTACAGTAACTCGTGTGGACGTGTGGATTGCGAAACTCAAGGAAACCCCCGGATCGCTGGCGGGGAAGTTGGCTCCGCTGTCGGCGGCGGGCGCCAATCTGGACTTCGTCTTCGCGCGGCGCTCGCCGGAGAAGCCCGGAACCGGCGTGGTGTTCCTCGCGCCGATCAAGGGCGCCAAGCAGGCCGCCGCGGCACGCAAGGCCGGCTTCAAGAAGACCAAGCGGCTCTGCGCGCTGTGCGTAACGGGACCGAACAAGGCCGGCAGGGGCACGGCGATCACCGAGGCAATTGCAGAACAGGGCATCAACCTGCAGGGCTTCTCGGCCCACGTGATCGGCAGGAAGTTCGCCCTTCACCTGGCGTTCGACACCTCCGCCGACGCCACGAAGGCCGCACGCGCCATCCGCAAGCTCTGACCGAGCCGCCTTAGCGTAGACGCGGCATCCCGCCGCGTTTCTTGTGGTGCGGTCGGGCGTTGTGTTTGCCATCCCGTCAAGGCGGCAAGATGCCGCTTCTACAGTAGACGCGGCATCTTGCCGCGTTTCTTGTGATGCGGTCGGGCGTTGTGTTTGCCATCCCGTCAAAGCGGCAAGATGCCGCTTCTACATTGCACTGCCCGACGGGCCTCAGACGTTCTTGACGCTCTTGGTCTTCTTGGCCGGGGCGCTGGCCGGGGCGTGCTTGGCCCAGTAGGTGGGCATGAGTTCCTCGGCCTTGGCTTCCATTTCGTGGTCGCTGATGGCCGTCAGGCGCCCTTCGACTTCATACTGGTCGTTGACCCATCGCGCCAGGCGGTGGATCTTAATCTTGTTGATGCGCTCCTCGCCGCTCAGGCCGAAGTACTCGTTGACCCAGTGCACCACGCCGTCGGTGCCGCTCTTGTCAGTAATCGCCACTCGCGGCGGACGGTTCAGCAGGCGCTCGGTGTCGAAGATGTTGTAGATACGCTCGTCCTGGCGAAGCCCGCCGGCGTGAATGCCCGCGCGCGTGGTGTTGAACGCCTTGCCCACGAACGGATAATTCTCCGGAATCGGCGCGCCGATCGAGCGCATGTAGTCGGCCAACTCCGTGATCGCCGTCGTGTCAATGCCGCACAAATCGCCCTTCAGCGCGATGTACTCCATGATGGCCGCTTCCAGCGGCGGGTTGCCCGTCCGCTCACCGAAGCCGAACAGCGTCGCGTTGGCGAAGTCGCACCCGTACAGCCACGCCGCCGCCGCATTGACGCTGACCTTGTGGAAGTCGTTATGGCCGTGCCATTCCAGGCGGTCTGACGGCACGCCGACTTCCTGGTTGAGCTTGTAGATCAGCTTGGGGATGCTCCGGGGCAGCTCGACGCCGGGATACGGCAGGCCGAAGCCCATCGTGTCGCACAGGCGGATCTTGACCGACAGTTCGTCGGGCACCTGGGCGCTCATCTCCATGAGGCGTTCGGCGAACGGCAGGACGAAGCCCTCGATGTCCGCGCGCGTGATGTCCTCGAAGTGACACCGCGGGCGGACGCCGGCCTCCAGCGCCGCGTCGACGACCTCGCAGTACGCGTCCATGCAGGCCTGGCGGCTGGGGAACTTGAGCTTGTTGAAAATGTGATAGTCGCTGGCGCTGGTGAGCATGCCGGTCTCTTTCAGCCCGGCTTCCTTGACCAGTCTGAAGTCGCCCTTGACCGCGCGGATCCAGCCGGTGCACTCGGGGAACTCGTGGCCCAGTTCGCGGCAGCGGTCCAGCGTCTCGCGGTCGTTCTTGGTGTAGAGGAAGAACTCGGTCTGGCGGATGACCCCGGCCGGGCCGCCCAGGCGCGACATCAGGTCGTAGATATGCACCATCTGCTCGACGGTGTACGGGGGGCGGGCCTGCTGGCCGTCACGGAACGTCGTGTCGGTGATGTAGATCGGGCGCGTCTTGATCGTCGAGGTGTCAAACGTCACCGCCTCGCCGTCAACATGCTCCACCAGCGGGCCGTCGAACCGAATCAGGGGGGGCAGGGAGTGGGGGAACGTTTCGGTCTGCAGGTTGGGCTCTTCGGTGTCCTGCAGCGGGTACGGTTTTCTGCGATCAGTCATGCGGTTGCTCCTTGGGCGCCGGGGGCTAGAGTTCGACGTCGATGCCCTGTTCGGTGCAGACGCCGGCGATAAACGTCACGGCCCCGCCTACGGTTTCGACAGCCAGTGCAGCTTCCTCTTCCATGTCAATCTCGAACTCCTCCTCGAAGGAGGCCACCAGTTCGATCGACTGCACGCTTGCGGCGCCGAGGTCCACGGTGAAGTTGTCCGTCAACTGGATGGAATCGGGGTCGTCAATCTTCAACACCCTGGCGGTGATGGCCTTGACGCGCTGCTCTACGGTTGCCATATACGTTTCTCCTGTACACTGGGATATCGTCTTGCCATGCCTGGCGGGGCCGCGAAACGCCGCTTCGCGACACGAGTTGATGTGCCAGGCACTGTTGTACTACTCGTCGCGACCCATCGCTCCGAGCCCCATAATACTACCACTTCTTCCGCCGTGGTGAAAGCACGAAATCCGAAATACGACGCCGAAGGCGCCTCGAAGAGCAACAAGCCCGAATGTCGAATTCTGAATGGTCCAAACCGTTGCGGGACCCGCGACACTCCCGTTTCGAGCATTTCCGTTTGCCGTTTTGACATTATCCGGATGAGCCCAAAGAACTCCCCGGGTTGATCGACGCCGCGCGAGGGCGCCTGTTGCGGAAGTTCGGTTCGGCGGCCTTCAGTTCACGGATCTCCTTGCCAACCGCGGCCAGGTCGTACGCGACCGACGTGAGATTGCGGACAATACGGGAATCCCGTATTGTTCGTGGGGGGGCTAACGTCAAGGATCACCAGCGCTGCAAGCGTTCGTGTGCAGCCGGTGGTTCGCTTTTCTTCACTCTTGTTTGGTATACCCGCACCCAGTCGACATGCATGGTCTGTGGAAAGAGGGTAAGATCATACAGTTCGTTCTTCCCCTTCTTGTCGGGGCCTGGAGCATTCGGTCCCCAGACGCCGAAGTAATTGCCGCCAACAGCCTGGTTGAGGATCAGGAAGAACGGGTAGTCGTTGTAGATGGCTTTGCCACCGAATTTGGTTTTGTCGGTGAGATCCAGGCCCGGGCCCCATTCCTTGCCGTCGAGCATGAATAGACGCCTCCCTCAGAAAGGCGGCTTGATATGTGGCGAGGGACTGGTGGAGGCGG
>CAZVEV010000270.1:351-8727 GCA_964625865.1 uncultured Planctomycetaceae bacterium | reverse complement strand
TGGGCCTGACGGCGGGGACGATCTTCCTGATGTGGCTTGGCGAACAGATTGACGAATACGGCATCGGCAACGGCATCAGCCTGTTGATCATGGCGGGCATCGTCTGTCGCATGCCTAATGCGATTGCAGAACTCGCCCAACGGGCCGAGCCCGTGCTCATCGGCACCGGCTCCGCCATCGGGGTCATCGAAATACTCTTCATCGTTGGATTGTTCGTCTTCGTGACGGCTGGCGCGATCCTGATCACCCAGGGCCAGCGGCGGATTCCGATCCAGCAGGCCAAACAGGTGCGAGGCCGCCGTGTGGTCGGTGGACAGCGACACTACATGCCGCTGCGGATCAACCAGGGCGGCGTGATGCCGATCATCTTCGCCTCGTCGCTGATGATCTTCCCGAGCGTGATCTTCGGCGCAGTCAACACGTGGGCCGGCGGCCACGATATCACGCGGACGCTGAAGGATGCGTTTAACCGGGGCACGTATACGTACACGATTGTCTATATTGCCCTGATCTTCTTCTTTGCGTACTTCTGGACGACGATCCAGTTCCGTCCGAAGGACACGGCCGATAACCTGCGCGACATGGGCCATTTCATTCCGGGCCTGCGTCCGGGCAAGCGGACGGCGGATTATCTGGAGCGCGTGATGGAGCGTATCACGTACTGTGGTGCGGCATTCCTGGCGTTGATTGCGGTGTTGCCTTCGCTGGCGAGTACGGCGATGGGCATTCCGTGGGGCATCAGTGCGTTCCTGGGCGGAACGGGCCTGCTGATTACGATCTCGGTGGCGCTGGACCTGGTCCAGCGGATCGAGGCGAACCTGGTGATGCGGAATTACGGCGGCTTCCTCGGCGGGAGCACGAGAATAAAGGGCTCAAGGTGAGATTGGTACTGATGGGACCCCCGGGTGCCGGCAAGGGCACGCAGGCCAAGCGGCTGGTTGAGAAGTTCGGCATGACGCACCTGTCGAGCGGGGACATCTTCCGCGCTGAGAAAGCCAGCGGCTCGGAGTTGGGCAAGAAACTCGACGAGTACATGAGTGCCGGCCAGCTTGTCCCCGACGAGACCGTCGTTGCGATGATGGCCAAGGCGATCACCCAGAGCGACTCGGCCGCCGGACTGCTGCTGGACGGGTTCCCACGCACCGTGGCCCAGGGCCAGGCCCTTGACGCCCAACTGGCCGAAGCGGACAAGCCGCTGGACGCCGTGGTGGTTATTGCGGTTGACGATGATGAGATCGTCGGGCGCATCACCGGGCGGCGGATGTGCTCGTGCGGCCAGTCGTTCCACGTGAAGTACCTCCCGCCGAAGGTCGAAGGCCTCTGCGACGCGTGCGGCGCGGAACTGGTCCAGCGGACCGACGACACCGAAGAGGTCGTGCGGGAGAGACTTGACGCGTACAACGCCCAGACCGAGCCGGTGATTGAGTACTACCGCGGCGTGGACGGGCAGACGGTAATCGAGATTGACGGCAATGCGAGTCCTGACGAGGTAACCGCCTCGATGGTCTCCGTGCTGGAGTCGCTGAAGGCGGCTGAGTAGAAGGACCGGCCGCGTGGCGATAAAGCTGAAGAGCCCCGGCGAGATTGAGCAGATGCGTCGCGCCGGGCGAATCGTTCGCCGCGTGCTGGACCGCCTGGGACAGATGGTGTCCCCGGGTGTGACAACCAAAGAACTGGATGCAGAAGCCGAGCGGCTCTGCCGTGCTGAGAACGCCACGTGTCTGTTCAAGGGCGTGCCCGGCCGCGGCGGGGCGGGCCCGTTTCCGGGCAGCATCTGTGCATCGATCAACGAAGAGGTCGTCCACGGGATACCTTCCGGGCGGAAGGTGACCGACGGCGACATCGTGAGCGTTGACTTCGGTGTGCTGCTGGACGGGTGGTGCGGCGATGCAGCCGAGACGTTTATCGTCGGCGAGGTCGACGGGAACGTCAGGCACCTGGTGAACGTAACGCGGAACGCGCTGGCGATGGCGATTGAGATGTGTCGCCCGGGCGAGACGTGGAGTACGGTAGCCGGGGCGATGCAGGGCTACATCGAAGGCGAAGGCTTCTCGGTGGTTCGCGAGTTTGTCGGACACGGCATCGGGTCGGACATGCACGAGGAACCGAAGGTCCCGAACTTCGTGTCGCGGGACCTGCGGATGCACGACATCGTGCTGGCTGAAGGCATGGTGCTGGCGATCGAGCCCATGGTGAACATGGGCAAGGCGGCAGTGGCGGGTGGATCGGATGGCTGGACCGTCCTGACGAAGGACGGCAAGCCGTCGGCCCACTTTGAGCACACGGTGGCGATTACGCGTGACGGTGTGACGACGCTGACAGACGGGCGCTGAGCGCCCCGAGCGTCTTGAAGGGTAAGAAATGAAGGTAAGAACGTCGGTTAAAAGGATTTGCGAGAACTGTAAAGTTGTTCGTCGCAAGGGCGTTGTGCGGGTGATCTGCACGAACCCGAAGCACAAGCAGCGCCAGGGCTAGGTCCCGGCGCAGGGAGAGTGGCATATGCCGCGTATCGCAGGTGTAGACATCCCAAACAACAAAGCGGTTGAGATATCGCTTCGTTACATTTACGGCATCGGTCCGAAGTTTGCTTCCGATATCTGTGCCAAGACAGAGATCGATCCGAAGCTCAAGGCCAAGGACCTGACCGAAGAAGAGCTGTCGAAGATCGCCAGCGTGCTGGACAATGACTACGTCATCGAAGGCCAGCTCCGGCGTCAGATTCAGCAGAACATTGCCCGCCTGCGCGACATTGCGTGCTATCGCGGCCTGCGTCACCGCCGGGGTCTGCCCGTGCGGGGCCAGCGGACCAAGACCAACGCCCGCACGCGTAAGGGTCCCAGGAAGACCGTCGCCCGGAAGAAGTCGGTCAAGGAGATGCGTTAAACGATGGCCCAGTCACGACGAGGCAAGAGCAAGAAGGTCAGGCGGAACGTGGCGCGTGGCATTGTGCACGTCAAGGCGACGTTCAACAACACGCTGATCACGATAACGGACACCAACGGCGACGTGCTGTGCACCGAGTCCGGCGGGACGACGGGACAGAAGGGCTCGCGCAAGAGCACCCCGTTTGCCGCCCAGCAGGCCGCCCGGTCGGCGGCCCAGCGCGCCAGGAAGATGGGATTGAACGAAGTCGAAGTTCGTGTCAAGGGCCCCGGCCCCGGGCGCGAGAGCGCGGTGACGGCCCTCCAGGCGGCGGGTTTGAAGGTACTATCGATCGAGGATGTGACGCCCGTTGCACACAATGGGTGCCGCCCGAGAAAGAAACGGCGCGTCTAGCGGCGCGAACGCAGAAACAGGAGCGTAACAGAACATGGGACGTTACACGGGTCCATCCTGCAGGCTTTGTCGCAGAGAAGGCATCAAGTTGATGCTCAAGGGTGCTCGGTGCGAATCGGCCAAGTGCCCCATGGAGCGCCAGTGGCGCAACTTCCCGCCGGGCCAGCATGGCTGGCGGCGCGGAAGGGGCAGCGAGTACCGACTTCGCCTCCGCGAGAAGCAGAAGGTCAAGCGGTATTACGGCACGTACGAGAAGCAGTTCCGCAAGTATTTCCAGTTGGCCGAGCGGGTCAAGGGCAATACCGGCGCGGCGCTGCTGAGTCTGCTGGAACGCCGCCTCGACAACGTGGTGTTCAAGCTGGGGTTCGCCCCTTCGCGGTCGGCGGCACGGCAAGTGATAAGTCATGGGCACATCCATATTAATGGACGCCGTGTGAGCATCGCCAGCTACCTCGTTCGCGTCGGCGACAAGATCACCGTCAAGGACTCGGATCGTTCGAAGAAACTCGTGCGAGAGAGCCTCGAAGAACTCGGTGATCCGCACGTGCAGAATTGGCTCAAGCTGGACATGGCCAAGCTCGACGCCGAGATCATCGCCATGCCCACGCGCGATGACGTGACGATCCCGGTTGAAGAACAGCTTATTGTCGAACTGTGCAGCCAATAGGCCGGTGCACAGAACCACAAACAAGAACCCTTATCGATCCGAAAGGACGGAGGCAGAGATAAATGCGAATCAGGTGGCGCGGTCTTGAGTTGCCGACACGGGTAATCAACGATCAAGCAGTCTCCACGCCTACGTACGGCCGGTTCACGGTCGAGCCGTTCGAGCGCGGCTTCGGGATAACCGTGGGCAACGCGCTGAGGCGGATCCTGCTCAGCAGTCTGGAAGGCGCGGCGGTCACGAGCGTCAAGATGGCCAAGGCATCGCATGAGTTCATGGCGATCAAAGGCGTGAAGGAAGATGTCACGGACATCATCCTTGCGGTCAAGCGACTGATCGTCAAATGCCACAGCGACGGCCCGAAGGTCCTGCGTCTCCACAGCGAGGTCGCCGGGCCGGTCACGGCGAGCATGATCGAGGCCGACCCGGCCGTCGAGATCATGAACGGCGATCTCCACATCGCAACGCTGACCGATGACGTCGCGTTCGACATGGAGTTGACGGTAGAGACCGGTCGCGGGTTTGTCCCGGCAGCCGATCTGGTCGACGACGAAGAAGACCAGGAAGTCGACGTGATCCCGACCGACGCGTCGTATTCGCCGGTTCGGCGGGTGCGGTACGTCACCGAGGACACGCGCGTCGGGCAGAAGACCAACTACGACCGGCTGATTCTCGAGGTCTGGACCAACGGGACGATCACGCCGGAGATGGCGATGGTCGAGGCGGCGAAGATCCTTCGCAAGCACCTCAATCCGTTCGTTCAGTACTTCGAGCTTGGCGAGCAGATTGTCGAGTCCGGCCAGGCCGAAGTAGGCCAGGAAGTCGACGTCGAACTGCAGCGCAAGCTCAGAATGAGCCTGCACGAACTGGAACTGTCGGTCCGGTCGAACAACTGCCTCGAAGGCGCACAGCTCGAGACGGTTGGCCAACTCGTGACGTTGACCGAGAGCGAACTGCTGAAGATTCGCAGCTTCGGCAAGACGTCGCTGCGTGAAGTGAAGCGTAAGCTTGAGGATCTGGGCCTGTCTCTCGGCATGAACGTGGTTCTGCCCGAGCCGGTCGTTCTCGTGCTGGACAACGGCGGCGACGGCGAAGAGGAAGACGACGGCGAAGGCAAAGAGGACTGATCTCTGGCAGAGGCCAGAAACGGACGAACGATTCTGAAAACACCCTAGTGAGAAGGTTGCACCATGCGTCACCGCGTTTCCGGAAAACATCTTGGGCGATCGCCCAGCCATCGGCTGGCGATGCGGCGAAACCTCGCTGCCTCGCTGTTCGAGCACGGGGCCGTTCGCACCACCGAACCCAAAGCCAAGGATGTGCGGCGGTTTGTGGAGAAGCTTATCACCATCGCGCGCAAGGGCGACTTGCACGCTCGGCGCCTGGTCATCTCCAGGCTGCAGGACCGCAGGATCTGCGACGCGGACGGCCAGGACGTGGGGCAGACCGTGGTGCAGAAACTCTTCGACGACATCGCGCCGCGCTACGCGGACAGGCCGGGCGGCTATACGCGGATCATCCGCCTGTCTGATCGCCGAATCGGTGATTCGGGCGTCCAGGTGCTCCTGCAACTGGTCGAGGAAGAGTCGGCCGAACGCTCGGGCGGAAAGCCCGGTTCGACCAAGCGTAGGGCGCGGGCGGCCAAGATGATCCAGGCCGCCTCCAAGGCCCAACGGGCCGCACGAGGCCAGGAGGATGACGTCGACGAGGGACAGGATGGTCCCGAGGAGACCGAAGCCGTCGACGAGGCCCCCGTGGCGGACCAGGAGCAAGCCGACGCTGAGGCCCCGGTTGAGGACGAGACTCCCGCCGAGGAAGAGGCCCCGGCTGACGAGGACGCTCGGGCAGAAGATGAGGCCGCGGCGCCCGAAGGCGAAGACGCGGACGAGGCCAAGGACTGATCAGATAATCTCCCGGCCCTGACGGGGTCGGCTTGGACACAGGGCGGACTTCTGTCCGCCCTTGTACATTACAGGCGGTCGCCGATTCGTGGCGGCACTGAGTGAAGGGGACATCACCGATGGCTGAGTCCGACTGCATTTTCTGCAAGATCGTCGCGGGGGAGATTCCAGCGACCAAGGTGTTCGAAGACGATGCGTGCATTGCGTTTATGGACATCGGCCCGGTGGCTGACGGACACGTGCTGCTGATACCGAAGACCCATGCCGCCTCCATAGAGGACCTGCCTCCGCAGGATGCCGCGAGCACGTTGGCGAACCTGCCTGCCGTCGCACGGGCCGTTCGTGCCGCAACGGGCAGCGAGGGGCTCAATGTGCTCCAGAACAACGGGCGCGTTGCGGGGCAACTCGTGATGCATGTCCACTTCCACCTGATTCCGCGCAACCCAGGTGATGCGTTCACGTTCAACTGGCCGGCGGGGGACTACCCGCCCGGGCGGATGGATGAGTTGGCCCAGGCCATTCGAGGCCACCTCGCCTGAGGGGCCGTGACCGACCTGGTGGACGAAACAGTGAACGAACTCTTAACAGGGGCTTGACCACCTCGTCGGCGCTGTCGTATAATACCGGATTGATGGCCTTCCGTTGTACTGGCGGGCACGGTGCGAGCCGTGCGGAAGGCGGGTGGGCAGAGCCCGCCGGTTTTTGTTTGGGCATTCGGTCGGCTCACCCGCGGGGACCGACCACAAACAGGATATCACGAGCTTATGGATTGGGCTGAATTCGGACAAGCTGTCCTGATAACGGTGTACACCTTCTCACTGGTGATGGTCTCGCTGTACGGCCTGCACCGGTACGTGATCGTGTACTTGTACTATCGCCACCGCAAGAAGACGCCCAAGCCGGCGGGGCAATTCGACGAACTGCCCGCGGTGACCATCCAACTGCCGATGTTCAACGAGCGTCTGGTGGCCAGGCGGATCATAGAGAAGACGTGCGAGATCGACTATCCGCGCGAGAAACTCCAGATCCAGGTCCTCGACGACAGCACGGACGATACGGTCGAAATCGCCCGCCAGGCCGTCGAAGACGTCCGCGCACGCGGTTTCGATATCGAGTACATCCACCGCACGAACCGCGAGGGGTACAAGGCCGGTGCACTGGCCAACGGGCTGGAGACGGCCACCGGTGAGTTCGTGACGATCTTCGATGCCGACTTCGTCCCCGAGCCGTCCATGCTCAAGCGATCGGTCCAGTACTTCACCGATCCCAAGGTCTGCGTCGTCCAGACGCGATGGGACCACATCAACCGCGAAGACAGCATGCTCACGCGCAGCCAGGCGATCTTCCTGGACGGACACTTTGCCATTGAGCACGTCGCCCGTAACCGCAGCGAGCGGTTCATGAGCTTCAACGGGACGGCCGGCACGTGGCGCGTCAGCGCCATCCAGGATGCCGGCGGGTGGCACCACGATACGCTGACCGAAGACCTCGACCTGTCGTACCGCGCCCAGTTGAAGGGGTGGAAGTTCGTCTTCCTTCCGGACCTGACGGCCCCGGCGGAGCTGCCGCCGGTGATGAACGCCTTCAAGGCCCAGCAGTTCCGCTGGACCAAGGGCGGGGCGCAGAACGCCCTGAAGCTCCTGCCCCGCGTCTGGCTGAGCAAGGCCCCGCTGAAGGTCAAGATCGAGGCCTTCTTCCACCTGACCGGCTTCACGCTGCACCTGTACATGATGATGCTCGTGGTGCTGATGTTCCCCGCGATGTACCTCCAGTGCGTCCCCATCGACTCCGGGTCGGTCTGGCGGAGCCTGTTCGACATGACGATCTTCTCGATGGCCACCATGTCGGCGGCTGTCTTCTACACCGCAAGCCAGGTTGAACTGACCAAGAACTGGCGCATCGTCATGAAGTACATGCCGTTCATGATGGCCCTGGGCGTCGGCCTGTGCGTGTCGAACACCAAGGCGGTCATCGAGGCGCTGATCGGCAAGAAGAGCGGGTTCGTCCGTACGCCGAAGTTCGGCGACCAGGAACAGCAAGGCGCGGTCGTCGAGCAGGTCAGGAAGAAGCGAAAGGGCAACTGGGTGCCCTGGGTCGAATTGCTCTGCGGCATGTACATGTTTGCGTGCATGCTTCTGTCAGCGTTGGATCTGCGGTCGGTGGCGCTGACCCCGTTCCTCCTGATCTTCACGTTCGGCTTCTTGTACGTCTCGGTCCTGAGTTTCCGAACGGAGAACGCGGGTAGCAAGGTCCTCACTGACGAGGCCCTGCCGGCTGAGAATCGGATCAAGTAGGGATCGCCGCGTTGGGGCCGGTGGCCGGCGGAGTGGGGGCTGCGGCCTCACGCCGGCCAACACCCGTAGCCGCCCCCTGGCCGCCCTCGGGCGGTGAAAACGACCCTTACCCCTCCGAAAGGCGGATCGTCGCTGAGGCCGCGGCCTCGGGCGTTCTGGAGGGGTCTGGCCAGGGTAGGGCGGGGGGAAAAAAAAAAACCCAAAACAACCCCGGCCCCAACACCCCCGAAAAAAAAAAAAA
>CAZVEV010000270.1:0-341 GCA_964625865.1 uncultured Planctomycetaceae bacterium | reverse complement strand
CCGCGGCGGTGATGGCGCCGCGGTCCGCGCCGTGAATCCTACGGGAGCAAGACGGCGATGAACGAACGCGGGAAGTCAGACGGCCCCATAGTACCGAAGAAGCCTGCGAACAACGGCGTCGCAGCGACCAGCCGTCACGACCCAAGGCAGGAGCCCGGTGCGGTAGTTCCGCACGCCGGGATCTGTCCGGGGGGCACCCCGCACGGAGTGTCCCTACCGGGATCAGCACAATAGGGTGTCAAGCGTAAACACATAAGAAAAAGACCCTTACAACGGGTCTTTTTTATGCGAGGGACGGGACTCGAACCCATACCCCTTTCGGGACCAGGACCTAAACCTGG
>CAZVEV010000269.1:0-8728 GCA_964625865.1 uncultured Planctomycetaceae bacterium | reverse complement strand
AGGTCAACCGCCCGGGCGTCCTCTACAAGGACGGCGTGTACCACATGTGGTACACCGGTCAGGCCAAGAGCAGATCGAAGATCGGCTATGCCACGAGCAAAGATGGCGTGACCTTCACGCGACGCGATGAGCCGGTTCTCGTGGCCGAGAAGGACTGGGAGAAGCCCTCCGTGATGTGTCCGCACGTGGCGTGGGACGCGGAGAAGAAGCTCTTCCGCATGTGGTATTCCGGCGGGAACGACTACGAGCCCGACGCCATCGGCTACGCCACCAGTCCGGACGGGGTCACCTGGACCAGGCACGCGGCCAACCCGATCTTCGCTGCCGATCCGGACACGCCCTGGGAGAAGAAGAAGGTCGCCGCCTGCCAGATCGTCCGGCAGGGCCAGTGGCACGTGATGTTCTACATCGGCTTCGAGCACAAACGCCTCGCACGCATCGGGCTGGCCCGGTCGCGGGACGGCGTAACGAACTGGCAGCGCCACCCGGCGAATCCGATCATCTCCCCCACGCCGGGCGCGTGGGACGGCCTGAGCTGCTACAAGCCGTTTGCCGTCTACGAGAAAGCCAGCAACCGGTGGTTGCTCTGGTATAACGGCCGCAGCAAGGGCGAGATGATCGGGCTTGCCATCCACAAGGGCGAAGACCTGGGGTTCGACTGACGTGCGGGCGATGAACCTGAGAAGCACGAACGGAGAATCGGACAGGAACCACAAGACAGAGACAGGAATCATGATGAAGAGCGTTTCAACAGCGGCGGCGCTGATGGTAGTGGCGGTATCCGCGGCGACCGGGGCGGCGGCGGAGTCGGCCGACGGTGACCTGCAGAAGCATATCGATGCCCTTGCGGATGCCAAGAGCATGGGGCGGGAGATGTGCATCAAGGTGCGCAATATCGGCAGGGACCTGAGCTGCATGGGCGCCGCGCCGGTCAAGCCGCTGGCCAAGCTCCTGGGGTCCGACAGCAGGTCCGCGCGGTGGGCGGCGGCGGTCGTCCTGGCGATGATCGGCCCGGAGGCCAGCGCCGCCCTGCCGGCGCTGGACAGGGTATTCCGCAACGAGAAGGAAGACATCGTGGTCCGTGTGCGTGCGGCCCGGGCGATGACGGCAATCAAAGGGACGGACGTCTGGGAACTGTACAAGGCCATCCCTGATCTTGAGAAGAGGGTCTACCAGGCGTCCAGAGACGTGCACCGCTACCGGCAGAGCAAGAAGCTCTGGCGGGACTACCTGGCGGGCAAGACGGGCGAGCATTGGCGCGCGTACCGCAATGACGACGGCGAACTGGACCGGTCCAGGGTCTTCCACGACCTGGCCACGAATCAGAATCTCAAGGAAGCCAACCAGTGGCTGCGCGACCGGATGGCGAAGAACGCGGATTACGGGGGGCGCTTCGTCGTCTGGATGTTCGGCTCGAACAGCGGGCAGTTCCCGGGGCGGCTCGAGCCCGACGTCGAGCACGCCATGAAGGCCAAGCTCTTCGACTGGATCGAGAAGGGGGGAGGCAAGGACTGGGGCAAGTCCAAGCCGTCTTCGGTGCTCAAGAAGCTGCTCGCCCGGGAGGCCGAAGGCCTGCACGTGATGTACACCCACAACTGGATCAGCCGGTCCGACGGGGAGAACTACATCAACCTGCAATGCCTGAAGGACGACCCGAAGTTCAGGAGCCGGAAGTTCAAGATCCCCGAGGGGCGCCACCCGCTGTTCCGGCAGGACAGAACGCTGCTGCAGGGCGGCGACACCGTGCTCGAGCGCTACACCCTCTACACCGAGTACTTCCGTCGCGGCCTGAAGCAATGGGCGCTTCACGGTCTGTTCAATGAGTTGGCCAGCCCGCACTACGAGCAGAAGACCTACTGGGGACTCTTCTGGGTCCGCGATTTTGCCACCGACCCTGTCGTGAAGCAGCGCATGGCGATGTTCATGGACCTGGCGATGGTGGACATCATGCAGGCGTCGCTGTCGGGTGTTCGCGGTGGGTGCAAATCGCGAGCCAAGAGCGGAGGGCTGACCTCGCGCCTGGACAGGGATCTGGCACGATGGCTGGGCGAGCACCACCAGCACCTGCTCGAGATCCCGGGGTTCGACGGATTTCTGGCGCCCGAACCGGCGGTCCTGCTCCGCCAACTGGGCCCGACGCAACCGGTCTTTGAGATCACCAACCGCCTGGGGCAGGAATCGAAACCAGGCGCCGGCGAGAACGCCGTTTTCCTGCGGTCCCGCAGCGCCAACTACGTTTACCGGACCCCGGACTACACCATCGGCTGCGCGATGTTCGATCCGACCCGCCGTTACGGTCCGCTGGGATTCTGGAGCGGCGTGATCTTCCGCGACAAGAAGGCGGTCTGGCTTGACGCCTACACGGGCGAGAAGCGCGGCGTGCAGCACAAGGACGTCATGATCGCGCAGTGCGTCAAGGGCAAGCACTACGGGGGACATCCTCGCGTGGACTTCACCCCGGGCTTGACGCCGGCCGAGACCGACGGCTGGGTCTTCGTGAGCAACGACGAGGCCTACGTGGCGGTCAAGGTCGTCACCGGCGGGTCCGAGTGGAAGACCCCCGCCCGGCGCCTCGTACTGAAAGAGAAGTACTCGCCGATCATCATCCAGACCGGTCGCAAGGCGGACTACGGCTCGTTCGAGAAGTTCCAGCAGGCCATCCTCGCCGCGCCGCTGAAGATCACCGAGAGCGTACTCGACTACACCGGGCCCAACTCGGCCCGCATCGAGTTCTTTCTGTGTAAGGATTCAGACGATTTCAACGAAGCATATCCCAAATCCCTGCCCAGGATCGATGGCAAGGAATTGGACCTGAACCTAAAACACAACTATCGCAGCCCCTACATGAACAACACAGTCGGCAGTGATGTGGTAACTGTGTCTTATGGTAACAGGAAGTGGCTGTACGACTTCGACAAGAACACTGTGACCGAGAAGAGATGAACGGACCTTTGTCTCGATCCTCGTCACGATCTTCGTCGTGGGAAGGGACGGGGATCGGGACGAGACGAGAATCAGGACGAGGATGAGGAAGACGATGAAGAATCTGCATGGGGCAGCCTTTCTGGCCCTGATGTTCCTGCACGCCGGTAGCGTCGTGTTCGGGCAGCAGAAGGACGGTCAGACGGTCCAGGAGATGCTCTCCAGGTTGCAGGACAAGAAGACGGGGGCGTCACAAAGGCTCGAGCTTGTCCGGGAATTGGGCAAGCTGGGACCCGCTGCCGAACCTGCCCTTGAGGTGCTCCTTGATCCGGAGTTCTATATGGGGCAAGTCAGGAATAATCCCGCCCTGAAGAAGGTGGTGATCGACACCCTTATCAGCATTGGCGAGCCCTCCGTCAAGGCGGTTCTTGATCTCAATAAGAGTGATCCCAAAGGGAAGAAGCGGGAAAGGGAAGGCGAGCCTGCCAAGGAAGAGGACCCGGCTACTGCCAAACGGGAAGCGAAGCTTGCTCACAGGCATGCGAAGAAGAGAGAGAAGCTGAAGCGAGCGATGCAGGACCGTGTGAATGACCTCTTGCGTCAACTGGCGGCCGGTGGCCTGGAAGAGGACGTGATCGCAGCGCTCGAGCAGCAACTGATGACGAAGAAGAAGATCAACACCGGGGTCGACTTCGTGCCACTGGCCCAGATAGGACCCGCGGCTGGTCCCGCTCTAAAGCGGGTCATGAAAGCGAGGAAGAAATTCGATGCCTACACGGTCGGTCCGGATCCCGAGTTCATGCCCCGCATTCCCGAGCGTTACTGGCCCGAGTTTCGAGGACCGTACGGCAACGGGCACTCGGACTCAAAGGGCCTGCCCCTGCGATGGAGTGCGACCGAGAACGTCGCCTGGAAGACGGAGATCCACGACGTAGGCTGGTCCTCGCCGGTCGTGTGGGGCGACCAGGTGTGGATGACAACCGCGACCCGCAGCGGCAAGCAGGTGTTCGCGGTGTGTGTCGATCGCAACACGGGCAAGGTGCTTCACGACGTGAAGGTCTTCGACGTCAGGAAGCCGCAGAAGATCAACTCCCTCAACAGCCACGCCTCGCCGACGCCCGCCATCGAGGAAGGACGGGTCTACGTCCATTACGGGTCGTACGGCACGGCGTGTCTGGACACGAACACCGGGAAGGTCCTGTGGGCCCGTCGCGACCTGACGTGCGAGCATCACATGGGGCCCGGCTCGTCACCCATCCTGCACGGCAAGCGGCTGATCTTCAACGTCGACGGGATAGACGTGCAGTACGTCATCGCCCTGGACAAGGCGACCGGCAAGACCGCATGGAAGACCGCGCGATCGGTCGATTACCGCCGCGTGCACAGGTACTGCCGCAAGGCCTTCTCCACCCCGAGCGTCGTCCGATCCGTAAAGCAACTGCAACTCGTCAGCCCGGGCTCCAAGGGCATTTTCGCCTACGACCCGGACTCGGGCGACGAACTCTGGAAGGTCCGCCACAACGGCTGGTCCATGATCGCCCGCCCGATACTCGGCCACGGGCTGCTGTACGTCGTCACGGATTACGACCACCCTGAACTGTGGGCGCTGCGCCCCGGCGGCCGGGGCGACGTGACCGACACGCACGTCGCCTGGAAGATCAAGAAGGACGTGCCGGCCACGCCGTCGCTTCTGCTGGACGGCGGGCTGCTCTACATGGTCAGCGACAAGGGCAAGGTCTCGTGCATCGACGCCAAGAGCGGGAAAGTCGTATGGGCCGAGCGTCTCGGCGGCCAGTACCTCGCCTCTCCGGTCCATGCCGAAGGGCGCATCTATCTCTTCAACAGGAAGGGCCAGACCACCGTGATCGCCCCCGGGCGCGAGCTGAAGGTCCTCGCCACCAACTCGCTCGGCCAGACCGTCCTCCAGGCCACCCCCGCGGTGGCCGGAAACGCCTTCCTTATTCGCACGGCCACGCATCTCTACCGGATTGAGGAACCCGGCGGCGAGAAGGCCGACGGCCTGCAGCGTCACATCACGGTCGTCGGGAACGTGACCCACCGGGATCGGGACAAGCGGCCCGGCGAGGAACAGGTGCTCGCGGCGATCGAGGCGCTGGGCAAGAGCGGCAGTGGCCAGGCCGTCAAGCCGCTGATCAAGCTGTTCGATGCCAATCATCCGCGCGAGATCCGTACGCAATACCGCACGGCGATCGTCAAGGCCATCGGCGAGCTGGGCCCCGAGGCGGACAAGAGCATCCCGCATATCCTCGTGCATGAATTCGTCTGCAAGAGAGGCGGTCCCAACTACGACAGCAGGAACCCGGTAAGGCTGGCCGGCATTGACGCACTGGTCAGCATCGGCCCGGGGGCCGTGCCCGACGTGATCCTGATGCTGGGCATACCTCGGGAGCGCGGCTTCAACTGGAATCACTGGGGTCAGGTCATTCTGAAGAAGCTCGCCGAGAAGCCCAAATGCGTCGATGTAATGGAACCTACGCTCGTTCGGTTCGCGAAGGCCGGGGAATACAGGCCGGAATACACTTTCGTGCTGGATCTCATGGGTCCTGAGAAAGCGCTCGCCGCCCTGCGAAAGATCGACGCCGAGGCGATCATGGGACCGACATTGGATGCGGTCAGGCGTGAAAGCGGTAGCAAGCTTATCGCTCGGGCCCGGGTGTTGGGCCTTATGTCGCAGGTGTACAGCGACAAGGAATTCCTCGCTCCGCTTGATAAGGCCATGGTCGAGGCGGTCACGTCGAAACAGGAAATCGACAAGCAGATAGCGGACCTCGAGAAGAAGATCGACGCGCAGGGCGACAGTCCGGACAAGGAGCTGGGCAAGGAACTGGGTGGTCTTAAGCGAAGGCAGACCGGCGCCTCGCGTCAATGGACGAGACTGGTGGAGGCCACCGCCATGGTCGGTCCCAAGGCCGTGCCGGTCCTGCTCAAACAGATGGACGTCGGGAATGACCCCATACTCGTTGCAGGGAAGATAGGCCCCGCCGCGAAGGGCTACTTTGAACAACTCATACCTACCAGGTTAGAGGGAACCGGGCCGAAACACGGACCCGGACCGAAGCAGAGGGGACAGACCTGGGAATGGCCGAAGTACCTGACGCTGTCTCAGGTCGCGACACCGGAAAGCAGGAAGCACATCCCGACATTAGTGAAGTCCCTCGAGGTGGACGACTACGGGATGACGCACTACATCGGCATGGTGTTGGATCGCATGGCGCCCCACAGCGTGATGCCCGTTGCCAAGCTGCTGGACAACAAGGACGACGATTGGTACGGCCGCTGGGCCGCGACGGCGGTTCTTGAGATGATGGGGCCGAAGGCCAAGGATGCCCTGCCGAAACTGGAGAAGGCATTCAGCGACGAGAACGAAGACATCGACGTACGTGTGGGGGCGGCCCGCGCGATTGCCCGGATCAAGGGAACTGATCCCTTCGATCTGTACAAGCAGATTCCGGATGTGGAACGGCGCATCATCAAGACCACCAAAGCCAAGACCAGGGCCTGGCGCGAAGTCTTCTGCAAGCGGGAGGGCGCCACGCCGGATCCGGGTGGATGGCCTGGCTGCGCCAGATGGCTGTACTGCTTGTCCTCGAAGCAGCAGCTCGACCAGGTCAACAGGTCGCTCAAGAAGTGCGGCGACCAGGGCGGGATCGGGTCCTTCATGGACGTCAACTTCGTGCGCGTGTTGGCGCTGTATCACAGCAAGAGCAGGTTCTATCCGGACGGCCGGTTGTACCCGGAGACCGAGGCCGCCATGAAGGGCTGCTTCTTCCGCCAGATGGACAAGAAGAAGCAGAAACTGTGGAACGCGAACATCCCGATGAACATGTGCAGTCGCTCGTACCTGGCGCTGGAGATTCTCAAGGACGATCCCAAGTACAAAGACAGGACGTTCTCACAGGGGGATACGGTGCAGGAGCGTTACCGGTATTGGCGCGAGACGTTCACCAAGCACCTCGAGCACTGGGTGGCGAACGGCCTGTGGGACGAGTTGGGCTCGTCCAACTACGAGTATCACACGTTCCCGTCCTATGTGAACCTGGCGGAACTGGCGGTCGACAAGGACATCAGCCGCCTCGCGACGATGTTCATGGACATTGCCCTCGTGGAGGCCGCCCAGCAGGAGATCGCGGGCCTGCGCGGCGGAACCAAGTGCCGCGCCAAGCGGGGCGGCCTGGGGTCGACCTGGAACCCCTACAAGGCGATGTTGTACGGCTATCGCGGCGCGACGCTGTACCATTCGTCTTTCGCCGTCAGCGATTACTACCCGCCGGATGCGGCGATTCTCCTGACCAAGTTGGGACCCAGGAACGCCCGCGAGGAGATCGTCAACCTGTACGCCGGGCGCGAGCGCCATCCCATCAACTACGTCTACCGCACGCCCGAGTACGTGTCCGGCTGCGTGATGTACCACCCCAATCGGCATTACGGCGCCAACAACGAGGGCCGCTGGACGGGCGTCATCTACCGGGACCTGACGTCCATCGGGCTTCCGGCCTACTGCACGGAGAAGTGGAACGTACAGAGCAAGGACGCGAGGATCCTCCAGGGACGGCGCGGGGCCTACTATGGCGGCTGGCCGAGGGTCAACTTCAGCTCCGGGCTCGACCTGGTCGAGAAGGGCGGCTGGATCTTCGCGGACAACGGCGAGGCGTTCGGTGCGGTCAACATCCTGGACGGAGGATACTTCTGGGCCGATCCGCTCAGGCACGCGGCCTTTGTCGTAAGACGCATAACACCCATCGTCATGCAGACCGGCACGAAGAAGGACTACGGTTCATTTGAGGCGTTCCAGAAGGCCGTCCTGAACGCACCCCTGTCTTACAAGGACAACAAGGTGACATATCACGGGCCGAATTCCGACAAGCTCGAGTTCTTCTGCATGATGGACAAGGAATACGACGGAAGGAAGAACCGGTACAGGGCGGCTTATGAGGAAGAACTGGCGAAGGCACAGGCCAGGGACCGGGAGCAAGCGCGCAAGAAGGGCGAGGCCAAGGCCAAGGCCGAGGGCAAGACCGGACGCGATGCCGAGCGCCTGGTCCAGGATATGATCAAGTCCGAAGAACGTGCCAACCGCGGCCGGGTCAAGGAAGAGGCCGAAGAGGCCATCGCCAGGAGAGGCATCAAGGAAAAGGACTTCACTCTCCCGAAGATCAACGGCAAGACGATCGACGTGGATCCCCCGTACGCTTACCGCAGTCCGTATCTGAAGTCCAGGGTCGACAGCGGCGTTGTGACCGTGACGTATGGCGACCGAGCGTGGGAGTATGACATCAAGAACAGAACCGTGAGAGAGAAATGAAGCGACTGACGGCCGTACTGCTGTTGTTGGCGGGTGTGGCCTGGGCGCAGGGTCCTGCTGATCGAGGCCCGGACGAAGGGCGTGCGGCGTTACAGAAGCATCTTCCCGTGCTGGCCAAGTGGAGGAAGCTCAAGCGGGAACACCGGAAGAACAAGGCGGTCCAGAAGGTCGTCATTGGTGCGATTCGAGGGGTCGGCGGGAGCGGCAGTTGGCAGACCGTTCCGCTCTTGCTGGACTTCCTGAAGACGGGCGGCAAGGTCAAGGCGTGTGACGTGGCGGCCGTTGAAGAACTGGGCAAGCTCGGGCCCAGGGCGAAGGCCGCCATTCCTTTCCTGACATCGGAGAGCTTCTACGGCGATCGCTGCGGCAACAACCACGATAGGGACGAACCACTTCGCCACGCGATTGCCGACGCCCTGATCGGGATCGGCAAGCCGGCCGTTCCCGCCGTGATGGCGCTGTACAGGAAGAAGGGCGGGCCCA
>CAZVEV010000268.1:3702-8771 GCA_964625865.1 uncultured Planctomycetaceae bacterium | reverse complement strand
ACCGCGCATCTTCAAACCGCCCGATTTACCCCATTTTCACACCGGCGCTGACACCGACCAAGGGTTTAGATGCGATTGCCCTGATCGGTGAGGATTTCCGGGCGCAGCGCGCGGCCGGAGGGCGGCTGAGGCGTTTAGCCGCCCCTTGGCCGCGTGCTGCGCCCGAAAAGGACCTGCCCCCCCTTGGCCGACAGATCGTCGCTCAGGCCGCGGCCTCGTGCGTTCTGGGGACGCCGGGATGGACCCCGGGCCGCCCTGGAAGTCCGTCTCCTTCATAATGCACTCGTTCAACATGAGTTAGGTCAAACTGCGCCCAGGGCCTTCCCGCCGAAAAAAACTTCAGATAGCGCTTGCCAAGACCCGAACATCACCCTAACATGTAATTGGCATGGACGCCAACGCTGGCGCATGACCTGGCATCTTCAGGTAGCCCGACCAGCCTTGACGATGGGGTTGAGTTCCCATGCATTTTCAGACTGGACCGTCGGACCTGAGCACAGGGGCCCGGCCCGGCAAGGCGGAGGTCTCCGCCGCGCCAGGCGCCCAAGACAATCACGACAGCACGAGACAAGCCACGCGGCGCCTGGCGCAGTTCTACCTGGCCCATTGGCCCGAGGAGCAGGTGGCGGCCATCCTGCCGGCGCTGAGACGCTACGCCGTCATTACTCCGGACGAAACGTAGCGGACGGGATCCACATCGGGGCTGATTCGCGTGGGCGTCACTGACAGGCAACGTGACGTTGGGTCTGCCTGTCGGGATGTGGGACCCAGGGTCCCACAACTGGCCGCTGAAGCTGCCAGTCCCTCGTTGCCTGCCGGAACGGGCAGTGCTCACGATATGAACGTCCCCCAAGAGCGGGGCGCTTCATTCGTCTCCTCGCGCGCGAGATATCGGTCGTTCTCGTCGAACGTTGACTGTCGTCTCATCGCACGCCTGCGACAAACGCCCACGTTTCCGTTTTCGCTCCGTGCCGTCTCTTCGGACGAGCCTGACCTCTCGCGGCCGCACGGGGGCTGGCAACTTCAGTGGCCAGCATGGCCCGCGCCATTACGAGTCTGGGCCAGACGCCCTGATATGGCAACTCTCGCCCTCTCTTGACCCTCGCCGCTTTTCTGGCCTCGCCCGTTGCGTGGGGCGGGGGGCGTGGGATATGCTGGGGCGACAGATGTGGACTCTCCGTGTCGCGAGATCTCGCGTTTGCCGGCATCCGGCATAAACCAGGAAGGAGTCGTTGGCCATGACGGTCTTGTGGTTGATTATCGTATCGGCGGTCGTGCTGGCCGTCGCGGGCAGGCTGTACTCGTCCTTCATCGCCCGGACGATCGGCGAGGACGATTCGCGCCAGACCCCCGCCGTCACGCAGGCCGACGGGCAAGACTACGTCGCCACGCCCACGCCGGTGGTGTTCGCCCACCACTACGCTTCGATCGCCGGGGCCGGGCCTATCCTCGGGCCCGTCATCGCCATCATCTTCGGCTGGGTGCCGGCCATCCTGTGGATCCTGTTCGGCGGGGTCTTCATCGGCGCGGTCCACGACTACCTCGCGACGTACATGGCCACCCGCGAGGGCGGGCGCTCGATCGCCACCGTCGCCCGCCGCCTGCTCGGGCGCGACGCGTTTATCGCGCTGACGATCTTCCTGGTGGTCATCCTCGCCCTGGTCTGCGCGACGTTCCTGAACGCGTCGGCCAAGGCGCTGACCAGCATGCTGCCGTTCGTCCGCCTCGCCCTGCCCGAAGGCCAGACCCTGCTCCGCGTGGTCGAGGGCAAGGCGGTGATCGGCGGGATCGCGTCGATGAGCGTGATCTGCATCACGGCTGTCGCGCCGCTGATGGGATGGATGTACGTCAAGAAGAAGGTCAACGTCTGGGTCTGCAGCGCGCTGGCCGTCCTGGTCTGCGCCGTGTCGATCACCGTGGGCGTGTACTTCCCGGTGACGCTGGACCCGACGGTCTGGAAGCTGCTGCTCAGCGCCTACGTGCTGATCGCGGCGGGCATCCCGGTGTGGATATTCCTGCAGAGCCGCGACTTCATCAACGTCCACATCCTGTACGTGGGCATCACGGCACTGATGGTCGTGCTGGTGGTGGCGGGCATTCGAGGCACGGATGCGGCGGGGGGGATTCCCGCATGGAACATCGCCGAGGGCGAGCAGATCAAGGGGCCGTTCTGGCCGATGCTGTTCATCCTCATCGCCTGCGGCGCCGTCAGCGGCTTCCACAGCCTCTGCGCCAGCGGAACCACGTGCAAGCAACTGACCAGCGAGCGGGCGGCGAGACAGATCGGGTATTACGGCATGCTGCTGGAGAGCTTCCTGGCTGCCTGCGTGGTGGCCGTCCTGGTCGCCGGGACCACCAAGGCCAACTACCTCGCCGACGTGCATCCGGGGGTGGGGAAGGGCAATCCGGTGATGGGCTTCGCGATGGCCGTCGGCGGGGCGGCGCGGGCGGCGTTCGGGGGCGAGATGACCCTCGCGATCGGCGCGCTGGCGGGCATGGTCCTGCTCGAGGGCTTCCTGGTGACCACGCTGGACACCGCCATCCGCCTGACGCGATACCTCATCGAGGAGATCTGGCGGACGATCTTCGGGCACTACGACGTGTTCGCCGAGCCGGTCGCCGCCGCCGAGTCGGCGATGGACGAAGAGGCCCTGACGCACATCGGGGCCGAGGGCATTCCCCACGCGCCGGCCGACCCGGACACGCCGCCCCCGTCGCGGGTCGTGGCGACGACCGGGGCCTTTCGCGGGCTGCTGATGGTGTTGCGGCAATACTGGGTCAACTCCGCCATCGCGGTGGGCCTGATGCTGGCGTTTGCGTTTACCGGCGGGGTCAATGCCCTGTGGGCGATCTTCGGCACGTGCAACCAGTTGCTGGCGAGCATGGTCCTGGGTCTGGCGGCGATCTGGCTGATCCGCCACGGCAAGCGGTTCATGTTCGCCGTGATCCCCGGCGTGCTGATGATGGTCACCACGCTGGCCAACCTCATCCGCCTGATCCCGATCTACTACAGGACGGACAAGCCCGTCCTGCTGGTCGCCGACATTGTCCTGCTGATGATCACGGCCTTCCTCCTTTACACCGGCTGGCGGGCCGTGAGCCAGATGAGACGCGAGAAGGCCGCCGCCGAGGCGTAGAAGCCCGCACCGAATCCGGAGCAGACTCACGATGGCCGCGCGACGCGCATGGATGCCGAATGCAACCGCCTGGCAGGTCGCCGAGCCGTTTGACGGCGCGGCGGACCTGGCGTGGAAGCTGCAGACGACCGAACTGGTCGCCCAGGTGCTCCACAACCGCGGGCTGGGCGAGATCGACGCGGCCCGGGCGTTCATGGACCCGCAACTGACGGCCCTGCACGATCCGACGCTGCTGGGCGGGGCCGTCGACGCCGCCACACGCATCGCGCGGGCCGTCGCCGAGGGGGAGAAGATCGTCATCTACGGCGATTACGACGTCGACGGGATCACCGCGACGGCCATCCTCCACGCCTGTCTGAGCATGGTCGGCGCGACGGCCGAGACGTACGTTCCGCACCGCCTCGACGAGGGCTACGGTGTCAACGCCGACGCCGTCGCCGCACTGGTCGCCGACGGCGCCCGGTTGATCGTGACCGTCGACTGCGGCGTCTCGGCGGTCGAGGCCCTGGCGGCGGCGACCGACGCGGGGGTCGATGTGATCGTTACCGACCACCACGCGCCGGGGGCGGACCTGCCGCGAGCCGAAGCCGTCGTGCATCCGCGACTCGGCGCCGAGTATCCCAACCCGAACCTGTGCGGGGCGGGGGTGGCGTTCAAGCTGGCGTGGCAGGTGGCGCGGGAGATCTGCGGCGAGACGCGGGTCGACGAGCAGATGCGGACGTTCCTCGTGGAGGCCACCGCGCTGGCGGCGCTGGGCACGATCGCCGACGTCGTGCCGCTAACCGGCGAGAACCGCGTGCTGGCGGTCTACGGCCTGCGGGGGCTGGCCGCGACGAAACACGTGGGCCTGCGGGCCCTGCTGGCGTCGGCGAGGCTTGAGGGCAAGGCCCTGGACGCCTTCGACGTGGGCTTCCGCCTGGCTCCGCGCCTCAACGCCGCCGGGCGGATGGGCCACGCGCGCCAGGCCGTCGAACTGCTGACAAATCCTTCGCCCGAACGGGCGAGCGAGATCGCGCGCGACCTCGACGCCCAGAACGTCGAGCGGCGCGAGGTGGACCGCGCGTTGGCCGAGGAGGCGATCGAGATGGCGCTGGCCGCCGGGCTGGACTCGCCCGAGACCCACGCGATCGTCCTGGGCAGCGAGACGTGGCACGGCGGGGTGATCGGCATCGTCGCGTCGCGACTGGTCGAGCGGTTCGGCAAGCCGACCGTGCTGGTCAGCTTCTCCGGCCCCGCCGGCCACGGGTCGGGACGAAGCGTCCCCGGCGTGAATCTCTACGACGCGATTGCCGCCTGCTCGGAGCACCTGATCGGCTTCGGCGGGCACGCGATGGCTGCCGGCGTGCGCATCACGCAGGAGGCCCTGCCCGCCTTCGCCGCCGCCCTGAGCGACCACGTGGGCGCCCACCGCACGGACGACCCGGCCGTCACGGTGCTCGACGTCGATGCCGAGACCACACTGGCGGGGCTGAGTTACCCGGCGGTGTCGCACCTGGCGAGGCTGGCGCCGTTCGGCGAGGGCAACCCCGCGCCGGTCGTCGCCGTCCGCGGCTGCAGGCTCATCGGCGCCCCGCGCCGGATGGGACGGTCCGGGCAGGCTGTCAGCCTCGTGCTGGGCCAGGACGGCGCCACCGTCCGCGGGGTGGGCTTTGCGATGGGCGATCTGCCGGACCACCTCGTCGGCGTCAACACCGTCGACGTGGCGGGCACGCCCGAGCTGAACACCTATCAGGGGCGCACCACCGTCCAACTGCAACTGCTCGACGTGCGACCTGCGTGAAGGTGTCGTCTGTTGTCCACCGAACGACGAACGTCGATCTGACGATCGACCGCTAAACAGGTTGTAGGGCGTGCAACAACTTTCACCCGGAACGGGCACGCCCAAACACCCCCCTGCAAACAGTTGCACGCCCAACCCCCATCACCACCCGC
>CAZVEV010000268.1:0-3692 GCA_964625865.1 uncultured Planctomycetaceae bacterium | reverse complement strand
TTTTGTTTCGTGTTTTTCCCTCCCCCCAAACCTCCCGGTTTTTTTTTTTTTCGCACGCCCTACGCGCTTCACCTCGCGCCTTGTCGCGGGCGCCGCGCCGAGCTATCATCCCCAGTCCGTCATGAGCAAGGAAACCCCACTGCAACTCGATACGCCGGCGATGCGGCAGTACAAGACGTTCAAGGACCAGTACCCGGACTACATCCTGCTGTTCCGCATGGGCGACTTCTACGAGATGTTCTACGAGGACGCGAAGACCGCCAGCCGCGCCCTGGGCCTGACGCTGACCTCGCGGAGCAAGGGGCCGTCGGCGATCCCGCTGGCGGGGATCCCGTTTCACGCGCTGGACAACTACCTCTCGCGCCTGGTCAAGGGGGGCTTTCGCGTGGCGATCTGCGAGCAGGTCGAGGACGCGAGCAAGGCCAAGGGGCTGGTCAAACGCGACGTGGTGCGCCTGGTGACCCCCGGCACGCTGACCGACGAGGCGCTGCTCGAGCAGCGGGAGGGCAACTACCTGGCGGCCGTCTTCCAGGGCAGCGCCGCCAAAGCGGGCGCCTCGCCGTCGGCGGGGCTGGCCTGGGCGGAACTGTCCAGCGGAGCGTTCTGGGCTATGACCGTGCCTGCCGACCACCTGCTGGACGAGTTGACGCGGATAGGCCCCGCCGAGGTGATCTTCCCCGAAAACTCCCCCTGCGACGCTCCGACGTGGCGCGACGCGCTGAAACAGTGCACCACCGCGACGGCCACCAGCCGCCCGCCGTGGGCCTTCGACGCCCACGCGGCACAAGACACGCTGAAGGACCACTTCCAGGCCGCCACGCTGGCGGGGTTCGGCTTCGACGGGTGGGACGAGTCGGTCTCGGCTGCCGGGGCCGTCATCGAGTACCTCCGCGAGACGCAGAAGACCGCGCTGGCGCACATCGGCTCGCTGCGGAAGTTCGACCGGGCGGACCACATGGTGATCGACGGCAACACGCTGCGGTGCCTCGAGGTCCACCGCACGCTGCGCCACAATCGCAGGGCCGGGTCGCTGCTGGCCTGCATCGACAAGACGATGACCGGCATGGGCGCGCGGCTGCTGGAGCGCTGGCTGACGTTCCCGCTGACCAGCTACAGCGCCATCGTCGCCCGCCAGGACGCGATAGCCGAACTGTCCGCCGACGACCGCCCGCGCCTGAACGCCCTCCGCGAACTGCTCCGCGAGACGTCGCAGATCGACCGGATCGCCGCGAATATCGCCCTTGCCCGCGTCAGGCCGCGCGAACTGGTGGCGCTGGGCCAGACGCTGGGCACCTTGCCCCACGTGGTCGACCTCGCCGCCTCGTGCACGGCGGACCTGGTCGCCGAACTGTGCCCCCGGCTGACCGGCCTGGACGAGCAGTTCGAGCTGATCCGCCGCGCCATCGACGCCGAATGCCCCAACCACCTGCGCGACGGCGGGGTCATTGCCGCCGGCTACGACGCGGAACTCGACCGCCTGCGGTCGATCGGCACGAAGGGGCGCGACTGGCTGGCGCAGTACCAGGCGTCGCAGTCTGCCGAGCTGGAGATTCCGAACCTCAAGGTCGGCTTCAACAGGGTCTTCGGGTACTACATCGAGATCTCCCACGCCCACCACGACAAGGTGCCCGCCTCCTACGTTCGCAAGCAGACGCTCAAGAACGCCGAACGGTACATCACCGACGAACTGAAGACCTACGAGACGGAGGTCCTGACGGCGGTCGAGCGGGCCAAGTCGCTCGAGAATACGCTGTTCGAAGACGTGCGGCGCCAACTGGCCGCCCACGTGCCCGCCCTGCAGGCGGCCGCCGAGGCGCTGGCGAATCTGGACGTGCTGTGCGGCCTGGCCCAACTGGCCGTCGAACGCGGCTACCGCAGACCCACCGTGACGCAGGACAATATTCTGCACATCGTTGGCGGCAAGCACCCGGTGGTGGCCGAACTGCTCCGCGAGCAGTTCGTGCCCAACGACGTGGAGATGGATGCCAAAGACGACCGCCTGCTGATCATCACCGGGCCGAACATGGCGGGCAAGAGCACCTACATCCGCCAGACCGCCCTGCTGGTCCTTCTGGCCCAGACGGGCAGTTTCATCCCCGCCGAGGAGGCCACCATCGGGCTGGCCGACCGGATCTTCACCCGCGTCGGGGCTGCCGACGAACTGACGGCCGGGCTGAGCACGTTCATGCTCGAGATGGTCGAGACGGCCAACATCCTCAACAACGCCTCCTCGCGGTCGCTGGTGATCCTGGACGAGGTGGGGCGGGGCACGAGCACCAGCGACGGGCTGGCCCTGGCGTGGGCGATCTGCGAGTACATCGCGCTGCAGATCAAGTGTCGCACGCTGTTCGCCACGCATTACCACGAGTTGACCGAACTCGAGCCGATCCTCGACGGGACGAAGAACCTCAACGTCGCGGTGCGCGAGTGGGCCGACGAGGTGATCTTCCTGCACAAGATCGTCGCCGGCGGCACGGACCAGAGCTACGGCGTGCACGTGGCGCGGCTGGCCGGCGTGCCGAAGGACGTCATCGACCGCGCCCGGACGATCATGCCCCAGATCCAGGCCCAACTGGCCGACGGCCTGGGCATGCCCGAACTGGCCCACCGCGCCCGACAGGCGGCCGCCCAGATGAAGCTGTTCGCTGACCCGGCCACCCGGATCGCCCGCGACCTGAAAGCCGCCGACCTGGACAACATGACCCCCATGGGGGCCCTCGACCTGCTCCGCAAACTCCGAGGCGAACTGTAGCGAAAACGGGGACTGGCTCCGCAGCGCAGCGGAGGTGCCTGTCCCCCTTTTCGCGCTTGCGGGTGCCGTGGGTTGACGCGAAGCGGCAACCACGTCGGGACGATCCGGCGATACGTGGTTGCCGCTTCGCGTCAAACCACGGCACCCTTGCTGCCAGTCCAACCTTCAACCTGTAACCTTCAACCTTGTTCAGACCTTACCCAGGATGATTCCATGCGTCGGCGGGACCGGCCAGAAGGTCACCCAGGCGTTGAGCTTGACCTCGCGGGTCTGGGTGGGCTTGTGGTTCAGGAGGGTCAGCACGATCGGGGCGCCGGCGTCGACGGCGATGGTGTGGTGGGCGTCGTTCTCGACGACCTTGCCGTTGATCGGGCTGACGCCCGCGACGATGCGCTGGCAGTGAGATATCCGCTTGCACCGGGAGGCCGGGTCGACGTGGAACGTCATCTCGTTCTGCACGCCGGGTGCGACCTCCGCGGTGGCCGCGTGGATGATCACGCTCAGTTCGTCGTCGACGTGGATGCGTTTCTGCAGCGTCTTGCGGTGGGTGTCCAGCAGGACGAAGTCCACGTAGCTGCCCGGCCGCTGGACGTCGGCCGTGTTGGGTGGGATCCGCAGGGTAAACAGCGGCCCCACCAGGGCGCTGTTGTCGATCGCCACCAGCCTGCCCCGCACCGCAAACGTCTCGTCACTCAGCAGCTTGGCCATGAGGGCTCTCCCGAAATGACACAGCCGAATTGTCGTACGCCAACACCATAATGGCGATTCCGTATATATCGGTCAAGCCCATGTCACAATTGTCGATTGCCGACTGTCGATTTTCGATTGGCGATTTTCGATTGGCGGTTTTCGATTGGCGGTTTACGATTGGCGGTTTACGATAGCCGGTTTTCGATTGGGAGTTTTGGATTGGCGGGTATCGATTGTCGGGTGCCGTGGG
>CAZVEV010000267.1:0-8852 GCA_964625865.1 uncultured Planctomycetaceae bacterium | reverse complement strand
GTGAGTGTGCGAACCGCACCGCTTGCAGGGGCTTTCTCCATATCAACGTGCCCCCGGGCGGGAGTCGAACACGCACCGACGCGAAGCGGCGGACCGCGGGTTCGACGCCGAAGGCGCCGCGAAGCGAATCCCGCCCTCTCCGTCAAAGCCCCCGTGAGTGTGCGAACCGCACCGCTTGCAGGGGCTTTCTCCATATCAACGTGCCCCCAGCATCACTCCCTCGACCGGTGCAGAGGGGGGAATCACTCCCCCAGACACTGTACCGTGCCATCAGCGAGGGAGATCAAGAGACGCCCTTGGGCGATGGCAATGCTGTCCCAGACGGGGGCGGACGGAAGGGTGTAGCTGGCGATCTCCTTGCCGTCCTTGGCAGACAGGGCCAGCAGACGCCCACCCAACTTCCCGGTATACGCCGCTTCGTAGTTCTGCCACGTCGGGTCCTTGAACTTCATCGGTTCGCCGGCAACGAGAATGACGTTGCCTGCTTTGGCGAGTGCTCGGCCGTTAATGGGCAGGGCGACTCTCAGGCTGTTCGTGCCGGTGAGGGTGTATGCGCTTGTCCTGGGATCGAAGTATGCGTGATTGTGAGGAGACTGGAAGCCTGCGACGGCGTAGGTGTCCCGGCCGTCGCTGATCATGATGTCCTTCGGCTCGTTACGCCACCATTGGAATCGGTTGCTCAATACGAAACCTGTGCGGTGCTGCACCCGCCTGTCCAGGAATCCCGCTAGAGGCATAAGGCGCTTGTTCTCTGTCTGCCTGTCTGCCAGGTCCTTATCGAATGCCGCGTGCCTGATGTAGACGCCCGTCCCGTCCGAGACGAGCAGGTCGTTCTTGAACCCGGGCATGGTGTACGCCGGCGTGGTCCCCGGCTTGGCCTTCTTCTTTCCTCTTCTTCTCCCTCCGCCCCCGCCGGCGATACCCGTGGCTTTGGTCGCAACCGGGAAACCGGTCTTCTTGGCAAACGGTCCGTAGGCGGACCGGCTTTTCAGCAGCTTGCCGGTGGCGGGATCGAGGCAGTAGAGGAAGATTCCGCCGTCCAGGAACGACGACCGTCCGGCGGCCGCGTAGACCTTGCTGTCCAACACCAGTACGGATCCGGAGATCGGCCAGGCCGATTCCAGTTGACCGAAGGCGCCCACCAACCTGTCGGGGAGGTCCTTGAAACGCCACGACAGCACGCCGTCCGACGCTCTGAGGCAATACAGCCAGCCGTCATTCGCTCCGAACAGGACCATGCCTCTGTGGCAGGTCGGCGGCGAGTCGATTCGCGCATCGGCGGTGAAAGTCCAGGCCGTCTTGCCGGTCGAACTGTCCAGGGCATGGAGCGTGTGGGTGTCGGGAGTGCACACGTAGACCTTGCCACCGGCGATGGTGGTTGCCGTCACTCCGGCCGGCAGCTTCGCCTGCCATTTCACCTTGAGTTGCGCCGCGATCGCGCTCTTGGTCATGCCGCTGCGGAGGTGGTTGCCGCGATATGTCGGCCAGTCATCATCTGAAATCTCAGATTTGAGATTTGAGATCCCAGAGTAGGCGGGGCCTTTCTCCAGTCGCGCCGCGCGCTTGATGAGTCCGGAATCGTTCGACGCCAGCAGCGCGGGATCGGGGCTGAACGCGAGCATGCCCTTCATCATGTCCCCCACGCTGCACGTGCAGGAGTACGGCGTGCTGTAGAGCAGTCCATTTGCGGGCAGGACACCCATCCCGCACGTGCCCCGCGTCCAGTGATGCGGGTACTCACGCGTGCTGTCCAGGTCAAGGAAGTCCGCCCCGCCGGTCTTGCTGTTGATGTAGAACCGCTTCGTGATCATGTTGCGGTAGCAGCGGTCGTGGCCCATGGGCCCGGTGATCTGCTGATTGATGGTCTTAACCACCTTGCCGGTTTCGGCATCGAGCCCCGTTGCGCCCTTGCCCCCCGTCCACAGGATCCCGTTGACGTGGAACAGGTCCACCGAGGCCTGGTAGTTCCCGGGTGCGTTGGCCTTCCACAGGACCTTCCCATCCTTGAGGGAATAGGCGCACACGTCCTTTCCTTCCACGGCAAACGCCTTGTCGTCCGTGATGATCACCGTGTTCGGCAGCGTGCCAGGCGTGCGGGAATCGTGTCCCCTGGCGTTGGAGATCTCCTTCTTCACACTCCAGCGTGCCTGGCCGCTCTTCGGGTTGATGCAGAACAGACCTTCGGCCGTCTGGTAGACCGCATGTGCTCCTTTGACCGCAAACGACGCGCCTGTGTAGTTCTTCAGATTCTTCGTCTTCCACAACTGGCGTCCGGTCTTTGGATCGAGTGCAACAATGATGCTCGATGAGACCTGCTTGTCTTTGATCTCCGGCGCGTAGCCTTTCCGGAACCCGCCGCCGCTGAACGGCTCGCCCGCTGTACCGGCGTCCTTGTTGCCCTTCTTGTGGGTCTGGTTGTAGGCAGCGGCGTTGAAGCGGTCGCCTACATTCACAAACAGAACGCCCTGATCGTATGCAACTTCCTGAACGGGCGAGAGGCCCTCGTATATCTTGAGGGTCTTCCCGGTAGCGGCATCGAGGGCGGCGAGTGGCCCTTCCAGCACGGGCGTGCAGTAGAGGACGTCGTCGGTCGCAACCATGCGTCTCTGCTGTTGGGTCGGCAGGCACTTGATGTAGACGGTGATCGACTCCCATCGCTCGATCTTGCGAGTCCAGAGGGTGCGGCCGTTGAAGGCGTCCCGGGCAACGTACATGAATCTCCCGGGCAGGAAGGGGTTGTCCGGGAGGGCTCTGTCTTCAATGGAGAACATGCGCCCGTTGCAGGTGACGATGCTGGTTACGGTGGCGATCCCCATGTGGGATCGGCTCCAGGTGGGCGTGTCGAGCCACTGGATTCGCCGCGGCGGGCCCGCGACCGAGTCCATGGCGACGGCGTTGTTGTCCGCCTTGTTCAGGTACTGCGGCCAAGTGTCGATGTCCTTCGGCCAGGGCTTGACCGTCTGGGTCCCCCCGATGATCGCCGTGCCCTTCGGCGTCAGGACTCTCATCACTTCTTCACGTGGCAGGTCACCCAGACGATCGGCCACAAGCAGGTTGATCATGTTATCGCCATAAGGCAGGCTCTTGCCGTCATAGCGGGCCACGGACACTCGCCCGCAGAGGTTCTTCGAGCGGAGATACGTCCTGGCCTTGCTGATGTTGCCGGCATCTCTGTCCAGGCCATGGATGAGGCAGTCGTTGTCGGCAGCCATTTGGGCCGTCGCGCGGCCGTCACCGCAGTTCAAGTGCACAACGACCCCGCCTCGCAGGCCGCTGTCTTCAACGATGCCCGCGTAACAGATGAGAGTGACTGAGAAAACAGGGATTGCCAGGGCTACGGTCTTCACGTTTCGCCTCCGGTTCGCAATACGGGTGACGTGTCGTTTGTTCATATTCTTCATTGGCTGGCGGCCCCTAGAACATCGTAGCCTTCGGAGGCCCTCCGTGCAAGACCCAACTGCACCGGTAACCGTCCCAACGATTGTGGGAAATAGGGGAATAGGGGACGCTACCCTGTCTCTCCGTGGTACTCGGGACGAATCACCGTACCACGGGGACAAGCCCCAGGGTGACGCGGCGACCGTTACAGGCCTGTGGCGTGTTACAAAACGCGAAGGACTCCTCACATGAAGACAAGACTCTCGACCCTCGTCCTTGCGATGCTGTGCCTCGCCAGCCCTTCAGTCCGGGCGGCTGAACTTGTCACACCCGCCCAGGCGTGGCAGCTCGGGTGGCCGTCGATGCAGGGGCCGTTCGGCAACTTTCGCGCGGCAAAGACCGGCGCCGAACTGGTGGACGATCTGTCGAAGGCCCGGCTTGTCTGGGAGAGCGAGGACAAGGACTTCGGCCGCGCCAAGCATACGACCGGCTCGTTCAAGGGAAAGGGCAAGGTCGCGGCGCTGCTTGGGCCCAACGCGGCGGCGCACCCGGGCGGCTGGGCAGCACCGATCATCGCCGAAGGCAAGCTGTTCGCCTCCACGTTCAGACCGGCCGGAAAGATCTACGACGTCAAGACGCTCTTTGACACGACCGAGAAGGCACACCTCGAGGCTGAGGACCTGGTCATCGCGCTGGACGCCAAGACGGGCAAGACGCTCTGGAAGGCGGTCGAGCCGGGCGGCTTCGTCTGGGGGGTCGGCAAGCGCCAGGGCTACCAGGTCGCCCCGGTCTATCACGACGAGGTGATCTACAGCATGGGCACGACGGGGCGCATCTTCGCCTACGCGGCGGCCGACGGGAAGAAGCTGTGGCAGACGAAGGCCGAGCCGCGCATGGTCGAGCAGCGCGACAAGCACCTGGCCAGGTCCCACGTCCTGCAGGCCTCGGCGCGTTACGGCTGGCAGCAATCGCTGGTCTTCGCCGGCGGCCGGCTTATCGTCCCGCGCGAGACCACGCTGATCGGCCTGGACCCGGCCGGCGGCAAGGCCACCTGGATGCTGACCAAAGTCATCTCCTCCTGGGCGACCCCGACCCCGTGGAGACATGACGGGGTGGACTACCTGCTGTGTGCAACGGGGGGCAAGCCGGGCGAGGCGAAACTGCACCTGGTTGATCCGCGGGCAGGCGAGGTCCTCTGGACGGTCGGCGGTCTGCACGCGACGGCCTTTACGCTGTCGCCGTCGGCAACCCACGTGCTGGTCAACGTCGGCTCCTCCATCATGAAGGAGAACCCCAACGGCTCGGCGCCGAAGAACGCCGACGGCACGGCCCCGTTCGGGCGCCTGGGGGCCTTTCGGATCACGCCCAAGGGCGCGAAGCCCGCATGGACCTTCCCGGACAGACCGCACTTCCTCATGCCGACCTGGGCCGACACCGCCGTCAGGCCGCGCGTCGTGATTCGCGACGGCCTGGTCTTTTACGCCTCCGGAGGACCGAGCAAGGAAGACGACCGCCGCCTTATCATCGCCCGCGAGGACACCGGTGAGGTCCTCGCAGACCAGCCGCGCGCCAACGACTACTGGTTCCAGTTGATCGAGGACAAGCTGCTCCACTGCATCGACTGGTCCCACGGCAAGCGGGCCTCATTCGACCTCTACCCGGCTGATCCGCGGAACTTCAGAAGGCTCTCGGGCCCCTGGCAGCCCGCCCAACCGTTAACGACGGCGTACATGGCCTTCATGGAGCCCCCCGTCATTGCCGGGCACATCTTCCTGCGCACCGAGACGGGCACGGTCGTCTGCTACGACCTGCGAAAGAGCCCGTAAGATCGTAGCCCGCGCGGCGTTCGAGTCGCCAACAGACCGATACCGGACCGGACCCGACGGGGTTCATATGCTATACTAAGTATTGCGCGTGCGCAGTGGCGCGCGGTGGGCAAGACCCGCAGCCTGTTGTTCCCGATCAGAGGTCTGAATATGTTTTCCATACACCGTCAGTCGATGTTCCCGTCCCGTTGCGCCCGCGGCCTGGCGGCCCTTGTGGCGTTGGCCGTCCTGGCGCCCGCCGACGCCGCCGAAACCGCACGGACCGTTCGCACCAAGTCCCAGATCGACGCTCTGGTCGACAAGGCCGGACGGTCCAAGCCCGACTGGTGGGAAAAGACCGCCCTGGACTACCCCAAAACGCTCGACCTGGCCTGGCCCGACAAGCCCCAGGGGCCCTGGAACGCCCGCAAGAACGTCGGCCAGTACATGTGGAGCGTGATTAACGAGAACCCGGGGCGATGGCAAAGCGGGACGAAGTTCATGCACTACATGCTCGCCAGGAACAAGAACAACCCGCGCGTGCTGAGCAAGGCCGTCGACCAACTGGCCCACTGCTACCAGGACCTCCTGCGCGACTGGCCGAGGGCGGCGTTCTGGCGGCGGATGCAGGTCCAGCGCGACGCGAGCGACCTGAACGCCCACGTTCGCCTGGCCGAGTGCTACTGGAAGCTGGGCAACAAGTCGATGGCCGAATCGCAACTGGCCAAGACCGGGCGGTACATTGTCCCGAGTACGATCAAGCTGTGGGCCGACATGGGCGAACTGAAGAAAGCCCTCGCCGTCGCTGACGCCCTGGCGAGATACTATCCGGGGATGGCCTACCTTGCCGCGGGTAACGCCTGCCGCCTCCACGGCAAGTACGACCAGGCCGTGACCTACTATCAGAAGGTGCTCCCGCTGACGGCCCCCGGGCGACAGGGCATGCGGCTGGGCGTCTACAAGACCCGGGCAAGGGCGGCCATCGAGGTCGTCAAGCAGTTCGAGGCCCTCGACCTGAAGCGCGTCCGCGACGGGACGCACAAGGGGACGGCGATGAGTTACGCCGGCCCGCTCGAAGTCGCGGTGACGATGCGCGGCGGGAAGATCCTGTCGGTCAAGGTCACGCGTCACAAGGACAAGCAGTACTTCAGCGCGCTCACCGAGACCCCCGCGCGGATTGTGGCGACCCAGGGCGTCAAGGGCGTCGACGCGGTGACCGGAGCGACGGTGACGTCCAACGCGATTATCACCGCTACCGCCCGCGCCCTGGCCGCCGCCTCCCGGTGACGTGCAAACCCTACACGAGCGGACGATGCGCCTGAACCTGTTCATGCCATTTCGACGCCGAGGCAAGGCCCGTCGCCTGCTTCGCCTGCTGGGCCCCACATGGGCCGCAGCGCCCGTCCGGCGGACCGTCCAGACGCTGTGCCTCGCGCTGTTCGTGATCATCCTCTTCGTCATCTGCTGGCCCTACGGCTCGCGCCACCACGCCGAGGCGATGGCCGCACGGGAGGTCGTGGAGGCCGAGGTGTTCCTGGCCGCCGACCCGCTGGCGAGTCTGTCGGCGTCTATCGCGGCCCGGACGGTAGTCTGGTCACTGGCATGGGCGGGTGTGGTCGTGGCGATCTGCCTGGTCTTCACGCGGGGCTTCTGCGGATACGTCTGTCCGCTGGGCACGCTGAGTGACCTGTTCGACTGGGCCATCGGGCGGCGCGTGATGCGGGGCAGGTCCCTGCGACGAGGCTGGTGGTCGCACCTGAGGTACGCCCTGCTGGTGGCCGTACTCGTCGGGGCGGCCGGCGGAGCAATGGTCGCGGGATTCGTGGCCGCAATCCCCGTTCTGACACGCGGCGTGGTCTACGCCGCCGGACCGGTCCAACTCGGCCTCGCGCGCGACTGGTATCTCGTCCCGCCGATGGACGCGGCCTATGTCGCGTCGATCGTGCTGCTGGCGGCGGTGTTCGTCACGTCGCTGCTGGGCCCGCGCTTCTGGTGTCGCTGCCTCTGCCCTACCGGGGCGGTGTTTTCGGTCGCGAATCTGCTGCGCCTGACCGACCGGCGGGTGAGTGCGGCGTGCACGGGGTGCGGCCTGTGCGTCAAGGCCTGCCCGTTTGACGCGATCGCGCCGGACTTTTCCACCCGCCCGGCCGACTGTACGTTTTGTCAGACCTGCGGGGGCGTCTGCCCGGTCGGCGCGATCGAGTTCGGCGCCCGGAAGCAGTTGGCTGCGCCGCGCGTGGAGGGCGCGGAACCAGCGTCCGCGCCGCCGATGTCGCGGCGGGCCGTACTGGCCGCCGGGCTCGCAGGCGGCGGGGCAGCGATTGGCGGGGCGGCGATCTGTGCAACCCGTCTGTCAGCCGCGCCCAAGACGCCGCCTCTCCGCGCGCCGGGCTCCGTGCCGGAAGCGGACTTCCTTCGCATGTGCGTCCGGTGCGGCCTGTGCATCAAGGCCTGCCCCTTCAACGTGCTCCAGCCGACGGGGCCGGCCGGCGGACTGGACGGGCTGTGGACGCCGCGCGTGGCCGCCGACTGGGCCGGCTGCGAGCCGACGTGCACCAACTGCGGACAGGTCTGCCCCACCGGCGCGATCCGCGCCCTGGGCCTCGAAGAGAAACGCGTCGCCCGCATGGGCCTGGCCGTGGTCAACGAGCGGACGTGCCTGCCCCACGCCGGCGCAGGGCCCTGCGAACTGTGTGAAGCCGAATGCACGGCCGCCGGCTACAATGCCATCGAGTTCATCCGCGTGGGGGTGGAAACCGACGATGTGGGGATGCCCATCCCGGACACGGGCTATCGCGCGCCGCTGATCGTCGCCGACAGGTGCGTCGGATGCGGCCTGTGCCAGTCCCGCTGTCGCCACATCAACGTCGAGCAGAACGGCCTGCTGAAGCAATCCGCCGTCGTCGTCGCCGGGGCGGGCCACGAGGACCGCATCGCCCACGGCTCGTACCGTGACCTGCGCGAGAAGGAACGGAAAGCCCGGGAGGACCAGCGGTCCGGAGAGGACCCCGACTTCTTCATCCCGTAGACTGTCCGCCCCGCTGCGCGGTCAGTCGTCTTCGGTGGGCGCGTTCTCGCTGATCGCTCGCAGGTAGGCCTCCACGTGCTTGCGATACTCGGGGGAGACCTTCGCCCTGCGCGATTCGTACAACTTGCGGATCTGGTCCGGCGTCAGGTCGCTCATGCCCGACGTGTCGGTCAGGCGTTTGTCGGCCGAACGGCCCTCCTGGAGCTTCCGGCTGCCCGTCAGGTCGAAGGCGTTGCGGACGAGGTCCTTGGGGATGGGCTGCTTGTCGTCTTTCTTCTTGCGGATCTTGTCGAAGCGGTCGGTGTAGCGCTTGACGAATCCCGCGAACTGCTCGGCCGTCATGCCGAGGTCCTTGAGCAACTCGGCATCCACCTTGCCCGCCCGGCTGCGGCGCTGGGCCTCGTCAATCGTCCGCCCAAGCGACTTGACCCGCTGCTTCTCGGCGGGCGTGAACGACTTGCTGATCTCCAGGTCCATCTCGCCGCGGTCGGCCGCTGAACCCGAGTTCGGATCGCGATCCCCACCGCCCGCGTGCATCCCGCCCGCCGGTGAATCCCCCGCCTGCTGTCCCTGCCCCTGGCCCTGGCCTTGCCCCTGACCTTGGCCCTGACCTTGCCCCTGCCCCTGGCCTTGACCCTGAC
>CAZVEV010000266.1:0-8884 GCA_964625865.1 uncultured Planctomycetaceae bacterium | reverse complement strand
CTCTTCTGTGTTTCGGATGATTCTTCGGCTAAGGAGTTTAGATGCGTAAGCCCTGGGGCCTGGTCGCGTGAGAAAAATCGATTTTCCTCTCACTGTCGTATCGTGCTGTGCTATAATACATGTACAAGGATGTTCGATGGATCTTGGCGGACGGATGGGGTGGTCAGTTCGGATGCATCGAGCGGGTCGATATGTGGCAGGTCGTCTCGCGGGGCGGCGCAGGATGCGCCGGAAACGTACATGTGACGGAATGAGTGACTCGATTAGCGCAACTGGTTGACTCAGGAGAAGAACGATGAATGCAAAGGCCATTGCAGTGGCGGTGGGTCTGGGTGTCCTGGCAGTTCTTTCAGTCGGCACGGCCGAGGGGACGCTGGTCTTCGAGTACAACGCCAGCCGTGATCCCGACGGCGGGACGGACAACAAGTGGGAGCCGAACATCAACACGTCGGCCTACACGAGAAACTGGACCCTCCAGAACTTCGGATCTGAGAGCACGTTCGTCGCCGACGCCGGGTCGGCGTATCCCTATCTCGGATCCTCGTACAAGTTCTCCAGGACGAACTCCGGCGGGTCGACCTCGACGTTCGGCAGGAACGATCTGCCTCTGGGCGGCACGAAGAACAATAATGCGGGCGCCAGCGCCGCGTTCGAGCTGTGGGTCAAGCCGAACCGCAGTTCCCTGGACAACATCGTCAACGAGACGCTGTTCGAGTCGGGCGGGACGACCAGCGGCATCAACATCGGGTTCCTGGCCGCTTCGGGCAGCAACAGTGGCGCGAGGATTACCTTCCGCACACGCAAGGGCGGCAGCAGTTCCAACAGCATCGTGACCAAGGCGATCACCGACGAGTCGCTCCTGGACGATTTTATGCAGATCGTCGGCGTAGTCGATCCCGACGGCGGCACGAAGCAGTCGCGTCTGTACCTCAACGGTGAACTGCTCGGCAGCAACACGAGCTTCAAGAAGTGGCAGGACGGCAACACCGGGGCGGGGCTCGGACGGGTCAACGGCAAACTCGGCGGAGCAGGCAGCGGCGGGCGGTTCAAGGGCGAGATCGCCATCCTCCGCCTCTACGACGAACCGCTGACCGACGCGCAGGTCATGAGCAGATGGGTTGGCGTGACGACGCCCGAGCCGGTGACGATCGTGGCCGTCTGCCTAAGCGTCGCGGGCCTCGGCGGATACATCCGCAAGCGCCGCCGGGCGTAATGTGAAACGATAGTCCGCTCCCAGGGCGTGCAGCGGGTCTGCACGCCCTGTTCACGCGCCCGCGCGGCGGGGCGTTACCTGACCAGGAAGCCGCCGGCCAGGGGATCGGCGGGGTCGATGATGAACTCATGTCGGCCGGTCAGGAAGGCCCTGCCGGACACTTCGGGCACGATCGCATCGTGGGTCCCCGCGCGGGTGGTTCCCACGACGCGGCCCTCGAACACGCTCTGCCGTCCCAGGATGCTCTCGATTGCGATGGCCTGATCGGTCTCGACCCGGCCCCTGGCGTGAAGGACGGCCAGCCTCGCCGAGACGCCCGTGCCCGTGGGCGAGCGGTCGACCTCGCCGTCGGCGAAGACGCACACGTTGCGGCTGTGATGGGCCGGGTCGTCCGGCGGGCCCGTGAAGATCACGCCGTACAGGAAGCCGAGGTCCTCCTGGTCGGGGTGGGCGATCGTCACGGTGTCGTTAACGGCCTGCTTGATGGCCGCCGCGGCCCCGCACAGCCCGGCCACGTGCTCCGGTTCCACGGACAGGCCGACCGCTTCGTCCGGCAGGATCGCGTAGAACGCCCCGCCGAAGGCGATGTCGACGCAGATACGCCCGAGGCCCGCCACCTCCAGCGCCACGTCACGGTGGGCGAGGAAACTCGGGACGTTGAGGAATGAGACGCGCCGGACGTTGCCGTCGTCGTCGAGGTGGCCCGTCGCGCGGACCAGGCCGGCGGGCGTATCGAACGTCACGGGCGTCTGCGGCCCCCGCGCCGGCAGGGCGCCCGATTCCAGCAGGGCGGTCGTCAGCGCGATAATTCCGTGTCCGCACATCGTGCTGTATCCCTCGTTGTGGGTGAACAGCACGCCGAGGTCCGCCCCGGGCGTTACCGGGGGCGTGACCACACAGCCGTACATGTCCGCATGCCCTCGCGGTTCGTGCATCAGCGCGCGGCGGACGTGGTCGAAGCGTTCGCGCATGGCCCGTCGCCGCTGGAGCATCGTCTGGCCGGGCAGGGCCGGCAGCCCGCCGGTGATGATTCGCAGCGGCTCGCCCGCGGCATGGGCGTCCAGCGTGGTCACCACTATCCTGCCCTCTCGCACGTCCCTGCGATTCCAGTCGAAGTCCATCGGCTACCTCTCGTCGTGTTTCGGACGGTCAGGATCGATTCGCGGCGCCCGGGCGCCTTACCCACAGTATCGCCCCGGTGGCGCGAGATTGGAATCCCCGTCTCTTCACCGACACGCTGTTGCGGGGTATACTCATGGTGGCCTGGTCGATACTCCAGCGTGGTGGTTCGCATGAACGTTCTGAAGGAAATCCTGGCCGCCGAGGTCTTCCCGGCGGTGGGGTGTACCGAGCCGGTGGCGTGCGCCTACGCATCGGCCGTCGCGGCCGAGCATCTGGACTGCCCCGTCGAGCATCTCGACCTGCGCGTGGACATGGGGACGTACAAGAACGGTGCGGCCGTGACGGTGCCACGGACGGGCGGGGGCAAGGGCAACGCGCTGGCCGCCGCGCTCGGGGCCGTGCTGGCCTGCGGCGACCGGAGGCTCGAACTGCTCGGCGAGGTGACGCCCGACGTGCTGGCCCGGGCGAGAGAGTTGATCGACAGCCGCGCCGTGTCCTACGCCAGCGACCCCGACGCGAAGGCCCTGCGCATCGACGCGACCGTCTGCGGCGGCGGCCATTGGGCCCGGTGCCTGCTCAGTCGCGGTCACACGCGCATCGAATTGATCCAGCGCGACGGAAGCGATGTGTTCCAGTGCGATCCGACTGACGATCCGGTCGGTGCAGGCGGATACCGCGACGTGCTCAAGGCGATGTCACTGGCGGACCTGCTTGCGGCGGCGATCGATCTCGACGAGGCCGACAGGCAGTACCTTCGCGCGGGGGTCGCCATGAACCTCGCCATGGTCGACCGCGGCGCCGAGGTGCGCCGCGCGGCGTGGCAACTCCGTCGCATGCACGAGATGGGCCTGCTGGCCGACGATATCTTCTTCCGCGTCAAGACCAGCGTCGCCGCCGCCGTCGACGCCCGGATGGCCGGCGTGCCGCAGCCGGTGATGACTTCGGGCGGCTCGGGCAACCAGGGCCTGCTCGCCGTGCTGACCCCGTGCCTCGTCGGCCGCCACCGCAACACCGGCGAGGACCGCATCATCGAGAGCATCGCCATTGCCCACGTCCTGAACGCCTACGTCAAGTGCACGCTGGGCCAACTGTCCGTCATCTGCGGCTGCGCCATCGCCGCCGCCATCGCGGCTGCGGCGGCCATCGTCTACCAGCACGTCGGGGTCGACCTGCCCAAGATCACCCACGCGATCAACAACGTCATCGGCGACCTGAGCGGCCTGATCTGCGACGGCGCCAAGCCCGGCTGCTCGGGCAAGACCGTCTCGTCTGCTGACGCGGCGATGCGGTCGGCGTTCATGGCTATCGAGGGCTTCGGCCTGAGCACCGACGACGGACTGCTCGGGCGCAGCGCCGAAGACTCCATCCGCAACCTCGGGCGCATCACCCTCGAAGGCATGCTCCAGGTGGACCCCACCGTGGTGGACATCCTCGCGGGCAAGACCGACGCGGTCTCCGACGGGCAAACGCCGCACTAGGGACCGCTCGCAGGACCGCCGTCGAAAAACACCCCCGCGACGCGAGCATGTCCCGCCGGAAGCGGGTTTCACTACCTGAAGCGCGGCGGCCCCGGGATGCCGCTGGCCTCGCCGCCCTTCATGTCGTAGCATCACATGCGGCCCGGATGGGCTGCAGCAGAAAGGAACCACTCATGAGCGCAGACAGGTCATTTTCGCGTCGGAGTTTCGTCAAGGCCGCCTCCGGTGCGGCCGTCGCGGCGCCGTGGATTGTCCCGGCGTCGGCGCTGGGGAAAGAGCCCGGCAAGCCGGCGGCCAGCGAGCGGGTGGCCATCGGGTGGGTCGGCTGCGGCGGACGCGGGAATTACGACGCCAGCCGGCTCGTGCGACACGGGGCGCAGATCGTCGCCCTGTGCGACGTCAACAAGAACAACCTCACCCGGATGGCCGGGCGCTACAAGGTCCCCGCCGCCGCCTGCTGCGGCGACTTTCGAAAGGCCGTCTCCCGCAAGGACGTCGACGCGGTGCTCGTGGCGACAAACGACCACTGGCACGTCCTGGTGGCCCTGGCGGCGCTGAAAGCGGGCAAGGACATCTACGTCGAGAAGCCCGTGGGCAAGAACATTGGCGAGACCCGCGTGCTGCTGGAGGCGGTCAAGAAGAGCGGGCGCGTGTTCACGGGCGGCACGGAGTCGCGCTCGATGGCCAGCACGCGGCGGATCTGCGAACTGGTGCGCAACGGGCGGATCGGCAAGGTCAAGCGGATCATCACCGCGTGTCCCGGCGGCGTGGCGTCGGGCCCGCCGAAGCCCGCCCCCGTGCCGGACTTCCTGGACTACGAGATGTACACCGGCCCGGCGCCCAAACGGCCGTACGATCCCAAGCGGATCTCCACCCGCTATCACTTCCACATCCGCGACTACTGCTCCAGCGGGTTCATGTGCGGCTGGGGCATCCACGTGCACGACATCGCCCACTGGGCGATGGGCCTGGACGACACCGGCCCGGTCGAGATCGAAGGCAAGGCGGTCTATCCCCCCAAGGGCGACCTGTGCGACAGTCCGCTGAAGTGGAAAGTCCAGTACACCTACGCCGACGGCGTGACGATGGACTTCGTGGACGGGTCGAAGTTCCCCAAAGGCAATGGCGTCCGCTTCGAGGGCACCAAGGGCTGGATCACTACGCATTACGGCGGGGCGGCCAAAGCCAGCGACCCGAAAATCCTCGGCTCGAAGATCGGACCCGACGAGGTCCGCCTGTACGATGTGGGCAAGGGCGACGACAACTTCAACTTCCTCCAGTGCGTCAAGTCGCGCAAGGAAACCTGCTCGCCCGCGAACGCCGCCCACTACTCCGCGTCCATCGGGTACCTGGGCGAGATCGCCTGCCGCCTCGGCCGAAAACTGAAGTGGGACCCGGCCAAGGACGTCTTCGACAGCGACGACGAGGCCAACAAACTCGTCTCGGCGCCCATGCGCGCCCCGTGGACACTGGACGCCTGAGGGCGAAGGGGGGCTGTTGGTCGCAACCAAACGCCAGACTGCTGATCCTCTTCAACACAGAGGCACTGAGAACAAGAGAGAACAAGAGTGAACGGAAGAACAACAACAGAAGAGAGACAGAGAACAGCAGAGAACACAGAGGACTATGCGGGCTTTGTCTTTCTCTTCTCTGCCCTCTCTGTTTTCTCTGTGCCTCTGTGTCAAAAAGGTCCGAATTGCCCCAGCGGTTGCTGAGAACTTGCGCGGCGCGCGGAAGTTGACAGATAGCAGTGCAGGAGAATGACAATGCGAAACAGTGTTAGCGTGATGAGTGTGTGTGCGGTGGTTGTGGCGGTGGTCGCTTCGGCGTGTTTGGCCGAGGCCCCCGGGCGGGCGCCGCTGAAGCTCAAGTTGCCCAAGCCGCAGTTCGTGGGCACGCCAAAGAACGTCAAGACCGCCAACCTCGAGGCACCGCGCAAGATCGGCAAGCGTCCGCCGCTGCTCGTGCCGGCCGGCGTGACCAACGTCGCGCGGGGCAAGACGGTCACCAGCAGCGACAGCGAGCCGCTGATCGGCGAGTTGAGCCTGATCACTGACGGCAACAAGGAAGCGGAGGAAGGCTCGTTCGTCGAACTGGCCCCGGGCAAGCAGTGGGTGCAGATCGACCTGGGCAAGAGACACGGGATCTACGCGATTGTGGTATGGCACTTCCACCGCCAGGCGCGGGTCTATCGTGACGTGGTGGTCCGGGTCAGCGACGACGCGAAATTCGCTACCGGCGTGCGGACGGTGTACAACAACGATCACGACAACTCGTCGGGCCTGGGCAAGGGCGCCGACAAGGAGTACTTCGAGACGTACGAGGGCAGGCTCATCGACGCCAAGGGTGTTCGCGGGCGTTACGTGCGGCTGTACAGCAGGGGCTCCACCGAAGGCGAGATGAACCATTGCATCGAGGTCGAGGTGCACGGCCGCGTCGAGAAAGCCGACGGGGCCAACGGTGCCAAGGGCGCGGCGGCGACCGGCACGCCCGCAGGCAAGCTCAAACGCCTCTTCGCGATGAACATCTCCCGCGCCGCGTTTCGCGCGCCGGTCGCCAAACGCATCGCCTGGGCCAAGGGGGCCGGCTATGCGGCGCAGCATCACATGGGCACGGCGAACATGGCGAAGGTCATCGCGGCCCACGACGCGGCGAAGTTGCGGCTGGCGGCGGTCTACGTGACGGTCAACGTCGCCAAGGGCAAGCTCCCGGGCGACCTGGCGGCGGCGGTCGAGGCGATGAAGCACCACAAGACGTTCATCTGGCTGGGCCTGACCGGAGGCAAGGCGTCAACGACGAGCCTGGACGACAAGGCGGTCGCCGTCGTTCAGCAGGCGGCCGACATCGCCGCAAAGGGCGGCCTGAAGATTGCCCTTTATCCGCACACGAACTTCTACGCCGAGAAGGTCGACGACTGCCTCCGCATCGCCACCAAGGCCGGCCGCACCAACGTCGGCGTGACGTTCAACCTCTGCCACTTCCTGAAGACCGAACCGGGCAAGGACTGGACCAAGACGCTGGACCGCGCCAAGGCGAAGCTCTTTGTCGTCTCGATCTCGGGCGCCGATCCGAAGGGCACCAACTGGGGCGCGCTGATCCAGCCGCTGGACAAAGGCACGTTCGACATGGCCGCCTTCCTGGCCTACCTGGACAAGATCAAGTTCGCGGGCCCCATCGGCGTTCAGGACTACGGCATCGGCGGCGACCCGGGCGCCACGCTGAAGCGAAGTTACGACGCCTACAAGAAGTTGATCGGACGCAGGTGATCGGTTGGCTGACTGATCGATCGGCGGATTGATTCAAGCGCAGGATCATGCATCTCTGGACAGAGCAAGGAAGAATGGCCCCAATGCGTTTTCTACTCGTTGTGCTTGTTTTAGGTGTCTGCCCTTCCGGGGCCTGGGCGGGGGCGCGGCTTGTTCCGGTCGGGAAGGCCAAGGGGTGGTCCAGGACCATTGTCAACACCACCATCTTTCGACACAACTCGGTTGTGACGCACGGGGACAGCCAATACGTCGCGTTCTACGATGCCGACGGGGTTGTCGTCCTGGCCAAGCGCACGCTCGGGTCGAAGGACTGGACGATAGCGAAGACCCCGTACAAAGGCAACGTGGCGGACGCCCACAACGGTATCAGCATCATGGTCGACGGCGACGGGTTCCTGCACATGTCGTGGGATCATCACAACCATCCGCTCCGCTACTGCCGAAGCAAAGCCCCCGGATCGCTTGAGATGACAGAGAAGATGCCCATGACCGGCAAGAAGGAGGGCAAGGTGACCTACCCCGAGTTCTACCGGTTGCCCGGGGGCAATCTGCTGTTCCTCTATCGTGACGGCCGGTCGGGCGCGGGGGATCTCATGATGAACCATTACGACGTGAAGACCCGTAAATGGACGCAGCGCCAGGACGCGCTGATCCACGGTGAAGGCAAGCGAAACGCCTACTGGCAGATGTGTACGGACGCGAAGGGCGCCATCCACATTTCATGGGTATGGCGGGACCATGGCGGTGTCCAGACGAACCATGACATGGGATACGCCAAATCTCTCGACGAGGGCAGGACGTGGCAGCGATCCGACGGTACGGCGTATCGCCTGCCGATTACCGCCGCTACCGCCGAGTACGCCGCCCGCATTCCTCAAAGCAGCGAGTTGATAAACACGACCTCCATGTGCGCCGATTCGAAGGGGCGGCCTTATATCGCGACATACTGGAGACCGAAGGGAACACGCGTTCCGCAGTATCACCTGATTTACCACGACGGATCGCGATGGCGCACAGAGCAGGTCAGCCGCCGCAAGACGCCGTTTAGCCTCAGCGGGGGCGGCACGAGGCGATTGCTCATGGCCAGGCCCCGGATTCTCGCCGACAGCAGCGGCGCGACCGACAAGGCGTACATGCTGTTTCGGGAAAGCGAGAGAGGCAATCGCGTGTCCGTCGCCATCTGCGACGACCTGGGCAAGCGGAAGTGGCGATTTGAGGATCTGACGGATTTCTCCGTCGGAATGTGGGAGCCCACCTGCGACACCGAGATGTGGAGACGGTCGAAGGTGCTTCACCTCTACGTGCAAAACGTCGGCCAGGGCGACGGAGGCAAGAGCGAAAACATGCCTCCCCAGCAGATATCGATACTGGAATGGACACCTTAACGGACATCGTAGAATCTGATCCACCACGGGTAGTACCTCACCGACGAGAAATGATCCTCCCAGCGAGAGCCCCGTTAGGGGCGTCAGAAGGTAGCCCCGCCCGTCAGGGCTCACCTTTGCCCACTTATCTCGGCGGGGAGGAGCCCAAAGGGCTCACAGTCGAAAGCCCAGGGCAGAGCGACACGGCGGTGCCCGGAGGGCAACGCCGCAAGCGCCGCCCTGGGACTTGGTCTAGCACGGAGTCAAGCCCCAAGCGGGGCGCTACCCACAAGACACGCGGTCCAGTGGCGCACCGTTGGTGCTTGGCGCGTTATGCGCACGTCAACCCAGGGCGGCGCCGCGGCCTGCGGCCGACGGCTCTGCCCTGGGCTTTCGACTCTCAGCCCGTTGGGCTGTACGACCGGCGAGACCGCCTCGCAT
>CAZVEV010000265.1:0-8913 GCA_964625865.1 uncultured Planctomycetaceae bacterium | reverse complement strand
GCCTTGTCCGGGATTTCCCGGATAGCCGGTCCCTGTTAAGGCGAGCAGCAGATGAGTTCATACCCATCGTAGCGGAAGTCGCCACGACTTTCGGCTGACCACCGAAACTCTTGGCGAGTTTCGCCACGAGTAAATCCTATTTTTCCGCTCGCCCAAAAATCTCGTTCGGCCCTGCTATGTCACTTCATGGGGGATGTTTTCGGTTCATCGTTCGCCCACTACCTCTTTTCCAAGGCGCAGCACGGTTGCATCTTTCAGGCAGGCGAACAGGCCGGCGGGAACCGCAATGAGACCTTCATGTACAGGGGGCGCGGAAAGCTCTCCCGTTTTCACGACCGTGCCGTCTGTGCGGTTGATTACGTATACCAGGCCACCGGCCTGCCATTCCGGGCTGCTCAACGGATCTTCAGGGTCGAATATGTCCGGTCCGCCGCCGATCAGGAGCTGCTCGCCTACGCCCAGGATCGCGCTGGGCCTGAGGGGAATGCTCCTGGTCCAGATGGCCCGGTAGTCGGCAAGCAGGCTGCCCTGTTGCCAGGTAACCTTCTTTTGCATCTCCGGCGTGGGCTTCTTGTCGCTGCGACGATCGAAACAGATCACAGGGAATCCTGCCCCCAGCGTATGGAACTGGAAGTGCCCCGGGCCTTTGCTGTGGCGGATCCCATAAGTGAAGTCCTGATTGAAGGTGAGTCGGTTGCAGAACTCCGAACCGTCGAGCTGGACATGGGCGCGGCCGAAGAGCTCGTCGTCGAGCAGTCCCGACGGGGCACACAGGTACGGCGTTCGTTCCTCCGCAACAGGCACATTGATCTCCGGCTTGCTATAGTTCTTCATGCGCCCGTCTGCCCCGGTGAAACTCCACCAATAGAGCCGCTCTATCTTCAGCGTTTCCGGATCGATCTTCATGTGCCGCAGAAACAGAGATTCTCCGTCGCTGACCAGCAGGTCGTTGTTGACGCCTTCATACCAGTCGGCCTGCTGGGTCTGTTCGGTGGCGAAGGTCGATGTGGCCAGGACGTCGCCGGTTTCGGGGTCGAGAGCAAACAGTCGCAGGCCGCCATCGAGATGGGAACTTCGCCCCGCCACGGCATAGGCATTGTTGTTGAACAACATGACCGAGCCGTGGAGCGGCCAAACGGATTCCAGGCGATCGTCGTCGACGATCATCGTGGCTGCCGGTGCAGCCCGGAATCGCCAAGCCAATTGGCCGTCACTGGCACGTCGGCAGTGGACCCATCCCGTGCGGGTCCCATAGAGGACGAGCCCTTTGTGGAGCGTGGGCGGCGAGTCAATCCGTCCGGGTACGCGCCAGAGCTCCTTGCCGTTGCTGCAATGCAAAGCCACCACAACGTCGCCGCAGCCGAAGTACAGTGCCTTGCCATCGCTCACGGGAGCGGTCAGTTCACCTTCTAGCTTCACCCTCCAGCCGTCGTTCTGGCGAGGTGTCATCTCAGCAAAGGCAGAACGCAAGGAATCCCGGCGGTACTGCGGCCAGGACTGAGCGGGAAGCGTGTTGCCGGCGCTGCCCCGTGCCGGTCCTGCTACGAGAGGATGTTCCGGCCGGACAGGTTTCGCGGCGGCGGCCAACGCGGTAAAACCATCGATGCGATTCATCTGATTGCAGGCGCAGGCCTCCGGGGTGGCATAAAGCAAACCGTTGGCCGGCATGATCCCGTAAAGGCAGCTTCCGCGAACCCATCGGTTTACCGTTACCTTGCCCGTCTGAAGATCGAGATACTCCACGCCCTCCTTGCCCATGAGGACATACCTCGTGGTGGCCTTGTTGCGGTAACAGCGATGATGGTGCCTGGAGCTGACGGGCGTGACGTCCCATCGCCGGATTTCTTCGCCGGTCGCGGCATCGAGGACCAGGTATTTCATTTGATCACGGACGACAAGCCGGTCGCCCATGGCATAGGCATTGAAATTGGTGGAATAGGTCCAGCTGGACGCCTTTCGTTCCCACAGGGTCTTCCCGGTATCGGCGGCTAGGCACAGCAGAGTCATTGTCTCCCGGCCCGCGGGCTGCCCGAAGTACACCCGCCCCTGGTCTGCAATAAGCAGGCCAAGATTGTGGGGGCCCGTGACGGGAAGCCTGGCTTGCCTGGGCAACAGCGGTCGCGCCACTTTCCAGAGGGCTTGCCCGGAGGAGAAGTCGTAGCCCACAATTTCATCGACGGTGACCGCCACCACCCGGCTGCCATCTGCAGCGATCATCAGCCGGCCTTGCTTCAGGACGTTCGCCTTGCCCCGTGCCTCGTTGTCCATGATCGAGGGCATCGGCCTACCGGCCCACTCGATGCTTCCAGTCGCCGGATCGACCAGGCGGATCGAAAGGTCGGGGGCGGATTTTGTATTCGCGGCGGGTCGGTCCGCCGCCGAAACAATGAGCTTGCCTTTGTGGACGAGGATTTCACTGGTGTGTTCCGTGCCTTCCAGTGTGCGAAGGACCTCCCCGGTGGCGGCGTCGAGCACACTGACCGGGGCATGGTAGCCCAGCGTGACGTAGACGCGGTTGTCCACGGCAACCAGTCGGCGATGGATAAAGCGTGGATTGCCCCAACGCAGGTTCATCGGCTGGCTCGGCGACCAGGCCTGCCAGCCCCAGTCGGGCATAGGCCTCTTCCAAAGCAGGACGCCGCTGAAGGCGTCGCGGGCAACAAGCCGCCAACGGTCCGGCGCCCTGCCGCCGACGCTGGCCGGCGCCTCGTCGGCGATGTAGAAGAGACGTCCGCCGGCGCTGACCATTCCAGTAAGGCTCGGGCTCTTCTCGTGCGAGCGGGCGCGGCGGGGCGGCGCGGTCCAACGCATCCGCCGAGGCGGCCCCACGCGGGTATCGGCCGAGACCGGATTGCTGCCCGGGCCATGAAGCCAGTGTGTCCACTCGTCCATGTCACCGGGCCAGGGCTTGAGAGTCTTCTTTCCGTCCTGCCACACCACGCCTTCCGGCGTGAGCACACGCATGATCTCCTTCTCCGGCACGTCGGCGCCGTCGCGTATTACCAGGAGCTTCACAATTCCATCCGCATAGGGCAAGACCTTGCCGTCCCATTGCACAGCAGAGACCTTGCCGTCCGTTCCTCGGGAGCGGAAATACCGTCCCGCGGTCTCAACGTCTTGCTCGTCTCGAGTAAGCCCCTGGACAAGATAGCTGTCGTTCCTGCGAAAGGCAGCCGTCAGTTTGCCGTCCCCGCATCCGACATGGACGACCAGGCCGCCTTGGATGCCGGTTGCGGCCAGTATCCCCTCGGCCTGTCTCGTGGCCGCCTCCTCCGCCTGCGCGTATCCCAGAGCACCGTGGGCAAGGAACAGGGCCAATACGGTTTGCTTGATCATTTTGTCTTCCTTTCGTCCAAAACCGGCACATTGCAGAATGTCAGGGCTGCGATGCCGTTCTTGCCGATCAGCAGCCTGTCCTGGCTCCATGCCGTTTCGTCGACCGTCTTGACCGCGCCGCCCTCGTGCAGGACGCGGAGTTGGGCTTCGAATTTCAAGTCGATGTTCTTGTCCGAGGCGTACTCCCTGGCGCCGAGCAGGCGACGGTCTTGCTCAATGGACTGGTTTGCAGCGGTCCGTATATACCACTCCCGGTTAGGTTTGACACATTGCACACTAGCCCGAAGCGCAAGCGAGGAAATGGCTTATGTCCCTCGCTTGCGCTTCGGGCTGGTGTCACTTCTGCCCGGGAGCGGTATAGTATACTGCAAGCCCCCCATAAATGTCTTTACAGGGCAGGTACGGCATGTCGGCGCGATTTGATTTGGTGATCACCGCGGACCAGGCATCCCGCACGGCGGAATTTCGGCTGCTGGACGAACATGGCACGCAGCTTGCCTATCGGGAAACCGATTTCTCGACGATCCCCGTGGGCGTTCAGCACGGTCTGTTCGACCTGCGGAATTACTTGCGGCATTATGTGGAGGACGGCAAACAGGTCGCCGCTGTCGCTGGGATCGGCGTCTGCATCGCGGAGGATGTGCTGGGACAGGAGGTCTTTGAACCGCTCTGGAAACCGGAAACGCAACGCACGCTGCGGATCCAATTGCCGGGGGCGGAGCAGGAGGAGAACCACCTTGCCGCCGCGTTGGCCCGTGTGCCGTGGGAGATCGCTCGCCCCAGCCTCGACCAAAAGACGCTCGGCGAACGCAACTTGCTGGTCCGCATCGTCCATGACATGCAGGCTCCCGCGTCGGAGCCGGTCCAGCTGGCGCCCGACGAACCGCTTCGCGTGCTGTTCGTCTTCGCCGAAGCCCGCGGTTCGCGGCCGCTGGGGGCGCGCGAGGAACGGCGGGAGCTGCTGCAATTATTCGAGAAGGAGATTTATCCGCACCGTCGTGTGGTGGCCCATTTCCTGACCCACGGCATCACGCGCGAGCGGCTGGAAGAGCAGATTCTCGATAATGGTGGCTATCACGTCGTTCACTGGAGCGGCCACGGGCATCTGAATCTGCTGGAATTGGCCAAGTCCGGTGGGCGGAAAGACCACATCTCAGGTCAGCAACTGCTCGACCTGTTTGCCCGCGCCGGCGGCTTCCTGCCGCGGCTGGTCCTGCTCAGTGCGTGTCATTCGGGCGATATCCTGCGCGTGAAGGACTGGAGCGATTTCCTGGCCATCGCCGAGGGCAAGGAGCCGGGCGGTAGGACGGGCACTCCTGCCCGTCTCGACAATTCGATCAACAGCCCGGACGGGCAGGAGTGCCCATCCTACAACGAAAACACAAAACAGTTAGACTTCGAAACCCAGCCCGGCTTCACCGGCACGGCCCACGCTCTGCTGCAGGGGGGCGTGCCGTCGGTCGTGGCCATGCGTTACGCCGTCGGCGACGAATATGCGCGCGAGGTGGCGGTCGAGTTCTTCCGCGCCCTCTTGGCCCATGCGCAGCCCAAGACGGCCGCCGCCGCGCTGACGCTGGCCCGGCAGGCGCTGCTGGACGAGCGGAAACACGATCCGGCCCGCTTCGCCGTCTGTGATCATGCCACGCCCGTACTGTACGGCGCGGAGCAGCCGGGTCTGACTTTGGCCGGCGGAATCAGCCCGGCCAAGCAATCACACAACCCGCGACTGCACCAGATTGCCGAGCTGACGACGAGCGGGCACGAGCATTTCGTCGGCCGCACCTGGGAGCTGGCCGGGCTGGGGGCGGAGTTCATCGGCACCAGCCGCGGCAGCGAGACCAAACCCGTGGCGGTGATCACGGGCCTGGGCGGGATGGGCAAGACGGCGCTGGTGGCCGAGGCGCTGGCGCTGTGGGAATCGCGGTTCGAGTGGGTGCTGCTGTATCAGGCCAAGCCCAATCCGCTCGGTTTCGACGCCACATTGCGCGACATCCACCTGAAGCTGATGGGCGAGCTGGGCCGCTACCACGACCACGTCAAGGCCCGCCCCGCCGCCGCCATCTATCGCGATCCAGGCGACGAGTTCACGGGCTCCGAGCGGATCGAGCGACTGACGCGAAACCTGATCCGCGCCCTGAACGACGAGCCGATCCTGCTGGTGCTGGACAATTTCGAAACGAACTTGAAGGCCGCCTCCACGGCGTGCCAGGACCCGGCATGGGAAGCTTGCTTGTCGCGGCTGGCGGGCGAACTGGTCGGCGGGCCGTCGCGGGTGTTGATTACCTGCCGCCGACCGCTCGCAGCGCTGGCCGACGTCGCGCACCATGCGGTCCGCCTTGGACCGCTGCCGGCGTCCGAAGCGGCCTTGTACTTGCGCGCCCACCCCGCGCTCAGCCGCATGGTCTTCGGCCCGGATGCCGACGAGCGGCAGTTGGCTCAGCGGCTGTTGGAGGCCAGCCGTTTTCACCCGCTGCTGATGGACCGGCTGGCGCGGCTGGCGGTGCACGCGTCGCGGCGGCCGCAGCTGCTGCAGGCCCTGGACACGCTGGAAGAGACAAAGGACTTTTCCCAGCTGCCGGCCCTGTTCGCCGCCGATCCCGGCGATGCACGGGAACTGGACTACCTGAACGACGCGCTGGCCACGTCGCTGGACCAGTTGATCCGCGCCGCCAGTCCCGACGCGCGGCGGCTGTTGTGGATCGTCGCCGTGGCAAACGATCCGGTGACGCTCGACCTGCTGAGGAGCGTGTGGGGTGGGGAGATCGAGCCGCTGCTGCGAGAATTGGTCAGTGTGGGGCTGGCCACGGAGGAAGGTGACACGGAAGGCCTGTGCTACGGGTGCCACGAACTGGTCCGCGAGCGGATTCGCGCCTGGATGGCCGAGCAGCCGCAGGACCGGGGCGAGTGGACGGAGAACACCATCCGGACCGCCTACGCCGAGCGGTTGGCGGCCATGTTCCAGGCTCTCCAACATAAGGACATGACGCTCGCCCTGCAGGCCGGCAGCGGGGCCGTGGTCTATTGCGTGCAGGCCGAAGCCTGGGACCGGCTGGGCGGCTTTGCCAGCCAGCTCGTCACCGGCAGCAACGATCCGCGGCTGCTGGACGGGCTGATCCCGCATCTGCGCACGGCCGCCGAGTCCGCGCCGGAGGGCAATCCGCGCTGGTCGTGCCTCTGCTACCTGGCCGATGCGCTCGCCCGTGGCGGCCGGCCCGACGTTAGTCTGACCTTCTACGAACAGGCCGCCGCCCTGGCCCGCACCGCGGCGGAGGCGGGCGGCGAAGGCGCACGGCAGGCGCGGTCAGATCTTGGCTGGATCACCGGGAACTGGGCCAACGCCCTTGGCGATGTCGGCGACCTGGATGCCGCGCGCGAGCGGCAACTGGAATCGGCCGAGGCACTCAAGCAGGCAGGCCGCCCAGCCGCTGACGTGATCAGCCGCGAGTTGGAGGCCCTGCGGATCGACATCATGCAGGGCCAGGTGGCCGCCGCGCTGCCGGAGATCGAGGCGCGGCTGGCCAAGGTGTCCGATTGGTGGCAGCGGCACCGCGCGGGCCAGCCCGTCCCCGAGGCCCCGGATGCCGAGACACTCGCCCGCGTGTTCATCGGCGTGCTCGACATCGCCCGCGAAGCTGACTATGCCCGCAAAGACTGGGAATCCGCGCTGGGGCGGGTGGATATCGCCTTGGAGGTCCAGCGTGCCCTGGAGCGTCCGGCGGAGGACATCGGCGCCACGCGGTTCAACCGGGCCAATGTGCTGGTAGAGTTGCCCGGCCGTTTCGGCGAGGCCCGGGCGGAGTTGGAAGCTTGCCTGGAACTTTTCCAGGGCAAGCCCGATTGGAGCGCCAAAGTACTCGGCTCCCTCGCCGACCTGTTCGCGAGCCAAGGCGACCTGTCGCAGGCCATCATCCAGGAGCGTCGCGCCCTGGCCCTTCGCGAACAGTTGCCCGATCCCGCCGACCGCGCCATCTCGCACCATAACCTGGCCCTATACCTTCAACGCCACGGCACCCCGTCCGACCTCGCCGAATCGCCCCGCCATCAACTCGCCGATCTGATCTACTGCCTCGTTGCGGGCCTGGGCCAAGACCTCCAGACCTCGCTGCGTAACTACGCCATCCGCTTCCGCCGAGCCCGTGCCGCCGGCACGGCACTGGTCGTGCCCCGCGTCTCGGAACTGCTCGCCGACCCCGCCTTCCACCCGCTCCAGCGGTGGCTCCTCCAGCGCCAAATCGACCTCGACGAATTGCAGTCCGCCGTCGATCAGTTCCTCGACCAGGCAAGGCAAGCCGCGGAAGAATGAACCACAGAGGACACGGAGGAGCACAGAGGGATTTGAATTGTGAATCATTGTTGTAGGGCGGTCTCCCGACCGCCCTACCTGGCCGGGCTGGCGACCTGCGGTCAGCACGGTGGTCGGGTCGGGAGACCCGACCACAACGAGAGACCCGACGACAACGAGAGGAATTCTTGATCGGACAACTCTGTGTCCCTCTGTGCTCTCTGTGGTAAATTAAATGCAGGAGCCCGACGATGACTACACTCGCTGCACTGTTGACTGAACTGGAATCGGCCGTCCGCGGCGGGGACCGTTCCCGCGCCCTCGAATTGGCCCGACAAATCCAACAGCAATTGGTCCTGGCAGAGCAGGAAAACCAGGCACTGGAACGCCAAGTCCGGGAACTATTGGCCCAGTTGGATCGGCCTGCACCGCAGGTGACTCCGTACCGCGCCGAGACATTTCACACAACACGAGGCAGCATGGCCCGGGACTCGGACGGAGAAGTCTATCCCGTTTGGTTCGGCACCAACCGCAAGCCGAACGCAATGGCGACCGGCTTCACCGGCCAGCGGCACGACCGCGTCACCCGCGGCCGAGTGGATGTGTTTGTGCCCGAGGCTCACCGCTTTGGCGAGACGGGTTCGTCGTTCTGGCAGAAGCTCCGGCGCTGGGACCTGCGGTGCTGTCTGTCACAACATTCTGTAGTTTTGAGCGCGAGTTTTCGCGCTTTGGACGGTACATCAGCCGCACCTGCCACGTCTGAACCACGGGCGGTCGGTGCATCGGTGCGATTTCGCGTCTTTGTCGCCTTGGATCGTCGTTTTTTCGTCGCGGCGCCGATTCACCAACACGCCGTGCCCTCGGCCGACGCGGGTGTTGCACGCAATTGCTTAGCTTCAGTTGCGGACTTCCGTCGGAGGCTCACATCCCTCACATGATGTTCGTCGATTGGCCTCCAGGCGGGCCTGACGTGCCGCCTGCCGAGCGCTTTCCAGCTGCTTCGGAACGCTTTTCCCAGTCCCAAAATACATCTCATCCGGCGTCTGGCCACGGAATGCCGAGTGGGGAAGGCGAGTGTTGTGCTCCTGGACGTAGAATGCCACCAATCGCTCCAGGGCCGCGACCGTGTCGAGTGTGTTCAGGAAGAGCCACTGGTGTTTGACCACTCGCCACCAGGATTCGATCAGCGAGTTGGAAAACGTAATATCGGTTTGGGCGAGCACTCGTCTCAGCAGTCCGTAATTGACCAACTCGTCAACCGCATTGTTGAAGTTCTCGACACCTCCGTCGACCAA
>CAZVEV010000264.1:0-8922 GCA_964625865.1 uncultured Planctomycetaceae bacterium | reverse complement strand
CCCCCCCCCGCCCCGGGGGCGTGCTCACCCCCCCCCGGGCCCCCCGGGTGCGCCCCCTGGGGGGGGCGCGGGGCCCAACCCCCCCCCGGCGCCACGCCACCAGGTAACCGGCCAGCACGCTGAGCGTCAGCACCGACAGCGCCAGTTGTGGCACGGCCAGGACGCCGCAGTTGTCGAGGATCAGGCGGATCATGGTCTTAGCTCCGCTTCCTGGCCGGCGCAGCCGCCAGCGTGATCACCGGCAGGCGCAGCTTGCCGGCCAGCTTGCGGGCATCGGCGGACAGGACCTCGCTGATCACCGGATCGGGGGGAACCAGTTTGGCGCGAGCGTCGTCGTTCCGGGCGACGGGTCCCGCCGCGGGCGCCACGGCGGAGGTCTCCGGCACGGGCCAGCCGTGCCGGCCCGCCACCAGCATCAGGCGAACCGAGTTGCGGTCGATCCGCTCGCGCAGGGCGAGAATCTCCGCCCGGCGGGCTGCGGGGGGCTGGCCGCCGCGTGCGCGGGCTTCGGCCACACCGCTGGTGTAGGCCCGCGACAGCGCCGCACGGTCCTCGCGAATCGCTCGCAGCAGGCGGTCGTACACCGCGCGATCGGCCTGGACGGCGTCGGCCTTGCCCATCGTCTCGCCCGGCGAGGCCGCCGGCTGGGCCGTCGCGACGGCACCACACAGCCCCACCGCCGCCAACGCAACGCTTACTCTCAATACCGTCTTCATGATCGTTCTCCTTGTCGTTCAGCGTCACGGGCTGGAAGCCCGTGGCACGGGGTTCATTCGATAATCACTTCGCTCTTGACCAGCTTCCACTGGCTGTACCGTTCGATCTCGACCGTCAGTTCCGGTGCGGGGGCGGCAGTCGACGTGGCGGTCGACACCGCCGCCTGGCCGCCTTCGCGCGCGATCTTGTCCAGCTCGCGATCCAGGTCGTCGAGGATGTTCTTGCTGAGGCCCTCGAGCCCCTTGGCTACGTCGGTCGACATCTTCTGGACCTTCTCCGCGTTGGCCGACACGCCGCCGAGGCCCTTGCCCCGCTGACGCATGTCGCGCAGCGTGGCGACCAGGTCGTTGGCCGTGCGGGCCATCTGCAGCAGCTCGACGTAGTCGTTGATGAACTCGCTCTCGCCGGCCAGGATCGACCGGACCTTCTCCAGCTCGAACGTCGCGTCCATCAACTGGTCCTGCAGGCGCGAGAGCACCTGGACGGTGCGGAGCATGAGTTGGATCTTGGCTTTCTCGATGCCCGCCCTTCCGAGGCGCTCGGTGAACTGGCGCAGTGAATGGAGATTCTGGAAGATCCGCGTCAGGCGTTTTCGCGTGACGGGGTCTTTGGTCTGCTTGATCCGCCTGGCCAGGTCCGCGAGGCGCGCGTCGTAGTTGTCGAGCAGCTTCTGGACCTTGGCGGGCAGTTCGCCGCTGGCGGGGTCGGGCACCTTGCGGCGGATGCTCTCGACGGCCCGGGCGAGGGTGTCCTGCCCCGCCCACAGCGGCTCGACGATCGACTCCCACTTGTTCGTGAACGCGTCGATGCCGCCCTTGAGGTCCTTCAGCTCGACCAGCAGTTCGTCCTTGTCGACGTTGCCCTTGTCCAACAGGGCCTTGACCGACTCGAACCGCTGCTTGAGCTGCGTGTCTTCCAGCGCCTGGTACAGCGGCTCGGTGGATTCCTTGACGGCCTTCGAGATCCCGGCAACGTCGATGATCTGCTCGGTGTCCTTGGTGTCGGCCCACGCGGGCCCGGCCAGCGCGACCGCCAGCATCACCGCGGCCAGCGTCCTTGTGTTCAGTACCTTCGTCATGATCGTGCTCCTTTCGTCTAGGTCTGCGGGCCGGTCAGTTGGCCTCGGTGTTCATGCTGATCGACAGCTTCAGGTCCGGATCGTCGATGGCCCGCCAGTGATCGCGGGCTTCGGCAACCTGGCCCCGCGCGTAGGCCTCCAGCCCGCGGACCAGGTGCAGCAGGTCGCCCGCGCGGCGCCTGTCCGGCTCGAACGCGTAGCTGCGATGGGCCTCGGTCAGGTGGGCGCGGGCGTCGGCGAAGCGGCCCTGTCGGATGTCGGCCTTGGCGAGGACCTCCTCCGCCTGCGCCCGCCGCCGCGTACCGGGCACGTGATTCTCAGCCACCGCCTGGGCCAACTCGCGGGCGCCGACCGGGTCGCCTTCCTGGAGTCTGGCCTCGGCGCGGAGGAGGGTGGCCCGCCCGTCGGGGGTCAGCTTGCGGTCGGTGGCGATGGAGTCGGCTTTGTCCAGGTGCGTCTCGGCCAGTTCGGGGAAGTCCGCTTCGAGGGCCCCGTGGGCGTGGCGCAGTTCGAGGTCGTATTTCCTGGTCCCCGCGCACCCGACTAACATGCCGGCCAGTACGACCGTCGCGATCATCCATGCGCTGGTGTTCATGATTCAGCTCCTTTCGCTGGTGTCGTTGTCAACGGGCCTCGCTCAACCGGCTGGGACCGCTTCCCGCCGTCGCCCGTCCGGAAGGGATTACGTCAACGCCCCGCCGATTCGGGTCCGCGACGGGGAAAAAGATGAGTTCGCCGGGCGGGTCGGCAAGGAGGAGAATGCACAACTCTTTGAGAATGCGGCGGATGCGCAAGAGAAAACGCGGGGCGATGCCCCGCCGCTAAACCGTGCACGTCACGTACGTCGTGCGCCAATCGACCTGGCGCACGGTTCAGCGGTCGATCGTCAGATCGACGCTCGTCGTTCGACAACGCACACCGTCACCCCCACGTCCCGCCGACCGCGCGAGCAACACGCCGCATCGATCCATCACGCATCGGAAAGGACCACGCAATAGTCCCGCGTGGATCGCGTTTACCATATACGGTAAGCGGTTGGACCGGCGCGGAGTGTGTGCGCTGTCGCAGCACCAAGGCGCCCACCGCGGGTTTTTCGGAAATGGCGTATCCAGGAACTCATTCGAGCGTACAATCAAGAGTGGTGATGCGATGTGTGTGTGCGCCCGTACCGGGGCGCACCGGACCGCGGATACCCTTCGTTGCCCACGTGCAGGGAGAACGACGATGAAGACGACGCGTTCATCCAGATCGAGACGGCTGATTGTGGCAGCACTGGCGACCGTTCTCTGCGCCGGAGCGGGGCTGGTTGACGTCCAGCGTGCCGAGGCCCAGCGCGGCCGCGGACCCTCGCACCGAGGCCGCGAGTCATGGCGCCATCGGATGGCAGAGTTCCAACGCCGTGCCCAGGAATGGCAGGAATGGGCCAGGCGTCGCGAGGAGGACCGCGAACGCGATCGAGAACGCGAGCGGGAAGAGAGGCCACAGAACGGTGAGGCCACCGCTCGGTTCGTCAAGTGGACCGAGGGCAGGGACGGGCGGACCCCCGCGATGCTGCTGATGATCAGCGACGACAAGGGCACGGAAACCGCAACGATTATCTGCCCGAACACGGCGAAGGGCCGAATCAGCCCCGACCGGCACATCGCGGAATTGGCTGAAAAACTGAAGATCGGGGATGTCGTCGAGGTAGACTACACGTACTTCAAGGGCAGGACCACCGTCCGAAGGCTGAAGCTGGAAGAGGCGGCGTCCGACAGCGACCGCCAGCCGTTTACCTTCGTTCGCGTGACGGAAGTTAGACGCGGCAAGGACAAGTTCCTGGGCGTGTCGGCCAAACGGGGCAAGCTCAGTTGGACCTTCCTCGTACCCAACGAGCAGGTCGACACGGCCACGCTGAGCGGGGCCGACGGCAAGCCGTTGGGCGAAGGGACGATGACCGCCCCGGCAGCCAACATCCTCAAGGGCCTGGCCACGCTGCGAAACGGCGACCTGATCTCCCTGACCTATCGCCCGAAGGACTATCAGTTCGTCCTGACCGATCTGCGGGTCAGTCGGCTGGCCGAGACGGGCAAGTTCGAGCGCCTCTCGGGTCGAACGGTCAACGGCAAGCGTCACAACATGGCCATGTTCCGCGTGGGCACCAAGACCCTCGCCCTGGTCGTGCCCCTGCCCAAGGGCGACAACGTGACGACCGACAACGCCGCCCGCATGACCGCCCTGCTGAAAGACATGCGCCAGTGGCAGTCGGTCAACGTGACCTACCGTCGCGAAGACGGCATCGCCTGGCTGGACGACCTGACGATCAAGCCGTAGGTCAACGGCGCGGGGTGGAATGGGTGTGGCAAACAGACGGTCCGAAATATAACTCTTGATGCATATTGCCCGGGGGCTATAATCTAGTCATGTGGAGCGTGGAATACACCGACGAGTTTGGCCGATGGTGGCAGGAACTCAGTTCGGCCGAGCAAGTATCTCTGGAAGCCGGCGTTCGGCTGTTGGAGCAGTTTGGACCGAGCTTGTCCCGTCCATATGCCGATACCGTCAGTGGTTCGCGCCACTCGAATATGAAGGAACTACGAACACAATGCGGAGGACATCCGCTAAGGACGTTCTTCGCGTTTGATCCGCGTCGCACGGCGATCCTCTTGATCGGCGGCGACAAGACAGGCGACGACCGGTTCTATGAACGCATGATTCCGCTGGCGGACAGACTATACGACCAGTACCTGACCGAACTCCGAGAGGAGGGATTGATCTGATGGCACACCGTCCTTTCGAGAAACTACGAGACAAGATGACGCCGGAGCAACTGGCCCAAGCTGATGCCGAAGCCAAGGACATGATGGCCGAGATGTTGCTCGGGGAAATCCGCAAGCTCATGGGCCTGACGCAAGAAGAACTGGCCGGTGAGCTTGGCGTGACCCAGCCGAGCCTGTCGAAAATCGAGAATCAGGACGACATACAGGTCAGCACGCTGCGCCGATTGATCGAGGCTCTGGGCGGGCAGTTGGAACTCATCGCCCATCTGCCCAAGGGTGATATCCGCATTCGGCAATTCAAAGAAGCGTCCTGAGGGCAGATGTAGGGCGTGCAACACACAATCAAGCGGGAAAGAAAAGTGCACACGCCCTACGATCACATCAGTCGACCAGGTTCACTTTGACGGCGCGGCGTTCGAAGTCTTCGGCCGTGATGAACTGGCGGGGCTTGAGCCTCGCGATCGCACAGATGAAACGGTCCGGGACGATCTGCAGCCTGACGTTGTAGTGGGAGACGATCTCGTTGTAGTACCCCCTGGCCAGCGCGATGCGGTTCTCGCAGTCGGCCAGTTCGGTCTGGAGGGACAGGAAGTTGGCGCTGCTCTTCAGTTCGGGATAGCTCTCCTGGAGGGCCACCAGCGTCGGGGCGCAGCCCTGCGGATCGGCGCCGTCGTCGCCCGGGGCGGTGGCGAGGGCCTGGCTGCGGAGCAGCGCGATGCCGGCCTGCACCGACTGCTCGTGCTTCTTGAGCCCGTTGAGGCACTCGACGAGGCCGGGGATCAGGTCGTGGCGACGCTTGAGTTGAACGTCGACGTTGCTCCAGCCCTGTGCCACCCGCTGACGCAACCCGATCATGCTGTTGTAGGCCATGAAGAACCACCCCACCAGCCACCCGCCAATCACGCCCGCGGCGACCCCCACGTACGTACCGATCCGCCCGCCCGGGTCGATACCGGTCTGCTTGTGCGTGATGATCCACCCGGCCACGCCCAGGACCACCGCCAGGCCGCCCAGCAGCCAGAACTGCCACCCCAACCCGCGGCTGATCTGCTCTTCGCTGCGGGTGGAAATCAGGAACATCGGCGCGATCTTGTCGTAGGCGATCTCCGCGGCGATCACGTCGTCCCGCTCGCGGGCCTGTCCGATCACGTAGACCGGCGCGTGCAGCGGTATCGCTCGCTCGGTGAACCGCCTGCGGTGGTCGGAGTTGGCAATCTCGCCGGCCGGGCCCTTGTCGTAGTACAGCGGGTCGCTTCGGCCCACGGTGCGGCTGAAGACTTTCTCGCCCTGGATCTCCGCCTTCTCGGGGTTGATCCTGATCACGCCGCAGTCGTCGCGGAGATAGAACAACTGCCCCTCGCCGCCCTGGGCGACGGTCCTCCAGCCGCTCTCGGTCTTCGTCCGCGTCTTGGTCTTGCCGTCCTCGGTGTACGTCTCGGTGACCGTGCGCTCCCAGCGCTCCTCGACGTCCCAGGCGTACCACACGCACGCGGAGGCGGCCAGGTAACTCGTAAACGGACTCTCCGATTCAGCCGTGCCCTTGACCTCCACGAAGCCGATGAACACGCCCGTGGTCTTGGACGTGGGAATGTTGTCGACCAGGCGCTTTCGCTTGCCCGCCCGCAGGCCCAGCAGCACCAGCCCCACCGCCAGCGCCACCCCGCCCCACCCGAACACCACCGGCGGGACGGCCGCCAGTATCATCTCAATCGCCATCGCAGGATCTCCTGAAGTCATCTCGGACGCCGAGAGTCTATGACATCAGCGGGGCGTCCGCAAATCGTAGGACGGTCGTCTCATCCGAACATGGCGCGCTCCGTTCCCACCGAAAAGAAACTTCACCTTTTTGATTTTTCCGTCCCAAAACGGACCGTTCGCGCACCACTAGGCTTGTGAAGGGCGAGAGAGGCGCCTCTCAGCGACGCCCCGAAAAAAACTTTCACCTTTTCGGTTTTTCCGTCCCAAAAGAGACCGCTCGCGCACCACTAGGCTTGTGAAGGACAAGAGGCGTCGCGAGCAGCCGGTGGCGGCGGGAGCGAAGTGACCCCGTACTCAAGGACCAGACCATGAAGAACACGACGTACGACGACAGCGAACTGATCGAGTTGATCTGCGACGGCACGATGTCGAACAGGGAGATCGCACGGAGGCTGACCGTGTCGGCATCGTTCGTCAGCCGGGTCTCCAACGGCCGCTCTCGGCCGGAACTCCTGCCGCGGATCGCCCGGCTGGCCAGGAAGAACCTCCGCGCCGCGAGGCGGAGGGTCGCGGCGCTGGACAAGGCCCTGGCGGCGGCGAAGGCGGCCAGGCCCGACAAGGCCAGGCCCGTCGCGCCGAAGCACAAGGACTACGACGAGGACCGGCTGGTCAAGCTGCTGGGCGAGGGCTGGCTGACCTACAAGGAGATCGCCCAGGACGTCGGACTGGACCCCACGACGGTGGGCAGGATCGCCCGGGGCACCAGCCGCCCCCACCTGCAGCGCCGCATCGCACGGGTCTACAAGGTCCACGTCCGCAAGACGCGCGGGCGCGGGGCCTACCGCCTGTGGAAGGTCCTCGACGCCCACATGGAAAACAGCACGGGCGACACCGAGTCGGCCCGAAAGGGCAGGGAGTTCCTGCTGAACAAGTACCTCGACATGTCCTGCGACGAGGCGCCCGAGACGCCCCCGGACCCGCCGTTCAAGCAGTTCGCGAAACTCACGCCCGAGACCCAGGCACGGATCGCCCACGACCTGGGCGGACCCGCCCCGGGGCCGGAGACCGCACAGGACCGCCCGGAAGGGGCTGACGCATGACCGCCTGCGGCATCAACCCGCCCTCCTTCAACGTCCAGGCGTATCTCGCCGTGGAGTTCGGCATCTGCCTGCCCTACAAGGCGTTCAGCGAGGGACACAGCACGCCGCTGGCGTTTGTGACCGAGGCGTTCTGGAACCCCGGTCGCGACGTGGCGGCCTGGGCGTGCAGGTCCGGCGGAAAGACGCTGGGGGCCTCCCTGCTGGCGGCGCTGGAGTTCATTCGCACCGACGGGCTGCAGGCCCGCGTGCTGGGCGGCTCGGAAAGCCAGTCGCGAAACCTCTACGAGTATTGGCGCCGCTGGTGCGCCGCACCGGACCTGGCGCGGCGTCTTTCGGGGCCCGTTCGCAGCAGTTCCGCCAACGTCGCCGGCGGGCGGATGGAGATCCTGTCAGCCTCCCAGCGCGACGTGCGCGGGCCCAAGATCCATCTCCTGTTCGAGGACGAACTGGACGAGATCGACCCCGAGATCGACGCCGCGGCGGTCGGCATGATCGCCTCGAGCGGCCAGATTCCGGGCAGGACGGTGTACACGTCGACGTGGCACCGCACGGACGGGCCGATGGCGCGTCTGGTCGAGGGCTGCCCCGCCAATCGCGTCAGCCTGCACAAGTGGAACATCTGGGAAGCCATCCAACAATGCTCCCCGGACCGCCACCGCGACGGGGCCGGGTGCGACCACTGCCCGCTGGCCCGCCCGTGCGTGGCCAAGGCACGCGAGCATCACGACGAGGCGGACCGCTCGCTGGGCATCGCCGCCGAGGCGTGCGGGCTCTGCGCGATCGACGACGTGATAAAGGCCTTCTCGAAGATCAGCCTCCGCGCCTGGCAGGCCGAGTACGAGTGCAAACGCCCCGTCGCCGACGGGCTGGTCTACCCGGAGTTCGACCCGCACGCCCACCGCCGCCCCACCCCGCCGACGGACCTGACGATCTACCGTGCCGTCGACTGGGGCGCAAACGTCTTTGTGTGCCTCTGGCTCGGGGTGGACGGGCGCGGGCGGACCTGGCTGCTCGACACGTACCGCGCGGAGGCCGGCACGGTCCACCAGCACGCCGAGTACATCCGGCGCCATCGCCTGCGGAACGTCCGCGAGACATTCTGCGACCCGGCCGGGCGGAACAGAAACGACCAGACCGGGCGAAGCAACGTGGAGATCTTTCGCAGCTATGGCATCCACTGCACGTACGCGACGGCCCCGCGCGACCGCGAGGTGCGAAACGGGATCAGCCTGGTCCGCGCCCTGCTCTCGCCCGCCGACGGGACGCCGCGATTCTTCTACCTGCCCTCCGACGCCAATCGGATCTTCGTCAAGGCGATGGGGTCGTACAAGAACCGCAAGGTCAACGGCGTGTACACGGACCAGCCCGTCGACCCGCAGGAGTTCGAGCACATCCCCGACGCCCTGCGCTACTACATCGTCAATCGCGACCGCGACCGCGGCGTGGGCGTGGCGCGATTCGGCGCGTCGTAACTGAACTTGTCGTTACCTCCATGTTTAACGGTCGATCGTTAGATCGACGTTCGTCGTTCGAACGGCGGATGATGCGCGTCACAACGACGACAGTCGGT
>CAZVEV010000263.1:938-8958 GCA_964625865.1 uncultured Planctomycetaceae bacterium | reverse complement strand
GCTCCCTGATGTCTCACGGTGTCATCTCATTCGCCACTTCACTCGCCAAACTACTGGCCAGCTCACTCGCTGTCACGTTTGTATTGTCACGTCACCATACTATTTTCTCGGCTTCTTTGGACGCCCGGGGCGGCCGGGCAGGAGTTTGCGGCCGAGGAGGGCTTCGAGTTTCTTGACGAACGTCTCGTCGCCCAGCGGACGGCCGGTGTTCTCGTGCTGGCGCATGGCGACGGCCAGTTCGGCCTGCTCGGGCTCCAGCAGGTGTTCCCGCCACGTGCATATCCACCCGGCGATCCGTTCGGTCAGCCAGTCGGTCTCGGCGATTGCCTCGGCGGCCGGGCGGTCGCCCACGTGGGCCGCGGCGCTCGACCAGGGCCACTGCTCGGCCGCGTCGACCAGACCCGCCTTGACGGGGTTTCGCTCGACGTACCGGGCGGCGGCCAGCAGGTACGGCTCGTCCATAACGAACGAGGCGAAACGCCCCTGCCACAGGTGCCCACGCCAGCCTTCGCGGAAGTTGACCCGCCGCGAATACCGCCGGTGGGTCTCGCCGATCCCGCGCCGCAGCCCGTCGGCCGAGGCGGGCACCACGACCAAATGCACGTGGTTCGGCATCAGGCAGTAGGCCCGGATCGCCACGTCATGCCGCCGGCACCACTCGCCTCCCTTTTGGGCACCACTTGCTCTTGTGAGGGGCAATAGACAATACGCTCCCGGCGCGTCGTCGCCCTTGCACGCACCACCCGGCCCTTCGCGCAGAAAGGGACTGGCCGCTTCAGCGGCCAGTTGCAGGACCCCTCGGTCCCACAGACAAACAACACCCCCCGCCGCGCGGGATCGCGTATAATCACAACAGAACCCGGGCCCTTGCACGGGGATGACGTCCATGCCGATCCATCCTGCACAACCCAACACAGCCGCCCCGGCCTTCGCCACTGCACCCACACCGCCCGCCCTGCCGGCGGGACAAACTTCATCGCCCGCCTCGAAGCCCTCGTCGATGAATGTGAAGTCTATTCTGTGTCACTATTGCCGATCTTCTTCTCTCTGGATCGCTATAGCCGAGCTTGTGAATGCTGTGCCCATTACGTATGTCGCGGCAATCCGACATGGCTTACTGGTGCTTTGCATGGGCCTGATAGTTCGCCACCGCCTCAGAGGTCCGCAGGTAGCAGTCGTAGACGCGCAGACTCCGTATCTCCCCGGTGAACGATGGCGACAGCCGCAGCTTGTCCGAGCCGTTGACGTCGCCCAGCTTCGGGTCGAACCGGCCCCAGCCGAACTGCCGTGACTTCCCGCCGTCGCAGAGCTTGCCGTCCACGACGAAGCTGATGATGTTCGGCCCGCCGTCGACGATCGCAGTAACGTGGTGCGTCTTGTTCGCCTCGAGCAGGCCCGGGTCGCTGGTCCACACCCCGGCCTTGTTCTTGCCGTCGGAAAAGCTCAGCCGAAGCGCGGCGGCCTTGTCCACCACCAGCGCCAGGCCCCGGCCCTTCTCATCGCGGCTGTCGAGAATGACTTGCCCGCTCGTGACGTCCTTGAACTTCAGTTGGATGTCCACGGCGAACCCGGTGTTGGTCCGGGTCAGGTCCGGCAGGCGGGGCATGGCAACCGATTCGCTCTTGGCCGCCTTGGCGTCGAGCGACAGCACCAGGCCGTCTCTCGTCACCTCGCCCTTGCCATCGAGCTGCGCCCACAGTCCTTCCAGCAGCGTGGGGTCGACCTCGTGGACACGCGCGATCGATTTCTGCGTCTCGGTGACCCAGTACTTGCCGTCGGCTTCGATCAGGTCGGGGTAGCTCATGCCCCTGGCCTTGACCTCGTTGTGGTAGAGCAGGATCTCCGGCTCGGACCAGTGCATCTTCCCGTCGCGGACCTCCCCGCCCGTGATCCACACCGGGTTGCGGCCGTAGAACGTCTTGCCACTGTGGTTGTGGAACCAGAACAGGTACTTCCCGTTCTTGCATCGCCAGAGCTTGGGGCAGGCGCGCGGCGTCTTGATCTTCCGCCCGCCCGGGGAGTAGGTCATGTGCACCGGCTCGGTCCACGTCCGCCCGCCGTCGGTGCTGTACGTGTGGCACGGGTAGCCGGTCTTGTTGCGGTAGACCAGGTACATCTGCTTGGGCCCGATGAGGACGTGATTGTGTTCTTCCTGAATCGACCCGAATTTCGGCACGCGCAGCCCGTGCTCGCCGTCGGGCAGCAGTGTCCAATTGATCTTCTCGGGCTCGGACTCGGTGAGGATATTGTCGCTGTGGATCATCCAGCCCTCGCCGTTGCCGAGGAAATAGCGCCCGAGTTTCGTGAAAGCAAACCTGACCCCGCTGTCGCTGATCTTGGGCTTGTCGATGCCCCAGAAGTGCTGGACCTCACCCTTCCATTGGTTCGCTCGGTCGCACGCGGTGACGCGAACCGGGATGCGGTAGCGATCCTTCGACCAAGTGCGACCGCCATCGTCGGAGTACTTGTAGGCGTACCACCCGTGCGTGTCAGCGCGGATCTTCCGCTTGCTGCCAGGCAGCGTATCGATGTTGTCGCCGTTGTAGGTGTAGAAGGCGTAGACGCGCCCACTAGGCACGACCAGCGGCACCACCCACGACGCCTCCGGGCCGTTCGCCGGCTCGACGTCGATCAACGGCCCCCAGGTCTTGCCCTGGTCCTTGCTGATCGTCGCCACGACGTGCTGGCCGCGCTGGCCCTCGTGGCCCTTGCCCGTCGTCAGCACGCACAGCCAGTTGCCGTCCTTCGTGATCGCCACGTAGGGCTGATCGCAGTAGCCCTCGTCCGGGATCCGGCGCCCCGCTTCGATATGCCGTGGGTCCGGTTCCACCCGGTAGGCGGCGAGACGGTCGCCGGGGGGCAGTTTGGCTTCCTTGCCTGCGAGATAGGCCACGCCTTGGGGCGAAAGGGCTCTGGAAAGGACCAGGATCTCATCAAGAAGGCCGTCGAAGTAGCGCTTCTCCCCTTCATAGCCCGCCGTCATGTTGTCCAGAACGATCTTCGCAAGCCCCGGCGTCTCGGCCTCATCGACCCGCAGACCATCCACGAAGAGGACGATGCGTCCCGTTCCAGCGCTGATAGTGACGCCCACGTGCGTCCAACGCCCGTCCTTTAACGGGCCGCTTTGAACGCGCGCGCGGTCGCTGCCGCCAAGGTGCAGGAATGCATCGATGCGGCCCTTGCGAACGGGTAGATGCAGCATGCCTTTTCCCCAGGACGGCGTCGTCACCAAGCCCTGGTAGACGTCCTTGCCGACGTTTCGCGGCTTCATCCAGAAGGCGATGGTGGCTTCGGCCGCAGAGCCGAAGTCCCCGAGTTTCAGGTAGCCGCTGCGCCCGTCGAGGTCGATCGCCCGACCGTACCGGCCCGCGCTCGATCGTACCCCGTCCAACGCGCCTTTGGTTTCATCCAGCGCCCAATGACCGAGGGTCGATGCGGCTAAGGGCTTCACGTCCGGGGCCTCCGCACAAACTTTCGGAGCCATGACCAACATGATCATGAACACTGACCAGACGGCAAGAAGTCGCTGTCCCACGTGTTGAATGTTACGTGTAACTGAGGTATTGTTCATCATTGTCGTCGACTCCGCTCGTTTTCTTGTTCTTGGATTACAGTGCCCTGCTTCCATAGACCTTCCAGGAGCTCGGGATCGACCGAATGCACACGGGCGACGGTCTTCTGCGTCTCAGTGATCCAGTAGCGGCCGTCCTGCTCGATCAAATCAGGATAGCTCATCCCCAGGCCCGGTCCGGGCATCCTTGTTTTCGGGTCGAACAGGCAATTCTTCGGATCGGTGTCGTAGAGGACGATTTCCGGCTGGGACCAGTGAATGGATGATTCCTTTCGTTGAACCTGTGTCCTTCGATCATACCCTGCGCCGTCTGCCAAGCCCAAACCGTACCACGAAGACCGTCATGAACATGAGTGCGGCCGACGGTTCCGGGGTGATGGCGCCGAAGTAGACTTCGTCAATCACGTAGTCAGACAGGCCGGGCGTGGACAGGAAGATGCCAAAGCCCAGGTCGCTTCCCAGGTCGAAATCAAAGTCGGTGTAGTTCCGCGTGTCCAAGAGCAAACCATCGAGGTAGAAGCTGACCTTCACCACGCCCTCGTCGCTGAACTTGACCACCCGGTAGTTGTGGAACTCGCCGTCTCCGAGGGACGGGCCGTCGACGCCTGCCGTGTAGAGATTCAGGCCGATCACGCCGTTCCCATCGCTCGTGGTGTAGAACAACTCGCCGCCGTCCGCCGAGTGGGCGAACATGATGAATCGCCCATCGCCACCTTCGTCCCTGACGCCGAACAATGCATTGGGGCTTCCCGGCGAGGTGACGCTCATGGTGAACTGGTATTCCCACTCGACTCTCGACGGGTTCTGGATCAGCCCTGGGTCCGTGATGACGTTGTTCATCTGGAGGCGTCCGCCGGTTGCGTTATCGGGGAAGCTGGCCAGGCCCGTCTCGGGGCTGTTCGGCGCGATCGCCAGGCCGCCCGTGGTCACCACGTTCCAGGTGGACTGGCCCGCCGGCGGCGTGGCGATGTCGGGCATGTAGCTGCCGTCGTAGTCGAACCGGACCGTCAGCGGAATCAGGTCGGTGAATCCGTACTCGTCCATCTCCGCTCGGAAGTTGCCGACCAGTTCCGTCGTCATCAGGGCCGTGTCGTAGAGACGGAACTTCTCGATCGTGCCGTCAACCCCCTGCCCGATGGTCAGGTCGCTGTCTCCGTTCACATCGCCCAGCGTGCTCGATATCCGCGTCCAACCAAAGTCACGCTCACCGCCGCCGTCGAGCAGCTCGCCGTTGACCACCCACGAGATGACATCAGCCTGGCCATCGACGACCACGCCAATATGCTGAGGGGTGCCCGCCAGGATCGCGCCCTGGTCCGTGTTCCAGGTAGCGCTGTTCGTGCCGTCGTTGAGCACGATCTGCAGTCGGCTGTCGGCTGTCGTCTCGATCAGGACGCCCTTGCCCGAGCCATCGCGGTTGTCGGCGATCGTCTGGCCCGCCGACAAGTCGTTCAGATTCACCCAGAAGTCGAGGGTGAAGCCGCCGGCCGACGCGCCCGACAGGCTCGACAGGTTCGGCATTGCGTGGGTCTGCGTGCCGCCGGTCGGTTCGACGTCGATCGCCTTGTTCGCACCGGTCACCTGCTGGACGGTGTCCCACGTGAACAGCGTATTGAGGAAGCCGCTGTCGACCGAGTGGACGCGGGCGATCGACTTCTGCGTTTCGGTTACCCAGAACTGTCCATTGACTTCGACCAGGTCGGGATAGCTCATGCCCCTGTCGCCGTCAATGTTGTGGTAGAGCAGGACCTCCGGCTGCGACCAGTGAAGCTTACCGTCACCGTCCTCGACCCCAGCCGACAACCAGACCGGATTTCGACTGTAAAAACTCTTAACCCCGTTGAAATGGTGCCAGAGCAAGTACTTGCCCGCTTCCGTCCGCCAGACCTTGATGTTGGCCCGGGGGTTCTTGATCACGCGCGAACCGTCCGGTTCGTAGGTCAATGCCTTCGGCTCGGTCCACGACCGACTACCGTCGCGGCTGTAGGAGATGTCCGCAAAGCCCTGTAGAGTGCGATTGACCATCACCAACTCGCCCGCCTTCGCCAGCGGGGCGACAACGTGCTCTTCCTGGATCGAGCCGTGCGATGGGTTGCGCAGTCCGGTCCAGGTCGCCTCGGTCTGGGGCGGAGTGTTGGTGGTGTAAACGTTTGGGTTGGTGTCATTCGGGTCGGCCGCGAACGTCCACGTGATCTTCGTCGGGTCCGACTCGGTCAGGAGATTGGGGCTCGTAAACACCCAGCCCTCGCCGCCGTTGACCAGGCCGCTGCGGACCTTGGTGAAGCCGATGTGGACCTGGCCGTCCTTGACGACCGGCTTGCTGACGCCCCAGCCCTTCATGTGCGGCGCGCCGGGCTGGCCCGCCAGGTCGTTGTTCAGATCGATCTCGGTGTATGGCACCGGCACGCGGTAGCGGTTGGCGCTCCAGGTCTGCCCGCCGTTGTCGGAGTACTTGAAGACGTACCAGCCGACCGTGTCGCTGCGGCCGACATTCAAGTTGTCACCGTTGTAGGTGTAGAAACCGTACACGCGGCCCTTGTTCGAATCGCCCAGGGTCGGCACGTGAAGGGGCACGACCCACGACGCCTCCGGTCCGGTCGACGGCTCGATGTCGACCAGCGGCGTCCAGGTCTGGCCCTGATCGGCGCTGGTGCTGGACACGATGTGCTGCGTGCTGCTGCCCTCGCTGCCGGGGCCGGTCGTCAGCGTGGTCAGCCAACTCCCATCGTTCAGGACGGCGACATAGGGCTGGTCGGAGTAGTTCTCATCGGGGATGATCGAGCCGGTCGTGATGTCACGCCAGTCGTTCGCGAGCGCCGTGGCTGCGGGCAGCAGGAGAACGAGTGCGACGTTCAACGCGATCCCGGTGATCGATCGACCTTCACTTTCAGACGTATTCATGGCACTGCTCACTCAGTTAGAGTTCTCTTGCCGTGCGACCGCGCAGCGTTCCTCGTTCCAAGGAACGGGCCGCCATCAAGAAGACGGCTGCGCGGCAACGTTTCGCCACGCAGCCGCGGAGGAGGAATCACGTTTGCAGGACTCATCTCGCGGGAAACTATGTGTGTCTGTGTGAAACCTGCCTGCCGGCAGGCTGGCCGATCTCGCTTATGCGCGGCCGCGACGGCATTTCAACAGCACGCCCAATCCGCCTATCGCCAGCAGGCTCATCGTCGCCGGTTCGGGGATGGCGGCGGCGCCTGTGCCGCCGTTCCAGAGGCCGTCGATCTCGCCCTGCGACAGCGCCGCATCCCAGATCGCCACGTCGTCCAGGTAGCCGTCCAAGTAATTTACGGTATTATTCGGGAGCCTGCCGAAAGTGAGCGCGAAGGTGTTATCGATGGAACTGCCGTTCCACGTGCCCAAGTCATCCAAACCCAAGGTTGTTTCCTTGACCGAATCGACGTAAGTGGTGACCGTGCCGTTGCCGCCGTTATGGTCGAACACGGCGACCGCAAGGTGCCATCCCCCGTCGCCCGCGTCGACCGTCCCGTTGGCATTGCCTTTCTGAATGCGCCGTCCGCCGCCGTCGCTCATCCCGGGTCCGATCCGGTCAGGGGTGGTGGTGTCTTGGAAGATGACCCATCCTTCCTGATTGTTGAGGCCCGCCCCGGTGCCGAGAAATCGGTCGGAAGCCGCTGCAGTTGTTATTTTGAACCAGAAGCTCACGCTCATCGTGCCCGTCCCGATGACGAAGTCGGAGGTCGTGCCGGCCGTCATGTAATCGTTGGCGCCGTCGAAGAGCGCCGATCCAGCGCCGATCTTGCTGGTGGTGGTCTGGAAGTTGGCACCGTTAAAGCCAGTGGCGTCTTTCGAGCCGACCGCATCGGTGAGGTCGGCATCGAAGGTCCAGTTGGCAATGAGCGCCGCGTTGGCCGAGGTGGTCAGGGCGAAGCATGCCATCGCCACGACGGCGAGGGTCAAAAAAGTTCTGGTTGTTTTAGACATAATCTTGCTCCTGTAAGAAGTTTCAAAAAACGGCTTGTTTGAGTTGCCTGGAACCCATCCTTGCAACTCCATCTTGCTCTAAGAAAGAACAAGACGTGCGTCACGGGTACTGTATTCTCCATTAAGGTGGATCGTGATTGTCTCCTTTTCTGTAAGGGGGAAACGGGGAGTTGTCGCCCGCGCCGACCCCGGCGCGGGAGGGGTGTCTGTCGTACGAGTTGCCCTGCCCTTCGCGCCACAGGGCGGAGCCGCGGCGCAAGGCCGCGGTGCTGTTTCCGCGCGAACGAAGCGAAGCTCCCGCGCGCAGAATGGAACGCACGAGTCGTCTGAGAGAGAAAAGCACCGCGGCGAGACGCCGCGGCTCCGCCGTGTGGCGCCGAGGGCGGGGCGTCTTGGAGGTTTCTGAGCCCTGGTCGGCGCGGACTACCGGCCGGGGCGCCAGAATCCGTGAGAGGGCGCCAAGGACGGCGTAAGGGCGCCAAGACAGATGCGGCGTACCCC
>CAZVEV010000263.1:0-928 GCA_964625865.1 uncultured Planctomycetaceae bacterium | reverse complement strand
TTCGCGGGGGGGGGGCTTGCCCGGGTTGGGGGGCCCTGGGGGGGGGGGGGGGGCCCCCCGGGCGGCGGGGGGCCCCCCCCCCCCCCCGCGCGTAAGTCTACTGCGGGGGGTGTTGCGGACATTCAGCATTGTGCAATGCACGGCCGTCATCTCTGCTCCAGTAGGCTACCGTCGCTGACTGCCGGGCGAAGCCTTCGAATTGCAGATGACCTCTGCCCGATTGCGAGGCTAATGATACCATACTTTAAGGTCGCATTGGCGAAAAAATACGCCTTTTTTACGACATGCCCCGAAAACCGGAAAAACCCGCGCCGCGTGGCCTTCATGCTCGGCTTGGAATGGCCCTGCAAACGCCACACCTGTACATTCGCCGGAACGCAGCGGTATGCGCAAACTGATAGGACCTTCGATTCCGCGTGACGGTGCGTCGGTGGCCCCTGCGACGCTCTGCGAGCTATGCAGGGCAGGCCCTTCGACACCGCTCAGGGTAAACCCAGGGTGAGAGGTCTGGACAGACACCGAGCGTTCGGCGCTCGCGTAATCCTCTGTGCCAGTGATCTTCACCACGTGACCCTCCGCGTTGGCTCGTCTCGCGGATTCGTTGAGGCCCAAGGCCGATCCCTGAGCCGACAATAGATATTATACCCCCCCGATCCCGACCAGGTCAAGGGCAAAATAAAGTTTTGTTCAAAGAAGATCTTCGTCCGGTTCAGTCATCCCACGACGTCGAAAGCGGGTACAGGCGGTCATGAGCGGGCGTTCACTCACGGAGCTACGAAAAAGGGTACAGGCACGTCCGCTTCGCTTCCTGCGTTCGGGCGTCGAAAGCGGGTACAGGCACGTCCACGGCCTGCGGCCGGCGGGCGCGCCAGGCCCCGGTTTCGACGCCGTGGGGGCGGGCCCCGGGTGTTGCCCGATTGTTTGCTTG
>CAZVEV010000262.1:0-8974 GCA_964625865.1 uncultured Planctomycetaceae bacterium | reverse complement strand
ACGGCAGCAAAGGAGCATAACCGTGAAGAAGCTGGCATGTGTGACGTTGGCGTGCGTGTTCATCTGGGGCTGTGCGGATCGGATGCAGGACGCCATCGAGACCGGACAACTGAACCCCGGCGGTTCGGGCGAGTTCAGCTTTGTGGTGATGGGCAGTTGCAGTCCCCAGCCCGGCGCGGGCGACTCCGTCGCGCCGAACAAGCTGTTCGTGGACAGCATCGACCGATGCAACGCGCAGCGCGCGGACTTCGCCGTCATCGCCGGCGACGTGATCTCCGGACGGACCGGCGATGTCGAGCTGCTCGCCAAGCAATGGAACGCCGCCGCCAAGGCCCTCAAGCGCCTGGTCATGCCCCACCTCCTCGTTCCGGGCGATCGCGACGTCTGGGACCGCGAGAGTCTCCGCCAGTGGACCCAGCGGTTCGGACGCCTGTACTTCTCGTGGGATCACAAGGCCGCCCACTTCATTGCGCTGTGCTCGAACGTGCCCGGCCAGGAGGGGCAGATCACCGGCGAACAGTTGAAGTGGCTGACCCGGGACCTGATGCGTTCGTTCCGCAGCAAGCGCGTGTTCATCTTCATCCACGAGCCGCTGTGGGCCGTCGGCGGGCCCGAAGGGGTCGACTCGAACGCGTGGAACAGGGACGTCCACCCGCTGCTGGTCCAGTACGGCGTCGACACGGTGTTCGCGGGCGGCTGGCACAGGTATTGCCTCTTCCCCACGCGGGACACCGTACGCTACGTGATGACCGGCGGCGGAGGGATCGAAGCCGGGCCGTACGAACTGGCGGGCCGGTTCCCGCACTTCGTCAAGGTCGACGTCTCACCGAACAAGCCGACCGCCCTGTCCGTCGTCACGCCGTCCAAGACGCTCCCGCCCGAGTGCGTGATCTCCGAGCCGCTGGAGATGCTCACCGGCGGGCTCGAGATGAGCATGGACGCGGCCACGCCGGGGAAGATCGATCTGGAACTGACCGTGCCGAACCCCACCACGCTCGCGACCCAGGGCGTCCTGACGTGGGGGCACCGGGGCAGCACGTGGAAGGCCGTCAGCACCCAGACGGCCATCCCTGCCGGCAAGAGCGGGAAACTGACGGCCGCAACCACCTACCAGCGCCTGCTGGACCTGCCCGCCGCCACGGTTGAACTGCGGGCGGGCAAGCGGCGCCTCTTCGGATGGCGCGACGTGCTGGGCCGGGCCATCAGCGTCTCGACCGTCAAGCGGACCCGGACCGTCGACGTGCCCTGGGTGGGCCGGATCAAGATCGACGGAGACGCCGCGGACTGGGGCGACGAGGGCTTTCGCATCGAGGCCCTGTCGACCGTCGGGCGGGCCGTTACGAACAAGGGCACGTTCGCGCCCACCGTCCGCCTGGGCTGGGACGATGCGGGACTGCTCGTCCACGTGACGGTGCGCGATGACACGATCTCGCCCGCGAAGAAGGGCAAGAAGATGACGGACGGGGACTGGGTGCAGGTGTACGTCTCGTCAGGCCCGGGCGCCCGGGACGTGTATTCGGTAATCGCCGCCCCCCCCGCCGACGCCAAGACCCCCCAGCGGATCGGGTTCGACTTCCCCCAGGAACAGCGGAAACTGCGGGCCACCGTGCAGACCAAGCTGATCCCCGGCGGCTATGCCGTCGAGACACGCCTGCCGTGGTCGAACCTCCACGTCAAACCGCGCGAGGGACGGACCCTTGGCGTGCAGGTGCTCGTCAGGGACGCCGACGCCGACGCCCCGGTCGTTCACCAGGGCTGGTATCCGATGGGCGATCCGCTGTCAGCCGGCGGGCTGGACCGCGTGTGCGGCGTTCGCCTGATCGACGGCGAGCCCTCGCCGCCCGAGACGCTGGCGGTGCGGGCCGGTACGGTCCTGCCGATCGGCTCGGGCATCGAACTGGTCGCCCCCAAGGCCAGCGCCGGCAAGAAGGTGCTTATCAAGCAGGGCGACAAGACGCTCGCCCAGGGCGTCTTCCGCAAAGCCGGCGGCCAGGCCCGCGCCGACATCACCCTGGGCCTCTCGCCCAAGGGCACGGCCTTCGGAACCGTCGACGTCCTCATCGACGGCGCCAAGGCGACCACCGTCAACCTCGGTGGGTCTTAAGCAACCGGGACATGCGCAGGCGAGGGGCGTCCTTGCGTCGTCTGCACGCGAAAAGACCGTGTGCGTTCGCAAAGACGCCAAGAAGCAAGCTGCGAAGCGAAGTCCCCCGTCAAGATCTCACGGGGTGGCATGTGCGCAGACGACACAAGAGCGCCCCGCTGTTTCCACACGCGCTACCCGGTGCAGCTTGCTTCTTGGCGGGTTCCACGCCCCCCTGGCCGCCCTTTGCGCCTGAGAAACACCCCCCGGCTCATCGGCGGGGAGATCGTCGCTTAGGCCGCCTCTCTGGGCGTTCTGAGGGGTCCGGCAGGGCAGGGCTTGCCAATGGGGTCGCGCATGTTCCGCCCGACACTGTAGAGCACATATCCCTTGCCGTCCGGCCGTAGGCAATAGGGGCTATCACCGCGCAGCGGAATGCGCGACGAGGGATCGAACGAAGACGAACACGGGACCCCCATCAGGCAGAAGACCGTCACGAGCAGGACTCACCATCCGAACCCCCGTTTCCTTCGGCTGTACAATCCACCCACCCACGCCCCTGTTGCCCACGGCCCGTTCCCTTGATCTACGGCCTGTTCCCTTACCCCATTTCTGCGGATTGCTCTGTCGTGAGCCGCCCCGACTCGCTACTTGCGGTCGGCCAGGGCGCGGAGGAAGTGGGCCTGCTCCACCGCACGGTCCTGCCATGCACGAGCCAGGGCGGGCATGAACCGCTCGCTGCTCGGCGCGCACAGGGCGCGCTGAATCGCATCGCCGATCGAACAGCCGCCCTTGACGTGTGAGAGGAATCGGCGGAACTGTTCCTGCGTCATTCGGCTGCGGAGGAACTCAAGGAAGGTGAAACTCTTGGCGTAGAAGACCGCCGGGTCGCCCATGCTATAGCGCTGCCGCGCGAACAGGTCCTCCAATGAGACCTTGCCGTCAGCCGCCAGAGCCATCCCCGCAAGCATGACCCGCGCGTTGTCGGTTTCGCTCTCGGCGAGCATGGCCAGACCTTCGTTCAGGACCAGCGGGCATCGCCCATCGCCGAAGTACTCCTGGACGACGAGATGGCACATCTCGTGGGGCAGGACGCGATCGAGCATGATCGTGTCGAAGCGGCCCTTGTCATTCAATTGCGTCAGGTCGATCCGCCGACTGGCCACGCCGTTCTCGGAGGTAATGGCGAAGCTCCCACCGGCCCATTCAGGGGCGTTCTTGGCGTGGGCGGCGTATTCCTTCTGGTCGGACCAGATCGTGATGGTCACCGTATGGGGATACGCCTGGCCGCACAGAATATACCCGCAAATGCGCCGCAGCGACTCCTCGGCCTCGGCGGCCATCAACTTGGCCACACCCGCGTTCTTCGCTCGTACGATGAAATGTTCGCTGGTCTCGGTGAGCATCCGCGGCCCCACGCGAGACAGGGCGGCCAGGTCCGCCTCCTTCAGGCGCTTGCTCGGCGCGATGCGTGGTTTGGCCGGCGCGGCGGTCTTGCCTTCGCAGCGAACGATCTGGCGAGCGGCGTAGGTGCGGAGACGTGGTGAGGTGCAATTGTCCAGGAAGTTCCGATAGGCCCGTATGGCGGCCTGATGCTTGTCTCGCTGGCACCTGGCCGCGGCCACAACCAGCCAAGCTCGCGGGGCTGACCTGTCACTGCGAGACGCCAACACCAATGCGTCGGCTTCGGCCTGCAACAGCTGGCCCCTCTGGAGTTTCAGCAGGGCGTCCTGAAGGGCGCTGGTGGTTTCGGCCTGGTACGTCGCGGGGTCCACCGCGCCGCACATGCTCGCCATCGCAAGCACGCCGACCAGGATTATACGCTTACTTGCCATTGTCCAACTCACCGGCCAATGCTTTGCGCGTACTGTCTATCTTCTTCAGGTCCACTTCGGCCCATTTAATTTCTAATATTAACTCACGAGGGTAGGGTTTGGCAAGTGTTAAAACCTCTCTGAGCCCGTCCTGGGCATTGCCCAGATGATGCATCATTCGTAACACGATGGTACGGTACTCTTTATCCGACATCTCTGCCGCCCCGAGGGTGGCCACTATTTTCTCATATTTCCCCGCGTCAGCCTCGACAATTGCCCTGATCGCGCGAATCCGACACCGCGCGACTTCGACGTGGTAGGTCTTTGCAATTCCCGGAGTTCGCGTTCCCATGACAATCGCGTCAGCCCGCTGGAAGCAGCGGGTGGCCAGGGCGTATTTCGTCCGGGCCGTATCCGGATCCGTCGGCTCGAGCTTTCGCGCCTCGGCCAGCAGCTTCTTGCCCGCGTCCAGTGCCGTTGTTCTGGCCACGTCGTGAAGGGCCGCGTCAAGCACGATCTCCCGTCGCAGGGAGGCCGGCCCGCGCTCCAGGACCTGCCCCTTCGGACGCACCAGCCCGGCCTGCGGCGGATACACCCCGCCGACCAGATACATCCCGTCGGCGTATTCGGTCAGAATGCCCGCAATGGCCCCGTACTTGACTGCCGCATCTCCCCCCGCTCGCTCGGCCAGGCTGGAGAACGTTGCCCTCGCATCGGTGAAACGCCCCGCCTGCAGTTGCGCACGAGCGCGAAGCTCGGCCACCACCGTACGCTGGGCCGCCGACAACGGAAGGTCCTTCAGGGCCGGCAGGACCTTGCTCAGCACGTCCTGGTGCCTCTGGGCCTGCAGCTTGCCCCGCACCAGTTCCAGTGCGTCGGCATAGGACTGCCACTTGCCATCGATCCGCGCCTGCAGCAGGTAGCGTCGCGCCTCGGCATGATCGGCGTCCAGAGCGATGACCTTCGTCAGGACGCCCTTGGCCTGACGGTCCAGACCGTTGTCAATGGCCCACTTGGCGACCGTGAACAGCGCGTTGGCATCGGTGGGCGAGACGGCGAGCATCTTCTTGGCCAGCGTCTCCTCCGGCGTGTCCATGTAGATGATTCGCGCCACGTCGCGCTGTGCAAACCGGAGTGTTCCGTACGTCATCTTGATGGTGACGGTGTCCCCGTCAACGGTGACCTGCCCCTCGAACGTCCTCGCGTCGAGCAGTTCCAGGCGGTCGCCCGGCGCCGAAGCCGCCAACGAAGCAACAAGGCATATTACTGCGATCGTCCGTGTCATGTTGCCTTCTCTATCGCCGGAAACACCCCGCCGCAACCGGTCGGACCCGAACACTCAAGGTCTCGACAGTATACCACGCGCAGGGCCGTTCCGGCCGACTTTTCTGCGATCCATCGCTCCAGGTCGCGCAAGCCCACCGCACCGGCAAACCTACGAAAACGGGCACCCGCCCGTCGCACAGCCGCCGGCAGGCAGGGCCCCACCAGCCGGACAGACGCCCGCCGAGTCGCACGGCGAGGGCGACGACCCGCCGTGTGCGGCAAACGTCGAGATCAGACGCTCGGTCTTGCGCGATGCACACTGCGGACACGACGCTTTCGCGCTCGACGAACTGACCAGCACCTCGAAACAGTTGCCGCACTGGTCACAACGATACTCATATATGGGCATTGAGCGGCCTTTCTTTCAACTTCAGCGGCCGCCAACCTGCGGTCCGCTTATGTAAGTATACCGTCCCGCCACCGCCCGCGACAAGCACATACGCAACGGCCGGACATGAATGTCTGTCGGAAGTTGTTCTCCGGCGCGGAGCGGCCTACAATTGAGTAACAGGGGTTCAGTGTGGCTGTAGGGTGGGGAGGTGTGGACATGAAGCTCTGTGTTCGTATACACCAGGACCAACGGGGCGGCTTCGTTGCATCGTGCCCGTCCTTGCCCGGCTGCACCAGCCGAGGCGGCACGGCCGAAGAGGCCCGAAGAGCGCTTGATGACGCGATTCGCGGGTATATCGCCGCGGTAAGTAACTTCGTTCCTGAGAACGTCGTCGAAGAGGTCGTCGAGGTCTGAGGCCGCTGCTCCTGCCGAATGCCACGGCCGGAGCAATCGCGGTGCAATTCCGCCGCTCGGTGCAGTGTGCGCCGCGAAGGGGTCTGCCTCCACCATAGGCGCCGTTACCCCCGGGGGTGAAACCGCTTATGGATGGTCTTCAGGCGATTGGCGTCTACGTGGGTATAGATCTGCGTGGTGGCAATGTCTGCGTGGCCGAGCATCTCCTGGACGCTACGAAGGTCGGCCCCGTGGGAGAGCAGTTGCGTGGCGAAGCAATGGCGAAGCGTGTGCGGCGAGACGCCCCTGCCCGGCGCGACGCGGACGACGTATTTGCCCACGATCCGGTAGACGTCCTGCCGACTAAGTGCCCTGCCGTTGCGTGAAAGGAAGACCGCGGCAACAGACGGGTCCCGAATCACGTCGCGACGGGCCCCTGCCACGTACGCTTCCACCAGTTCCAGCCCCTGGGCCGCGGCCGGAACGATCCGCTCCTTGCTGCCCTTGCCCAACACCCGAATCACACCAAGATTCGCGTTGATGTCGCCGAGGGTCAGGCCCGCCAACTCGCTTGCCCGGATGCCCGTGGCATACAGCAGCGTCAGGATGGCCCGATCGCGGGCCGCGTGAGCGTCCGTCTGGTCACACGGCGTCTCGAGCAGGCCCTGAACCGTCCGGTCGCTCAGGACGCTCGGCAGGCGATGCCATGTCTTCGGCGAGTCGATGCCCGCCGACACGTCGAGCCTGGCCACCCGCTCGAGAACGAGGTAGCGGCAGAACATCCGCACCGCCGCCAGCCGGCGGGCCACCGTTGCCGCAGACAGCCCTCCCTCACGCGCCGAACGGACAAACGCCTCGATGTGACGCGGCGAGAGGTCCGACAGGGCACTGACGCCCTGGTCAGAGACCTCGCTGAGGAAATGTCGCAGATCGACCTGGTAGGCCTTCCGCGTGTTGACCGAAAGACCGCACTCGACCTGGATGTAGTCCAGGAACGCCCGGAGGTGGTGCAGGCTCTCAGCAGGTAGCGCTGAAGCCGACGGGTCGGCCCTGGCGTTCGGTGCGTTCATCGGCGGCAATTTCCCAGTAGATCGGACAACTCGCGGGACGCTCGACACAGTGCGAGAATGCCCACGCCAGATCGTCGAGCGTCAGGTGACGCCCACAGCGCGGGTCGGCCTGGTTCACGTGAGGACACATGACTTCTCTCCCTTCCGTGAGATCGTTCACGCCCGGACGATCCATCGCTCGGGCCTATCCCTTATCGACCGCCCCGCGGCGGACCCTTGAGGCAAACCCCGCTTGGCGAGGATGTAGGGTGTAGGGAACAGCGGCACGTGACACCGGGACACCGATTACCGGCTACCGGCCGCCAAGGGCCGCGACACGATCGGCCGGCACGCCGATGTCGACCACCCGGACCTCGCCGGTCCAGTCCGACGCCCCGGGCGCGTCGAAGCCGGTCTTGCGGGCGACGAACGTCACGGTCATCTCCGCGCGAACCGCGCACTGCTGGACCTGCCCCGTGTTGCAGTCCAGGCCCGTGGGAATGTCCACGGCGATAACCGGGACACTCTGCCCGGCGGCGTTGATCGCCTCGACCACGCCGGCCAGCACCCCGCGCAGGGCCCCGCGAATCCCCGTGCCCCCCACCGCGTCGACGATCACGTCGAAGGCCCGCAGCCGGTCGGCAAGGTCCGCCGGATCGCCGTCCGCACAGTCGTGGACCTGGCCGCCCAGCCTGCGAAGGATCTCCAGGTTCACCAGCGCATCGCCGGCGATCTTCTCTGCCGGCGAGACGAGAAACACTGCCGCCTCCATGCCGCGCATCGACAGGTGGCGCGCGATGACATATCCGTCACCCCCGTTGTTGCCCGCGCCGGCCACCACCGCCACCCGCACAGGCCCGCGCGCGGACCGGGCACGGATGAACGTCTCGATTTCATCGGCGGCGTTGCGTCCGGCGTTCTCCATCAGCACCACGCCGGGCACGCCCGCGACCTCGATGGCCAAACGGTCAATCTCGCGCACCTGCTCGCGCGAGAGACTCCCACCGCCGTGTCGTCCGTCTTGATCGCTCACGTGCGCGTCCCGGGGGCCACCAGCCCCGCCAACGAGCTAGATCCTCGCGTCGATCGCCGCCTTCAGATCGCTCTTGGTCTGCAAGCCGACGAACTTGCCCACCATCTCGCCGCCCTTGATCAGCAGCAGCGTCGGGATCGCCTGGATGCCGTACGTGATCCCCACCTGCTTGTTCTCCATCGTGTCGATCTTGCCCACCTTCATCTTGCCCACGTACTCGTCAGCCAGTTCGTCTATCATCGGCGCGATCATCTTGCACGGAGCGCAGTAGTCGGCCCAGAAGTCCACCAGGACCGGCACGTCGGACTGGAGCACTTCGGCCTCGAAGGTGTCATCAGTCAGTACCAGAACGTTTTCAGATGCCATGGCAAAATCCTTTCAGTTCCATGATGCCTGCAACCCCCCGGTCTCAGCGCATCCTATGCGCGGCCCCGGGTGATGTCAACAGCCTCGCCGCGGGCTCAACTGACGTGGGGAAAACACCGGCGGGCCGGCCTGCACCAGACCGGCCCGCAGTGGCCCGAGCGGGACTCGAACCCGCACGCCCCGAAAGGCAAGGGATTTTAAGTCCCCAGCGTCTGCCAATTCCGCCACCGGGCCAAATGCTATACAGTTGCATTCTATCGTACTATCCCCCGAGAATTCCGCAACTTAACTGAGATTACGCACATATTCATGTCGTACCCATGCGTACCCATGCGTACCCGAGAAGTCGCCCGATTCGACCAGTTTGGTTACCGGTTTTGGTTACCGCTTCTGTCGGGACGCATGGGAATAGTGAAAGGCGGCGTTCTATCCGTGTGCTCAACATGCCCGTAGTCTACCGTCCCTGACCCCCTGCGACAAGCCCGTAGAATACCCCGTAGACGTTTCTTCGTGCGGAGGGCCCATCTATCATCTGGTCTGCACGTCGACCACCAGGTGAGGACGCTGCGTGCATGGGGT
>CAZVEV010000261.1:836-8982 GCA_964625865.1 uncultured Planctomycetaceae bacterium | reverse complement strand
CAAGGGTACGCCGCGTTTTTTCCGTCCGCCATCCACAACTTCTGACAATATCTCATGCAAGTCACCGCACGTCTACTAGAGAAATATGCAACAACTCAAAAATAATTATTCCAGGCTAACCTATTTTAACTACTTCGGTGACATCTAATGCCATTTCCCAGACCGAAGATACTAGCTTGGGGTAGATTTGCCCCGTGGCATAGGGTATAAATTGAAAGCGACGGAGTAGATGCCAGGCCTAACAGCCGGATCGAAACGCACGAGGATGCCAACCGCAGGATCTTCTGACTAACCCCGACCACAGTGAACGAGACCGGCTATCGGTCTGTCTATTGTCAAGGATTGGAGACACAATGGTAACGACGAAGACAAGACGACGGCGACGGCCAGCAGCATCGGCCAAAGCAGAGACATGGACCGAACGCTACGAAGCCATCCGAGACGAAGCACTAGCCGACCAGCCACCTGATGCCGTCCAGGCCATCGAACAGACCGAGCCGGTGCGGCTTCGGCGTCAGCGGTGCATAGCCCTTGACGCTGCAATTGCCGAGATGGTCACGAACGGCGAGGCATGGGCAAGAGAGGCCGACGAGGCCGACGCCGCGCTTGAGATCGACAAGGCTTTGTCCGTGAGCAGCGGCAACGGTGACAGCTTGAGGGGCCGGCCGCCGAAGTCACCCGAGCGGTTGAAGCTCGAAGGCAAGCAGAAGCACATCGCCGAACTGACTGAATTGGCCGAGCACGACCTGCGCGTATTGCCCGGCATCTTCCTTCGGCTGGCTGAGAAGCACGAGGCCTTGACCAAACGCCTTCCGGTAGCGAAGAAGCACAACGCGCTGGTGAACGACATTCGCCAAGCCATCGACACTCTACGCGAACTGTGCGGCAAGGCCCTTGAGACGGAACAGACGTACCGCGCCATCGCCGAGGCTGCGCAGCCACACTTCCTGCTCGTCGAGCCTGAGATTGTCTCGCTCGATGGTCTAGCGTTCGGGCCGGACTCAACCGTGGAGTTCGTTCTGAATCACGTTACCGGAGTGATCGACAGCGGGCTTGATGCCCTGCACGTCGCTGACCTGCACCTCTCGGGCAAGGTGACGGCGCAGGAGAAGGAGGAGCGCCGACGGAGTGAAGTTGCTACCTACCAGAAAGCGATCCAACAGGAAGGGGCAAGGTTCAGGAAGACCGCAAAGGGCCAGAAGGTCTGGGCCAGCTATCGGAAGCTGGTCGGGATACTGAACGAGCAGAGCGGCGATCCACTCAGCCGGAACTATCGCTTGGCCCGGCAAGCGGCTGCGAAGGGTCTACGGAACTGGCACCTTGCGGTGTGTGACTACTCCCAGATGGACGTACACGAACAGTGGTTCCCAACCCTCTGAGATGAAAGGAATTAATGATGAACGAGAAGAAGTCGAACGTAACGGCTGGTGTGCTGCTCCAAGTCAACCGGGGCAGGTACCTGAGTTGGCCGAGAGACGTGCCGCCAAGCCAGAAAAAGGTACTGCAATCTGGCGACCGGCTGACCGCCACCGAAGAAGATGCCGCGGTTCTCTGCGGCGAAGGTCCGTACGCCGATGGCACGGTTCCGTGCTGCCGTCGCGTTAGTCAGGAGATCTAGACATGGCATTCACAGACCCAATGAGAGCAAGTGCGTTGCAGGCCCTTCGGGGCAGGTTGCGAGGCGTGAAGGAGAAGATGGCCCGCGACGGCGTATTCGAGCACTACGGCCTCACCGATGAGTTGGCCGACGCCGTTCAGGGCTACAGCAGCGGCTCGGTGCAAACGGACTTCTCTGCTGCGCTCGTGACCCGACGCGAAGAACGCCAAAAGGTCGCCAAGGCCATCACCAGCGCCATCGCGGCCATCGACTCGACGCTGGACGGCCTCACGATATGACGATCCTCTGCCTTGATCGTTTGTGGATTCGCTGCGGGGACAGGGCGACGGGCTGCTCAGCATTGGCGAGAGCCCGTCGGCCCTGGACCTTCGGTGAGTCGGGGAACGACAGGTGGATTGAAGAATGGTGATTGACGTAGATCGAAACTCGGCGCGCCCTCGGCCAAGGGCGTTCTGCTTCGGCGGAGGCGGCAGGGTCGGTGCCTGTGAGCCGACCCTGTTGCTGCCCTTATTGACACCGCACAGGAGGTGCAATCATGGCCGAATGGAAAAGGAACTTCAATCAGATTGACCATCTCATGACACAAGACCAGCGATTCCTGAAACTGAAAGACCCATGGTGCAAGACCGTCTTGATGTACTTGTACATCAGCCCGCACAACAGGTGCGGTCTTGTGCATGAGTCTCCAGGCGACATCGCTGAGACGTTGAGCATGGAGTACGAGGACGTCGTTGAAGTGCTGGGCGATCTGGAAGACGCTGGGCGAATACACCGCGACAAACGACAGATCGTCCTTCTGGACTGGCGGGAATGGATGGGCGGCCACCAGCACAAAGACGATGACGGTCGGTTGAAGCTCACCAAGCAGATCGTCAGTGCCGTCAAGCTCGACCGTCCGAAGCTGAACGACGACGTGTTCGAGACGTGGCTGGACACGACCGGCTATGCCACGTCCGATGCGCTGTACGGTGTGCTGGATGAGCCTGATCCACGCGGCGGCGACCGTAGATCGGACCAGTTCAGAAGCAGATCAAAAGCAGATCAGAAGCGGACCAAAAGTTTTGATCGTGTTTTGCCATATAAAGAAAGAGAGACAGATAGAGATGAAGAGGAAGGAAAGCAGCCCCACCCTCGTTCTGTCGAAGACGTTGGCGAGAGCTTGGATGATTCACCTGCAAAGGGACAGAAGAGCCAACCTGACAAGGGCAACTCCGCCAAGCTGACCAGAGACATCGCTACCGCGTACGCCAAGGCGTTCCTGAGCAGATCGAGGTATGGCTTGCGCAAAGGCACAAAGGCGCACAGGCGCTTTCAGGAGGCAGCCCGGAAGGTCCGCAACTACTGCGAACGGGCCAACACGTTCAGTGAAAGCGATGTCGTGGACATGCTCATCAAAGTCGTTAAGGCCCAAGCGGACGATCAGGGCTGGGACCAGGTCAATCCAGGCAACCTGTGTTCGGAGTTCATCTGGAAGGACGCCTTGCCCCAGCACGTCAAGCGCATACTCGGCAGCCGCGGCCAGCGAACCCGACGACGGGCGTGTGACGATAGCGATGAGGACGTGTTTCCGATTCGCCGCGGGAAGAAGAAGCGGAGGCGACAATGACAGCGGACAGACTCACCCAACGCCGCGAACGCAGACGCCAACACACCGCTGCCGAGGTCAAGCGGCTCAAGAAGGTGAAGCATCGTAGGAAACCGAATCTGGAAACCACTACGGATACTGCTGACGAAAACCCGACCAAGCCAGTTCCCGGGACGGCACAAGACAGGACCAAGAGCACGGTCCAGCCTGACGCGACAGGCAAGAAGGACGAAGACGGCACGAAGACCCAAGGCGCGGATCCCGTTGAGCCAGATTGGGATAACCAACCGCGACGCGGCTTTTTCTCAGGTCGGCCTGGCCCGGGACGGCCGAAAAGAACCGAGCGAAGCGAGGACTATCAAGAAGGGGCGGAGCCAGAAGATATATCACCTGACAGCCTGCTGGCGGCCTTTTCAGAGGTCTTGAACAAGCACGGCCGCAAGAAGTTCATCCGGGAGTTGCTGAAGCGCAGTCCGGTCAGCGCATCCGCACTACTGACACACCTGCAGAAGATGCAGGGCAGCAGCAACGGGTCAACCGGAGGACATAGCGTCAACATCCTCCTGCCCGAGGGTGCACCGGTCCCGAACCTCACGGACGTACCAACGCCCGTACCCGAACAGGACAAGGCACCAGCAGCTACGCCCATCCAGTCCGAGCCGGATGAGCCTGATGACTGGGGCGACCTTGAGGAGTTCCGAGATGACGTTGAGGACGCTCCGGTGCACCAGCGCCGACGGGACCGTAGCACGTGGACGGAGCATCGGTCCATCAAGGACGCCTTACACCCGGAGGACGTGGAGGACAGCCTGTGGTGAAGTGTCAAGAAACAGACCTGTGCGAGAACCGGTGCCTGATTCCACGTGGCAAACCGGCCCTTGCCGATGCTCTAGGATTCTACCAACAAAGAGAACTTCTTTTCTTGACATCTGCTGTCCATGGCGCTACCGTTCACGTAGTCACTGAAAGGACGGTGGATGATGGCGAAGCAGACAGCAGTGTACGTCAGAGTCAGCACGACAGACCAGAAGCACGACAGCCAGATGTACGAGCTGGAGCGGTACATCAAGGCTCACGGTCTGAAACGGATCAAGTACTACACCGACAAGGCCAGCGGCGGAAGTCTCGACAGGCCGGGCATGGACAAGCTGCGAGCAGACATCTTCAAAGGCGAGGTCAGCCGTGTGCTGGTCTACAAGATCGACCGTCTAGCACGATCGTTGAAGGACGGCGTAGCTCTCTTGACCGATTGGTTGGAGCGGGGCGTTCAGGTGACATCCGTTACTCAGCAGATCGACATCTCCGGAACGGTCGGCAAGATGCTGCTCTCCATCCTGCTCGGCTTTGCGGAGATGGAACGCGAGACGCTGAGGGAGCGAGTCCGAACTGGCATAGCAGCTCGCAAAGCCAAGGGCCTCCATCACGGTCGGCAGAAGGGCGACACCGGGCACAAGTGGAACCCGGCCAAACGCAAGGTGGACCCGGCACTCGCCCGCTCACTCAGGGACCAAGGCGTCAACGGGTCCATCAGGCGGAAGGCACTGTCAGACGGGCACTTTGATGGGTCTGGTTGACACTCTGTGGGGGACAGATGACAATGTGAGAGCTTCGGCAGGACAGGTCAGAGTCGGGAAAGGGTGATGGGATGATAGAGTACAAGTGCCCTCGCTGTAACGTGAAGCTAGAGAACTCTGATGATATGGGCGGACAGATGGACCAGTGTCCGAATTGTGACGGGTTCCATACAGTGCCTCTGTCAAGAGTCCCGAAGAAGGCCGAAGCAGACAAGCAAAGACAGGAGCGGGTGGAGGCCAGCCATGTTGTCGAAGGTGTCTTGTTTCAACGAGATGATATCAAGGACAAGAGCGACGTTTTTCAGGAGCCGCTGGTGATTCCAGTGGAGGAGTTAAGCGCTGGCCAGCAGACCGATGGACTTATCAAGTGTCCGTACTGTGCGGAAGAGATCAAGGCTGCGGCGAGGAAGTGCAAACACTGTGGGGAATGGCTCCGGTCGGCCGACAAGACACGAAGCCAGGCCAGACCTAGCCGTACGCCATCGAAGCCGGTACAGACTATCGAGAAGACATCCAAGAAATGGAAAGAACACCAGTTGTACGCTGGGGGAATCATGTTCATAGGGTTCATTCTCTTGATGCTGGCGGCTACGAACTGGTCCGGAGCATTAGCGTACATGGCGTTGACTCTTCTCGGGATCGGGTTCGTGTACTGGACCGTGATTGGCATGGCGATATGGTGGCATCACGAATAAGTGGGTGACAAGTCAGTTCGCCTTCTCGAACTGAATCCCGTTGTCGCCGGGGTAAGGCTCGAGATGCTTGTTGTCACCGTAAGCGATCTCGTCAGGGATCTTGTCGGGGAAGGCTTCGCAGTACACCCGTTCGGTCATCTCGTCCCCGTCGTTCTTCACGCCGAGGAAGTGCTTGCAGTTCCGTAAGGCACACCGTGGTACGTTTAGCATTGCTCTGTCTCCTTGACTGTAGCAGCGGTTGCTGCCGTGCCGCTTGACGCATGACTGGTTGGTGCTGAGAATGCTGGCATGAACGTTGTCGCCATACAACTCGATATTGCGTGGTGTGACAAGCTCACGAACTTCGCCCGCGCCGAACAGGCCATCGCAGAGGCGAATCCGGAGCCAGGTAGCCTTGTTGTCCTTCCCGAGATGTTCGCCACGGGCTTCGTCACGCGACCATTTCCATCAGGAAGTCCGCAGGAACAGGGACAATCAGTGGGGCACCAAGCCGTAGCGGGCTTGAGCATGGACGTTGGCGGGATTGCCGAGGGCCCCGACGGCCCCACCGGCGCCATGCTGGGGCGGCTGGCGTCGGAACACGAGGTCTATCTGATTGCGGGGCTGGTCGCCCCCGCGGACGGCGGGCGCGGGCGGAACATCGCCGTCGTCTACGACCCCGCCGGACAGCGGATCGCAACGTACACCAAGCTGCACCCGTTCTCGTTCGCCGGCGAGACGGACTTCTACGAGCCGGGCGATTCGCTGGTGGTGACGCGGATTGGCGAGGTCCCGGTCTGCCCGCTGATCTGCTACGACCTCCGCTTCCCCGAGCCGTTCCGCCTGGCCGCCCGACGCGGGGCGCAGGTATTCGTCGTGATCGCCAACTGGCCGGCCCCGCGGGCGGACCATTGGCGCGCGTTGCTGATCGCCCGGGCCATCGAGAACCAGGCCTGCGTCATCGGCGTCAACCGGACCGGCAGCGACCCCAATCACGACTACGCCGGCGGGAGCATGATCGTCGACCACCAGGGCAACATCCTTGCCGAAGGCGATGCCCAGACGCCGCTGGTCCGTGCAACCCTCGACCTGCCCGCCCTCGAGACCTGGCGCAGCACGTTTCCGGCGTTGAAGGACATTCGCGAGGTGTATCCTGAGCCGGCGGAGTGAACGTTGTTCGCGTCCCGGCGGAACCTATCGAGTCCAGTTCTCCACCGTCAGGTCGGGGACCCGCTCAAAGTGTCGAACGTTGTTCGTCACGAGCGTGTAGTTGAGATGGATTGCCGTCGAAGCGATCATGACGTCGAAGTCGTCAAGCCGGATCCCCTCGGTCTCCAGACCGGCTTTCAGCGAACCAAAGGTCTCCATGATCGCCTTCGAGACATCAATGACGGGGATGATCTCACTGATGCGTCGGACCTTCGCGGCGTTCTTGATCGGCTGAGCGGACTTCATCGCCCCATAGAACAGCTCCCCGTAGCTCACAACGGACAGTGCCTTGGGATCCGTCCCGTGTGCGGCGAAGTTTGCTTCGACCTTGGCGCTGCCGCGCAAGAGGAATACCAACGTGTCCGAGTCAAGCAAATACATCGGAGTCTTTCTTCGACAGCCGCCTCGACTTGCGGGATCTGCGCAAGTCAGCGGCAATCTGCCTGGCGGTGCGCTGATCCTCCCACGATCCCGCCAGTGCCAACAGTTGGCGAGTTGCCTCTAGCGGATCGTTTGCCGGATTAGCGAGGAACTCACGAATCATCGTCACGACTTCCTGACTGATCGACCGGTTGTCCATGGCGGCCCTGGCCCCAAGCGCCTCATACAATCTGTCGTCGATGTTCTTCACTTGTAACGTAGCCATATCCGTACTCCATCACATTCATCCTCCATTAGTATATCGGACGATTCATGAAGATGCAATCGTTTTTCATGAAACGCCTACTCCACCGGGTCGTACCCGCCTTTGCAGAAGGGGTTGCAGCGACAGATGCGCCACAGGCCCTTGAGCGTGCCGACCAGGGCGCCGCGTTTCTCGACCGCTTCGATGAAGTAGTTGCTGCACGTCGGCTGGAAGCGGCACTGTCGACCGATCAGGGGCGACAGGGCGGCCTGGTAGAGCCTGACCAGGACGATCAGCCCGCGCCCGACGGGGCCGACGGCAGGCCCGTCGTGGGGGGGCAGGTTGTGGGACCGGCATGACATGGTGCTATTCCGGAGGGGGCTTCTCGGCGTTGTCGGCGGCCATCGCGGCGATGCGGTGCGACAGGGATCGAAGCGATTGTCGGATGCCTTCCAGCGTCAGGTCCGCTCCGGCTTTGGGCAGGGCGAAGTAGTCCCAGCCGGCGGGCATCTCGGTGCGGCCCAGGCGGAAGGCCTCGCGACAACGACGCTTGACCCGGTTGCGTTTGACGGCGTTTCCGTGGCGTTTCGAGACCCCCACGCCGAATCTCGCGTGGTCCAGGCCGTTCGGCGCGGCCAGCAGAACCATCTGCCGGTTCCCCGCGCGCAGGCCTCTCTTGAACAGCGTCGCGATGTCCGTGCGACTCTTGAGACGAAGCGGCTTGCCGAATCGTTGATCCATTGTTGATTGACTCGTTGATTGGTTAACTGGTTGATTGGTTACATGCGGGCGAGAATCCCATCGACGTAGGGCGTGCAAAAAGATTGACCCCGGGAGGGCGGCGTGGGCCGAACCCCGGCA
>CAZVEV010000261.1:0-826 GCA_964625865.1 uncultured Planctomycetaceae bacterium | reverse complement strand
CAACTCGTTGCACGCGGGATGCGCTGCGTGTCCCTTCCGCGTGCAACGAGTTGCACGCCCTACCGTCCCGGTTCACCGATCAACCAGTTAACCAGCTAACTGGCCACGTAGTCTCGCAGCGCCTGGCTCAACGTCTCGAGCGTCCAGGCGCGTTTGGCGTCGTCACATTCCAGGAGCGTGATGCGGAAGCCGTCGCGCTTGCAGTAGAACCCGCTGAGCGGAACGACGCAGATGCCGGTGGCGCCCATCAGGTAGTAGACGAAGCGCTGGTCGTTGGGTCCGTCGACAGTAAGTTCCTCGATGGCCTGGCGGATCTCGTCGTTCGCGATCGGGAGGAGTTGGCGATCGTTCAGCGTGCCGTCCTCAAAGACCACCGTCATGTAGAACGCCCCGCCGGGACGATTGACCAGCACGCCGTCGATGCCCGACAGGGCCTCGTACGCCTCGTTGGCGCGCGTCTGGAACATCTCGGCCCGATGGGCCAGGTGCACGGGATAACGCTCGTCGCCGATCACGCGGGGGATCGACAACTGCGGCGCGGTCGTCGAGCAGACCTCCAATCGCTTGGAGGCAAGAAGCGAGTTAACGTACGTATCGAAGGTCGCGTCGCGATGGCGGTTGAGCACCTCGATCCACCCGCACCGCGCGCCGGGCCAGGGGTATTCCTTCGAGATGCCCCGCATCGCAATGGCCGGCACCTCGCCGATGACTTCCGACAGGTGCAGCGGCTTGCGCCCGTTGTAGACGATGTGCGTATAGATTTCGTCGCAGCTAAGGAACAGGTCGTTCTCGCGGGCGATGTCGACCATCTCATCGAGGACTTCCC
>CAZVEV010000260.1:0-8992 GCA_964625865.1 uncultured Planctomycetaceae bacterium | reverse complement strand
CATCGGCAAAGGCGACCAGAAATATCCATCGAATTACGAGTCACAGAGCACTAGTCTGAAGGAGTCACGATGAATCGCCAAACTGTGCTTCTGACGTGTGTGTCGGTTCTGTTGAGCATGGCTGTCCCGGCGGGCGCCGCGGACGTCGAGGGCGGGCTGGTCGTCTGCATCGGCGCCGACGCGCTGGACAGCGTTTCGGCCGACTGGGCCAGGCCCGGCTGCCTCTTCCACTGCCTCGAGACCTCGGACGCCAAGGTCGCCGCCGTTCGCAAGCGAATCCAGGCCGCGGGGTGCCACGGCAAGGTCTCGGCGGCGCGCTTCGACGGGAAGACCCTCCCGTACATCAACAACCTCGTGAACCTCGTCGTGGTCCAAGGCCCGCAGTTCAAGGTGCCGCAAGCCGAAATCCTCCGCGTGCTGGCCCCCTACGGCACGGCGGTGGTCAACGGGACGCGGACGGTCAAGCCCTATCCGAAGGCCATGGACGAGTGGCCGCAGTACTTGCACGGCAGCGACAACAACTGCGTGGCCCGCGATACGGTCGTTGGCCCGCCGCGTCACGTGCAGTGGGTCTCCGGTCCGGCCTGGACGCGGGCCCACATCGGCGCCGCGACGATCAGCAGCATGGTCTCGGCCGGCGGGCGCCTGTTTACTATCGAAGACCGCGAGACCGCCGAGAACCCGCTCCTGCCGGCCAAGTGGAACCTGATCGCCCGCAGCGCCTTCAACGGCGTGGTGCTCTGGACGCGCCAGTACCCCAAATGGGAGCAGATCACGGTCTACATCAAGAACTACCACGCCCAGATGCAGCGGCGCCTGGTGGCCATCGGCGATACGGTCTACTGCACGCCGGGCCTGGCCGCACCGCTGACCGCGCTGGACGCCGCGACGGGCAAGACCCTCAAGGCGTACAAGGGCACGGAGGGCACCCAAGAGTTCGTCTACCACAACGGGCGGCTGTACGCGATGGTCGGCGACCGCATGCACTTCGCATCCTACAAGGGCGCCGGGTCCGCTGCCGCGAGAAGGGGCAAGGGCGCCAGGAAGGGCGGAAGGAAGAAGGGCGCGAAGAAGCCGGCGGCCCCCGCGCCGACAGAGCCGGCCAAACCCGCGGGCGGCAATACGTTCGGCGGAAGCGGCTTCCCCCTGAAGGCCTACAACCCGCAGACCCCAAACGCCGAGAACCCTACCACTGTCATCGTGGCCTTGGACGCCGAAAGCGGCAAGGAACTGTGGCGAAGCGGCAAGATCCTGCGCTACACCGGTTGCACGATGGCCCTCAAGGGCGACAAGCTGGTCTACCAGGCCGCCGGCGGCGTGTTCTGCCTGAATGCGACGACCGGCAAGCACACTTGGGCGGTCAAGAAGACCATCCCCTACGGAAAGGGCAACTCGCCCCATTCGCTGGTGCTGTCCGAGCAGGCGGTCTACTCAGAGGAGGGCTCCAAGGTGTTCGCCTACGCGCTGGCCGACGGCAGCGCCTATTGGCCGAAGCCGATTGCGGCACGCAAGGGCTACCAGGCGTCGAGCGATCTGCTGATCGCCGGCGACGCCCTGTGGATGTGCGGTAACTGCAACAACCCCAAGGGCACCGTCCTGAAGAAGCCCGTCGCCTACGACCTAAAAACGGGCGAGCACATCAAGACGATCGACCAGGTCCTCTCCAAGCCGATGGGCCACGACCGCTGCTACCGCAACTTCATCACCACGCGCTTCTTCATCAACAGCAAGACCGGCGGCCCGGACTGCATGGACCTGAGAACCGGCAAGGAGTATCCCGTGCCGTTTACCCGCCCCACGTGCAGCATGGGGGCCCTGCCCTGCAACGGACTGATCTACTGCGGCCCCTGGGCCTGCCAGTGTCACCTCCCCACCGGCCTGCATAACTTCAACGCCTACTACACCAACGAGGCGTCGCTGAAGACCAAGGGCCAGGTCGTCAAGGTCCCCCGCTCGGTCCGCCTCGAGAAGGGCCCCGCCTACTCTGAGATCTCAAATCTCAAATCTAAAACCTCAAATCCGCAATCGAATTGGCCGACGTATCGCCAGGACGGGCGCCGGTATGCGGGCTCGGCCGCGAAGGTGCCTGCGAAAAAGCTAAAACCGCTTTGGAAGACCCGCTTCAAGACCGCCGCCAGTGCGCCGGTGATCGCCGAAGGCAAGGTCTTCGTCGCTGAGATCGACGCCCACGTCCTGCGCGCCCTGAGCGCTGCCGACGGCAAGGTGCTGTGGGAATACATCGCCGGCGGGCGGATCGACTCGCCGCCGACCTACCACAAGGGCCTGCTGCTGATGGGAAGCCGCGACGGATGGGTCCACTGCCTCCGCGCCGCAGACGGCGCCCTGGCGTGGCGATTCCGCGACCTGCCCGACAAGCTGATCTGCGCGTTCGGCCAGCTCGAGTCGGCCTGGCCGATCCACGGCAGCGTGCTGGTCGCCAACGACACCGCCTACTTCTGTGCCGGGCGCAACTCCTACCTTGACGGCGGCCTGTTCATCTATGGGCTCGACCCCGTCACGGGCACGGTCCGCCACCAGCGACAGTTCTACGGTCCCTACGGCGAAGACGGCTTTCCCAAGTTCGTCACCGAGGGCGGCCGCTCGGAGACCGAAGTGATTTTAGGTACCACCGCCGACGTGATGAGCAGCGAGGACGACAAGGTCTACATTCGCCACCAGGCGTTCGGCTTCGACCTGGCCGACGCGGAGGCGGGCAAGCACCTGATGGCCTCGTCGGGCATGCTCGAGTCGAAGCGCCAGCACCGCGAGTACAAGCTGGTCAAGGAGAACTTCAACCACCGCAAGATGTGGACCACGCTCAAGACCGAGTACCCCACCGGCGACATCATCGTCGCCGACGGGACCGACTACTACTCCGTGTTCGGCCATCCCGTAAACCGCGGCAGCAGTTGGAACCCGCGAAACGGCTACACGCTGATGGCCAAGACGCTCGCGGGCAGCCAGTGGTCGGCCAAGTGGCAGGTCCAGATCCCGATGACCGGCAAGGCGATGGTGCTGGCCGGCCGGACCGTCTTCGTCGCCGGCGCCCCGCTGGTGTTCCCCGACGGCGACCTCGGCGCCGCCTACGCCGGTCGCCGCGGCGCCGTCCTGCTGGCCGTCTCGGCCACCGACGGGGCCACCCAGGCCCAATACACCCTCGACACCCTGCCCGCCTGGGACGGCCTGGCCGCCGCGGGCGGCAAACTCTTCATCGTCAACCAGGACGGCAGCATTGAGTGCTGGGGCGCCAAGTAGGTCGCGTCGCCAACAGACACGAAAGAAGCAGTGCCACGGCCCCGCCGGTGACGTTTGCAGCCGAGATTTACCTTGACAAGGGCATCGAAACCGATTAGTATTTGCGCATCAAGTATCTGTTCGTGAAGCTCGCGAACAGGAGAACACCCGACAAGTCCCGGGAGACAGGAGCGTTGACGATGAGAACGGTACGAGTGACGGTATGCCTGGGCGCGATGCTGGCGTTGGTGGCGTCGGCCCGGGCCAACGTGATCGCGTGGGATCCTTTCATGGTCGGAGGGGGCGGCTATTCCCCCAGTGACATCGTATCGCAGGGCCCGGCCGTGGCCGGGTTCACGGGGGCGTGGCAGCAGGGAACGAACCCGACCGGCACGTTCCATATCGACGACGTCGGGCTCGACCACCCGGTGCAGCAGGCCGAAGCCGGCGGCACGGCCACCTACGTCGGGAACGCCGTCGTGCCTCAGCGCGTGTATCGCTCCCTGGCGTCCTATTCGGCGCCGGCGGACCCCCCGGGCCCCGTGCGGGCGGTCTACTACATGAGCGGGCTGATCAGCGCGGGCAGCACTATCGTCAACGACGGCCTGACGGTCATGGGCTTCACGAACCAGCAGACCCTGTCGGACAGCGAGTTCTTCAGCGCGACGGCTGACCATGGAATCGAGGGCCTCCAGTGGGGTTTCCATAGCCACAGCTCCCAGATCGACCTGGTCCTCCGCCACCGGAAGCACGACGGGGCGGACATCCGCCAGCAGATCGACGTGCTGGCCGGCGGCGTGACCGTCGGGCAGATGTACCTGGTGATCCTCAAGCTCGAGATGGACGGCGAGGCGGCCCCGAACGACGACCGCGTGAGCGTGTGGGTCAACCCGCTCAGCGTCGCCAGCGAGGGCGCCGCGGGCGCCGCCCAGGTGTTTGCGGACTGCTCGCTGTCCGACGTGACGGCGATTGACGCCCTGGTGCTGGCCAAGAATCCGCTTCTCATCCCCGTCGGCTATGACGAGCCCCGATTCGGCACGACGTGGGCGTCGGTCACCCTGGTCCCCGAACCGGCCACCGTCGCCCTGCTGGGCATGGCCGCCCTCGCCTGGCGCCGTCCCCGCCGACGACGCAAGCGATAGCACGACACCGGCCGGGGTCCACACGCAACACCCAATTAAGGTATCTGTCCCTCGGGACGCGCCTGGGACGGGCTGGCCGCGGTGCAGGGCAAACTCTACATCGTCAACCAGGACGGTAGCATTGAGTGCTGGGGTGGCAAGTGAAGGCCGGTCGCCGGTGTGGACTGAGTGGACGAGGTGGACGCAGTAGACGGGTGGACGAGGTGGACAGGGCGCCGCATGGGTGCGGCAAGTCCACCAGGCCAGCCGGCAGTCCGCCCCCGTCCACCTCGTCCACCTGTCTACTCAGTCCACCTCGTCCACCTTGTCCACTCCAGCCGTTCTACCGCCTCCTCCGGACCTGCCGGCGGCGACTGTAAAGCCGTTCGGTGAACCCGCCGTCGCGCTCGAAGGCCGCCGACTGGGCGGCGAGCTGACGGTCCAGCAGGCCGCAGGCCACCGCGATAAGGACCAGGGCGGCGTTCGCGGCGATCTCCGGGTAGGTGGACGGAGTGGACGACGTGGACTCGGTGGACTTGGGTGACCCGGCGGACGATTGGCCGGCGTGGTGGACCTCCCGCACCCAGGCGGCGACGTCCCGGGTGGTCGTGCAGCGGCGGGCGATCAGGGCGGCGCGGCGCGGGTCTTCTCGCGGCCAGTGGGTCAAGCCGCGCTGGCGCAAGAAATCCTCATAATCGAGGCGGAGTTCCTCGAGGCTGGCGCGGGCCACGCTGGTCAGCTTCAGCTCGAACTTCTTTGAGGTCCCGGAGGCCTGGCTGCCCTCGGCGATGTTCTGCACCCCGGACCGGGCCGCCTGCACCATCTGGTCATGCGTGCAGCTCCGCTTGTCGATATACCGATCGCAGAACCGCACCGTCACGTCATAGGCCAACTGAGCAATCTGAAAACTCTTAAGCTTGCGGTACCCCCCATGCTTGGGAATCAGCGGCTCGGCCCCCGCCCCCTCGCCGCCCGAGCCCCCCTGTCCACCGGGCCCACTCTGTCCATCCGGTCCATCCCGTCCACTCTGTCCACCCATCGTCCAGTCTCCCAAACAGCAAGTTGCTCCCCGCCGGTCCACACATCCCTGCCACATCCACAACCTCAGCCTTGGTCGAAGGATATGCCGGAAGGTAGCAGGAGGTCAAGGCCATTCGCCTGTTCGCTCGTTGGCAGCCTCTGCGGACACCTCTTTCCGTTGGTGTCTTTCGGAGGTCCTTGCTGGCCACTGAAGTGGCCAGCCCCCGTGTTGCCTCGGGTGCCGGGGGCGGCTTTTCGCGGGGCCCGCTGACTATGTGAGGGAACGGGCCACCATCCGAACTCCTCGCTAAGAATCTGAATCTGTGGAATCTGCGGAATCTGCGGCCACCTCCCCGCCGTTGTCGTTTCCGTCCTGTTCGAGTGCTTGGGTCTGGTCGGGTGCGGGGCCTCCGAGGTCGTGGGCGATGCGGGCCTGGGTCTCGGGGGAGAGTTTCTTGAAGTTGGCGAACGGGGAGTGGGGTTCTTTGGGCAGGGGCGCCGCCGGCGGCTCGGCGAGGGTCTTGGGGGTGTAGGTTCGCAGGAGGAACTCGCGACACCGGCGGGCCTCGGGGTCGTCGGAGGCCAGGCCCTGGGCGACGTGGCGGTCGACCAGGTCGGCTAATCGCCCCGCCGCCAGGCGGACGGCGCGGCGCTGGGCGGCGGCCACGGCGCGGGTGACGCGGTCGTGCAGGTCGCGGCGTCTGCGGCCTTGCGAGATGGCCGAGACCATCGCCGCACTGATCTTGCCGACCTTCTCGGCGATCTCGCGGCAGGAGAACTTGCCGGCCGCCAGCATCTCGACCAGCAGGTTCTCATCGTAAGAGCTTTCGGAATCGGCTGGAGGCATCACAAAACCTTTCAAAAGCAGGGGATAAGGTATAGGGAATCGGGTGTAGGGGCGGATTGACCGGTCGGACTGGCAGCTTAAGCTGGCCAGTGTCGTAGTACATCGCCCTTCACAAGCCTAGTGGTAGCCGAACGGGGAGAAATGGGACGGAAAAACGGCCCCCGCGGAAAAAATTCTGCCGAGGCGAGTCCGCGTACCATCCCGATGCACATCGGGATCTCGCCCGTGAGAGGGCCAGAAAACGGGCTCATCCTCGACGGATTGCAGGCACGGGCGAGATTCCGACGTGCATCGGGATGGTACGCCGCATCGCAGCCGGCTCCTGGAACAGGTCCTCGCCGACGCCCTCCCCCACCGGCGGCAGAAGTCAAGAAAACGAGCGACGAAAAAGAAGGCCGTCCCGCGGTTGGCGCGCGAGGCGATTCGCGGCGGATCCGGAGCGAATGCCACGAGACGAAGCGGGTCATAAGATAATGTACGAAATCGGGTTAGGATTCTGGCGGTTTGGGAGAGAGTCTCCGCTGGTCCTCTGAAGCGCGCCAGCCGGCGCCAACCACGCGGGCTGGGCGGAAAGATGCAGCCGGGCGGCGGATTCGGGGGCATGGGCGAGGACTTTTTCGCCCCGTCAGCCAACGGGCTTTTGACCTCGCCGGCTGGGAGTGCTATAGTGCGTCGAACGCCCGCGAAAAACCCGTGGATGAGTCAGAACTATGGACGGTTTCACCCACCTGCACGTACACTCGCACTACTCGCTCCTGGACGGCGGATGCCGACTGAAAGACCTCGTCGAATCGGCAAAGGCGTTCGGCATGGACGCCCTGGCGGTGACCGACCACGGGAACCTGTTCGGGGCGCTGGAATTCTACAAGATCGCCCGGGCCGGCGGGATCAAACCGATCCTCGGCATGGAAGCGTACATCTCCCCCACCACGCGGTACGACCGGACGATGGGCCAGATCGGCACGGCGGCGTATCACATGGTGCTGCTGGCGATGAACGAGACCGGCTGGCGCAACCTGGTGAAGCTGTCGTCGCGGGCGTATCTGGAGGGGTTCTACTACAAGCCGCGGATCGATCGTGACCTGCTGGCGGAGCTTGGCGAGGGACTGATCTGCACCACCGCGTGCCTCGGCGGGGAGGTGCCCCAGGCCCTGCTGGCCAGGGACCGCGACAAGGCGCGGGCCATCGCGGGGGCGTACGTGGACATCTTCGGCCCCGAGCGGTTTTTCATCGAGATACAGAAGCAGGGCCTGGCCGAGCAGGACCGCGTGAACCCCCTGCTGGTCGAGCTGGCCCGCGAGATGGGCGTGGGGCTCGTGGGGACCAACGACGTGCACTTCCTGCGGCGTGACGACAAGGCGGCCCACGAGGTCCTCACGTGCATCGCGATGGGCAAGAAGCTGACCGACGAGAACAAGCTGGCCTATCCGGAGGACCTGTATTTCAAGGACATCGCCGAGATGCGTCACGCCCTGGCCGACTGGCCCGAAGCGGCGGACAACACGCTCAAGATCGCCGAGATGTGCAACCTCGAGCTGGACTATTCGGCCGAGCACTTGCCCGTGTTCCACACGCCCGACGGCTCGGAGCCGAGTGCGCATCTTCGCACGCTGGCGTGGGAGGGTATGAAGCGGCGGATGGCGGGGCGCGACGTGCCGAATGACTACCGTGATCGCCTCGAGCGCGAGCTGCAGGTCATCCGCGACAAGGGCTACTGCTCGTACTTCCTGATCGTCAACGATTTCGTCCAGTTCGCGAGGCGGAACAGCATCCCGGCCGCCCCGCGCGGCAGCGGCGTGGCGACGTTGCTGGGCTACTGCCTCGGCATCGCGGACGTGGACCCGATGAAGTACGGCCTGCTGTTCGAACGCTTCACCGATCCGCAGCGCGAGGAAGCGCCCGACATCGACATCGACCTCTGCCAGGAGGGCCGCCCCAAGGTCATCCAGTACGTCCGCGAGAAGTACGGGCACGTGGCGCAGATCATCACGTACGGCACGCTGAAGGCCAAGGCCGTCATCAAGGACGTCGGCCGCGTCATGGACGTGCCCCTCGGCGACGTCGAGACGCTGACCAAGCTCGTGCCCGACGAACTGAAGATGACGCTGGACAAGGCCCTGGCCGCCGAGCCGGAACTGAAGCGCATGGTCGATCAGGACGAGCAGGTGCGCCAGATCTTCGACTACGGGCGGCGTCTCGAGGGCCTGGCGCGCCACGCGGGGGTCCACGCCGCGGGCGTGATCGTCGCCCAGGAGCCGCTGGAAGGGCTGATTCCCCTCTGCAAACAGGGCGACGGCGAGGACGCGATCACCCAGTGGGACGGGCCCACCTGCGACAAGATCGGGCTGATGAAGATGGACTTCCTCGGCCTGCGGACCCTGACGATTATCCAGCGTGCCCGCGAGCTGGTCGCCGAGCGGACCGGCGAGGACATCGACCCCGAAACGCTCCCGCTGGACGACGACCGCGTGTTCCAGCTCTTCCGCGAGGCCCACACCGACGGCGTGTTCCAGTTCGAGTCCGGCGGGATGAAGAACATTCTCCGCCAGATGCAGCCGGGCCGCATCGAGGAACTGATCGCCGCCAATGCGATGTTCCGCCCCGGGCCGATGGAACTGATCCCCTCGTGGTGCGCCCGCAAGAACGGCACCGAGCCGATTCCGATGGTCCACCCGCTGGTGGACGACCTGCTGGCCGAGACGTATGGGATCATGGCCTACCAGGAGCAGGTCATGCAGGTGCTCAATCGCCTGGGCAAGCTGCCGCTGAA
>CAZVEV010000259.1:0-9133 GCA_964625865.1 uncultured Planctomycetaceae bacterium | reverse complement strand
CACGCGGGACGAATCCCGCATCCCTTCCGCGTGCAACACAGTTGCACGCCCTACTCCCTGTCAATCGCCACGTCGCGATACCCGCGCCGGTCCGGAACTCAGTGTCGCACAGTCTATCTCCGCCCGCCGGGCGGATAAATGGACATCTCTGCAAGAATGATGGACGTTTCTGCAAACCCGTCGCCATATATACCATGGGTGAGTGCAGGGGAACCCCCCGGTGTATTCACCGGGGGCGAAATATCTCCGAGCAAATAGGACATCTCTTCCGGATGCACACATTTCGCCCCGGGTGATTACACCCGGGGGTTCCGCGCACCGGTGCAGTGCGTTCGCACGCAGATCGCCATATCTCTAATCCGCCTTGGGCTTCAGCAGGCGGATGTCCATCTTCTTGACGATCATCTTCATGCCCTTAAAGCCGTTGCCCGGATGCACCTGGATGCCGATCGTGCCCTTGGTCAGCGTCGTGTCGCGGCACGTCCCGGTCTGCGTGCCATTGAGCCACAGCGTCAGTTCGTCGCCCGCCGCACGTACGCGGGCCTCGTTCCACCCGTCGCGGTTTTCCAGCGACTCCTTGAGGTTCCGGATGATGAACAGCTTGCCCGGGCAATACAGCGAGCCGCTGAACGCGACCGGCCTCTTGTACTTCAGCACGTCGTACTGGTACCCCTTCTTGCCGTTGTGACGGAACCAGAACCCGCTGTTGGAGGGCCACACCACCCGGTACGTCACGCGAAGCTCGAAGTTGTCGTACTGGCTGGTGGTCCACAGGTCCCCGCCCTTGCCGTCGGTCTGCGTACCCACGAGGCTGCCGTCCTCAACCGTGAAGATCGCCGTCCCGGTCTTCTTCCATCCCGTCAGGTCCTTGCCGTTAAACAGCGGCGTCCAGTCGCCGGCAGGGGTGTACACCTTCGCCGCCGGCGCGGGAGGCGTGGGCAGCTTGGCCGTCGTCGCCTCGCGCGTGGCGTCGGCGTACACGCCGGCAAGCGGGCCTCCGTCCGGCGCGCGGAGACGGGCACAGAACGCCCACGGGCCTGTCTGCTGCCCGATCTTCAGCACCAGCGTGTTCCAGCCTTGTTTCAGCGAGACGTTGACTTTCTCCTCGCCGGGGATCGCCGCCCCGCCGACAAGGTTGGTGTGGACGAGTTTGGCGTTGACCCAGGCCTTGATCCCGTCGTCGGCGCCCATCTCCAGCCGAGCGGGCTTGGCACGGTCGCTGTGAATCCACGTTCGCACGTATACCGCCCGCTGGACCCCGCCGAAGCTGGCGTCCAGGGCAAACATCCAAGGCTGGGCAGGCGGTCCGTTAATCGCCAACGGCTTCCACGCGACGTTCTTCCCGCCGCTCTCGGGCGGGAAGACGACGTTGAGCACGGGTTCGCCGATCACGCCGCGCTTGGCGTACGGGCCTGAGACCTGCCAGGCGACGATGTAATCGCCAAACCGGTCGCCCCGGCGGATAATCTCGGCCGCCTGGCGTTTGATCGATGCGTTCTTCGACACCGCGATCAGCTTCTGGGCGACGGCTTTGGCCTGCTTGGCGGACGAACTGACCAACCCGCGCGCGATGCCCAGCATGGCCAGTTCGGCCTCGGCGCCGACGTTCGCGTCGGCGAGGTACGGCTCGACAGCGGCGGCGGCCGCCGGACTGGCCACCGTCGCCAGGCCGGCCAGCACGAGCTTCTTGTCGTCGTCGCGCCTGGCGGCGGCCATCAGTTCACGATATCCCTTGAGCGTCTGGTCGGCCGGGCGCCCGCCCATGCCGAGCAGTCGCACGCAGCCGCGCAGGGCGAGAATGCGATGGATACGGTTGTCGGTGGTGCGCACGACGCCCATCAGCGTCTCCAGCGCCCGTCCGTCGGGCCAGGCCGCCAGCGCCCGGACGGCGGTGTCGGCAACCTTGGCGTCTTTGTCGGCGAGGGCGGCGTTGACGGCGGCGAGGGCCTTGGCGTTTCCGATCCCGCTCAGCGTCCTCAGCAGCGAGCATTTCGTCGGCGTCGTCTTGGCGGACTTCAGGGAGGTCAGCACCGCGTCCGCCCTCGCGCTGTCGTCGGGGATCTGGCCGGCGACAGCTATGACGGCGCGCTCGGCGGCTGAGCGGGCGGCCTCGTCGGTCAGGGACGTCAGGAGCCCGAGCAGCGCGGGCAGGTCTTTAGGCGTCGCCAGCTTGCCCAGGGCCTTGAACGCCGCGGCGCGGACTCTCGAGTCATCCGTCTTTGCCTGGGCGATCAGCGGTCCGACGGCGGCGGTGACGTTGCGAACGATCAGTATCTCGATCAGGGCGGGACGACCTGCCGGCGGCGCGGTCTGCATAGCACGAATCAGCGCCACGTCGATACCGTCGCCTCGCAACGCCCGCAGACTGCCCGCCGCGGCGCCGACTTCAACAGGTGTCTTGCCCGCCGTGGCGGCACGACATAACAGGGGAACGCACGAGGCGTCGCCCAGTGCGCCGAGGGCCTTCAGCGCCGCGGCGCGCACGTTGGCGTCATCGGAGCCGGCGGCGGCGACAACGGCCGGCCGGGCAACCGGATCGCCTATGCCCACCAACGCCCCGATCAGCAGCACCTGGGTCTCGGGCGAGACCTTGGGCAGCTCGGCGGCGAAACGTTTGGCGACGTTCTTTCCTTTCAGCGTCGTGATGCGCGAAATCGCCACCGCCCGCAGAGCCGCGTCTTTGCCCGTAATCGCACGGATGATCATCCGCGGTCCCTCGTCGGCATCGGCCGTCAACAGACCGGAAAATGCGCCGAGCCGCACGTGGGCGGGCCAACTGCTCGCCTGGAGTTCCGTGTAGATCGCAACGGCCGTCTTGCCCTTGCCTTGTTCGACAAGTCGTTCGGCCGCCGCCAACGACGCGTCGGCCGCCACGGGGCGAAGGGCCTTCGGAGCGGTCTTGCGGAAGCGCCCCAGTGCGGCCACGGCGTCGGGCGTGGCAATCTGCCCCAGCGCCCCTGCCGCCGCGGCGGTGGTGGATGCATCCGAACCGGTCAGCAGTTTCGCCAGCGCATCGACGGCCTCGGCGTCGCGGCGGAAGCCGATCGAGTTGATCACGCCGACGCGCAGTGAGCCATTCAGCGTCCCCAGCGCCTTGCGCAGGGCCGCGTCCACGGACGGATCGGCAATCGGCTCCAGCGCGTACCGCGCCATATGCGAGAGTTTCTCGTCAGCCAGCAGGCCCGCCAGCACGCCGACGGCCCGCTTGTCGCCCAACGCTGCCAGGTGCCTGCACGCGTCGTGCTTGTCCTTCAGCGACGCGTTGGACTTCAATACCGCAATCAGCTTGTCCGCCGACGGCTTGGCGCCCTGGGCCTGCAGCGACCCCGCGGCCGCGAAACACATCACGAGGACAAGGGCGAGGATCATCTGACGTCTGAACATTCTATTAGCTCCTTCTGGAGGTCTGTTGGTGCGTCCGATCACAAGTCGTAATACTTCACTCATATGCAACGGTTATTGCGTCACCACGGGGCTTGTCCCCGTGGAACGGTGATTCGTCACTAGCCGCCGACGCCACGGCTCGCCCCCCCCCCCCCCCCCCCCCCCCGGGGGGGGGGGGGGAGGAGGGGGAGGGGCGGGATTCTCCGGCTAGTGACGAATCAGTGCTCCACCGGGACAAGCCCGGTGGTGGCATTGGCTTCCACATCCGTCAACTCTTTTCATCAATCGCAAGTCTAGAATCGTAGATCGTAAATCTAAAATTCTTCTACAGTCGCCACGGCTGGCGGATCGCGCGGGAGCGAAGCCGGTTGGCCTCGTCGTCGTTGATGAACTCTTCCTTCACAGGATCGTACTTCAAGTCGCGCTTCAGCCACATGCAGATGTTCGCCGCATGGACCGTCGTCATCGACCAGTGCATCACGGCGGCGTTCGCCACGGTCTGGCGGCGCGTCTTGACGCAATCGAGGAAGTTCCGCATGTGGTCCAACGAGCGTCCCGTGCGGGCGACGTACTCGCTGATGACCTTCTTGTACTCCCCGAGCATCGCGGGGTTCGAGACGGCGGGCTTGGAGTACCCGTCGGCCGCCGCGGCCCAGCCTTCCGGGCCGTCGAACCGCTCGCCGCACGAGCCGCTCCAGTACTTTCTGCCGCGCGACAGGATCAGCTTCACGCCGTTGGCGAAGTGCGTCACCATGCCGTCGCCGCTGCTGTTCTTGACGTATTCGTACGCCACCGGGGCGGTGTTGAGGCAGTCCAGGCCCGCCTGGGCCTGGGCGAACGTGTGGGCGCCCCACTCGCCGATGCAACTGGTGTGGAAGTCGTAGTGGCCGCGCCATCGCCCGCGGACGTAGGCCTCGTTGTACGGCCGCCACGGGCACGGGCCCAGCCAGGCGTCCCAGTCGACCTCGTCCTTGGGCGGCAGGGGCTGGGCGGGCAACCAGTCGTGGCGCATTTCGGCGGCGTCCCACGGGGCGATGTGGGCATAGGCGGTGTGGATCTTGCCCAGCCGCCCGGTGCGGGCCATCTCGATCGCGAACACGTGGTTCGGTTCGCTGAGGCGCTGCGTGCCGGTCTGGTAGACGCGTCCGTAGCGCTTGGCGGTCTTGACGACGGCCTGGCCTTCGGCGATCGTCATGGACGAGGGCTTCTCGGTGTACACGTCCTTGCCCGCCCGCATCGACATGATGCTCGCCATCGCGTGCCACCGATCCCCGGTGGCCGTCAGGATCACGTCGATGTCGGGGCGCCCGGGCAGGAATGTGCGCAGGTCGCTGTACATCTTGCAGTCGGTGTTGCCGTAGCTCTTGTCGACGTGGGCCTTGACCGAGAGGCGCTGGCGCTTCTGGACGTCACAGATCGCGACGAACTGCACGTCCTTGTTGGTCATCATCCACCGCAGGTCGTGCATGCCCCGCCCGCGGATGCCGATCGCCCCGGCGACGATGCGTTCACTGGCCGGCGGTCGCCCGTCGCGGCCGAGCGCATCGGAGGTAATCACGTACGGGGCGGCAACCATCGCGCCCGCCGCCGCAGCGCCGCGCAGGAATCCGCGCCGAGTCACGTTTTCGTTTGCCTTGCTCTTCATAGTGCGTCTCCTTCCGGAGGTCCAACAGATTCGCCTATCTCAAATCCAAAATCTAAAATCGTCCCTTCGACATCGCTCAGGGCAAGAAATCTACAATCTAAAATTCCCTAGAATCGCCACGGCTGGCGTATGGCGCGCGACCGCATGCGATTGGCCTCGTCGTCGCCGATGAACTCTTCCTTGGCCGGGTCCCACTTCAGGTCGCGTCCCAGGGCCAGGCAGATGTTGATCGCGTGGTTGGTGCTCATCGACCGGTGCATCACTTCGGGGTTCGCGATGGGCTGGCGCCGACTCTTGACGCAGGCCAGGAAGTCCTTGACGTGGCTGAAGGGGCGTTGGGACTCGGCGGCGTATTGGCTCATCACCTTCTTCTGCAGATCCAGGAAGGCCGGGTCGGACAGGTCGGCCTTCGAGTAGCCGTCGGCGACCGAGGCCCACCCTTCAGTGCCCTCGAATTTCACCCCGCACGTGCCGCGCCATCCCTTGAACTCGAGCACCATCTTCACGTCGTTGGCGAACCGCACGACCATGTTCGCCCCCGACTTGTTGTTCGGATACGTGTACTCGATCGGCGAGGTCAGTTCGTTGTTCGAGGCCATCTGGCACTGCGCGAACGTGTGACTGCCCCACCCCGCCACGCCGGCGGCAAGGTCCCAGTAGATCCCCCACGCGCCGCACCCGCCGATGTATCCCGGGTTGTAGGGGCGCCACGGCACGGGGCCCAGCCACAGGTCCCAGTCCAGTTCGGTCCGGGCCGGCTCGGGCTTGGCGGGCAGCCAGTCGTTCTTCGTCACGTCCTGCACGCGCGGCCACATGTGGGCGCGAACCGTGTGCAGCTTGCCCAGCATGCCGCGGCGCGCCATCTCCGTGGGGAAGATGAATTTCGGCTCGCTCAGTCGCTGCATGCCGCTCTGGAACACGCGGCCGTAGCGCTTGGCGGCGTTGACGAGGGCTCGGCCTTCGGCGATGGTCATCGTGCCCGGCTTCTCGCAGAACACGTCCTTGCCCGCCTTCATCGCCAGCGTCGCCGCCAGGGCATGCCACCGGTCGCCGGTGGCGATCAGCATCGCGTCGATGTCCGTGCGCTCGGAAAGGATCTCGCGCAGGTCGATGTACGTCTTGCAGTCGGTGTTGCCGTTCTTGGCGTCGATGGCCCGCTTGGCGCCGTCCCGGCGAGCGCGCCGGACGTCGCAGACGGCGACGAACTGCACGTCCTTCTCGGGCAGCATCCAGCGCAGGTCGCTCGACCCTCGCCCACCCAGGCCGATCCCGCCCATCACGATGCGTTCGCTCGCCGGCGCCCGGTCCGGGGCGCCCAGGGCCGTCGAGGTGATCACGTACGGGGCCGCAAGGAGGCTGCCGGCCCCCACCGCCGTCCGCCCCAGGAGACCCCGCCGACTCAACCGCCCGTTGTGCGTCTCGCTCATCGTCGCGTGTCCTTTCCCAAGTCGTCTGCACAAGGCCCGCCCGCAGGCGAACCGGAATCCTAATAGCTTACGCCCCGCCGCGGGGACGATAAATGGACATCTCTGCAATAATGATGGACGTTCCTGCAAACAGCCTGTAATATCAAACCATGTCCACACACGAGATGCGCTTCATTTTTCAGGGCGATATTCGACAAGCCCTGGACCACTTCTCCCGCCTGCTCGGCGTGCGCTTGTGCTTCCTCGCCCCGGACGGGCGGGAACTCCAGGTCGGTGAGAACAAACCCCACGCGAAGTTCTGCCGGCTGGTCCGCGGCCGTCTGGGCCTGACCGACAAGTGCATGGCATGCGACCGGCGGGGATGGCAGAGGGCGGCCACGTCGCAGGAGTCGGTCTCCTATCGGTGCCACGCCGGCATGGTGGACGGGTGCATGGCCGTGCGGAGCGGGCAGCGGATTATCGGGTACATGATGATCGGCCAGTTCCGGACCGGCAGGGCGCCGAGCGCTGCGATCCGCAGGCTGTGGGACGAGCGCTACGGCACGGATGAGCTGACCGCCGCGTTCGACGAGGCGCCCCGTTACTCGCGCCAGCAGGTGCGCGACATCATGGGCATCTTCTCCGTGCTGGTCAACTTCGTCATCTCGCAGCGCATGATCGCCGTCGGCGGCGTGGACCCGGTTCAGCCGCTGCTGACGTACATGGCCGAGCACCCCACCCAGACGCTGACGACGACCGAGGCGGCGCGCCTGCTTCACCGGAGCGTCTCGAGCTTCTCGCACGTGTTCAAGCAGACGATGGGCAAGAGCTTCCTGCAGTACCAGATCGAGGCCAAGCTCGACCTGGCCGACGAATTGTTCCGCCAGCGAAAGGACGTGACCATTCGGGAGATCGCGTTCGAGTTGGGCTTCCAGGACCCGTACTACTTCTCGCGTCTGTACAGAAAGCACCGCGGCTTCCCGCCCAGCGAAGCGATGCGACGATGCAGGCAGGCGGTGTAGAGTACCACGGGCGGCTTGCCTTCAGCCTCCCCGCCCCGTATCATGCTCGCGGTTTTGAGCAAGGGAGAACCCATGAGTCAGGAACGACGTGGCATCGCCGGCGGGGGCAACTGGATTATCGACCACCTGTACATCTGCGACCGCTGGCCGCAGGAAGAGACGCTGTCGAACATCGTCAACGAGGAACGCGGCACGGGCGGGGCGCCCTACAACTGCCTCCTCGACATCGCCAAGTTCGGCCCCGCTGACGGCGACCAGGCGATCCCCCTCGAGGCGATCGGCCTGATCGGCGACGACGCCGACGGCGAGTTCATCCGCGCCGACTGCGCGGCCAACGGCATCGACACGGCGGGACTGACCACCAGCGAGGCGGCGCCCACGTCGTACACCAACGTCATGGTCGTCGAGGCCACCGGGCGGCGGACGTTCTTCCACAACCGCGGCGCCAACGCCCTGTTCGCCCCCGAGCACGTGCCCGTCGACGATATCTCCGCGCGCCTGGTGCACTTCGGCTACCTGCTGCTGCTGGACCGCATGGACGAGCCGGACCACGAGCACGGCACGGCCGCCGCCGGACTGCTCAAGCGCTTCCAGGACGCCGGCATCCAGACCAGCATCGACGTGGTCAGCGAGGACAGCGACCGTTTCGCCCGCATCGTCACCCCCGCACTGAAGTACACCGACTACGCGATCCTGAACGAGATCGAAGCCGGGCGGACGACGGGGCACGACCTCAAGCCGGGCGAGAAGCCCGACATCGACGCCATCCGGGCCTCGGCCGCCGACCTGCTGGCCCTCGGCGTGGGGCGACTGGTCTGCATCCACATGCCCGAGGGCGGCTACGTCCTGACCGCCGACGGGGCTGAGACGTGGCAGCCCTCGCTGCAACTGCCCCCCGGCTACATCAAGGGCGCCGCGGGGGCGGGCGATGCGTTCTGCTCGGGCATGCTGCTGGGCATCCACGAGGGGTGGGACGTCGGCAGGAGCCTGACCCTGGCGGTCTGTGCCGCGGCGATGAGCCTGTCCCGGGCCGGCTGTACCGAGGCCTGCACCACCCTGGCCGAGACCCTCGCCCTGGCGGAGACCTACCCATTTCAGCCGTCGATAACCTGACCCGCGAATCGTCGCTTTTCCGCAAAATAACCCGCTGACCGCGCGGTTGGCGCCGGCTGGCGCTTTGAGACCTCTTCCCGTCAGGCCGCCAACCTCTGTCGCTGCCGTAAGGTTTGTTAAAATAATTGATTACACAAACAGGGCCACGCAATTCCGCGTTCCGACATTCCGTGCGCGCCAACCGCTTTACACTCGCCCTTTTGGCGACTTTTCCTGCTGTCTCCTTCCGGCAATCTCGCGACACCGCTCATCCTTGTTTTCATTGACTGTCGGCCCTCTCGCTCGCCCCCGGCACGCGGGGCAAACCGTGGGAGATTGTTCTTGACGGAACCTTCGAAGCGGATGATCCATCGGGCGTATGACTGCCCTGAGCGCATATCTCCAAAACTGCGCGCATAGCACGGTCCGGTGAGGCCTGCCCGGCGGCGTCTTGCCCGGACGGACGATCACAACATCTTGAAAAACAAGTGGTTCCGTCGCAAGACGCGTGTATAATACTCCTGTACGGGAATCAGGGCTGACCGGGTGGTCGCGCGCGTTTTCGCGTCCTTTGGCGAATGGGT
>CAZVEV010000258.1:0-9135 GCA_964625865.1 uncultured Planctomycetaceae bacterium | reverse complement strand
GCCGCGGCGCCGGGGGGGGGGGGGGGGGTTTGTTTTCTCCCCCCTGGGGGGGGGGGGGGGGGGCCCCACCCCCGGCCAAAGGCTTAGGACCCCTTCGGGGCTCGGAAGCAAAGGGGACAGGCGCCGCGGACGGAGCCGGTCCCCTTCTGACAGTTCCCATAACGCTAGAACATGCCGACGACCTGGCCGTCTTCGTCGAGGTCGACGTTGACGAAGGCGGGGCGGCTGGGCAGGCCGGGCATGGTTCTCATCTGGCCGAGAAGGGGGTAGAGGAACCCTGCGCCGGCTGACGCGCGGACCTCGACGATGGGCACGGTAAAGCCGGTGGGCACGCCCTTGAGGGTCGGGTCGTGACTCAGCGACAGGTGCGTCTTGGCCATGCACATCGGCAGGTTCGAGAGGCCCGCCTTCTCATACGAGGCGATCTGCTTCTCGGCCAGCGGCTCGTACGTCACGCCGTCGGCGAGGTAGATCTCCTTGCAGATCGTCTCGATCTTTTCCTTGATCGAGATATCGTCGGGGTACAGGAGCTTGAACTCCGAGGGCTCCTCGCAGGCGGCGACGACGGCGTGGGCCAGTTCGATTGACCCCTCGCCGCCCTTGGCCCAGTGGTCGGACATGACGGCGACCGCGCCGGTGTCGGCGGCGGCCTTGCGGACCAGCTCGACCTCCGCGTCGGTGTCGTCGGGGAAGCGGTTGACGGCGACGACGACGGGTACGCCAAACTTCCGGGCGATCTCGATGTTTCGCTGGAGATTGCAGACGCCGGCTTCGAGCAGTTCGAGGTTCTCGGTGACGTACGCGTCGGCCAGCGGCTTGCCCGGGACCACCTTCGGCCCGCCGCCGTGCATCTTCAGGGCCCGGATGGTGCCGACCAGCACGACGCAGTCGGGCACGAGGCCGGAGATGCGACACTTGACGTTGAAGAACTTCTCCATGCCGATGTCCGCGCCGAAGCCGGACTCGGTGATGACGTAGTCGGCCAGCTTCAGCGCGATCTGGTCGGCGACGATCGAGCTGTTGCCGTGGGCGATGTTCGCAAACGGCCCGGCGTGGACGAAGGAGGGCTGGCCCTCGATGGTCTGCATGAGGTTCGGCTTGATCGCGTCCTTCATCAGCACCATCAGCGCCCCGGCGCAGCCGAGGTCTTCTGCCGTCACGGGATTCCCGTCGGTGTTCATGCCGATGATGATGCGCCCGAGGCGCTCGCGCATGTCCTTGACGGACGTGGCCAGGGCGAGGATGGCCATGATCTCGCTGGCGACCGAGATGTCGAAGCCGGTCTTGCGGTTCGGCCCGTCCAGCCAACTGTCGCTCAGGCCCGTCTCGATGAACCGCAGGGCCGCGTCGTTGACGTCGACCACGCGGCGCCACGTGACCGTGTCGGGATCGATGTTCAGCCGCGGCATGCCGGTCTTGGCCCACCGCTCGTCGTCGGCGTGGGCCTCGTGCTTGATCCGCGCGTCGACGGCGGCGGCGAGGAGATTGTGCGCGATGGACACCGCGTGGATGTCGCCGGTCAGGTGGAGGTTGAACTCCTCCATGGGGATGACCTGGCTGTACCCGCCGCCGGCGGCCCCGCCCTTGATGCCGAACGTCGGGCCCATCGAGGGCTGGCGGATGCACAGCAGGACGTTCTTGCCGATAACGCCCAGCGCCTGGGTCAGGCCGACCGACGTGGTGGTCTTGCCCTCGCCCAGCGGGGTCGGCGTGATCGCCGTCACATCGATGTACTTGCCGCTGGGCCTGTCCGCGAGGTGATCCAGGATGCTCAGCTTGACCTTGGCCTTCACGTCGCCGTACGGCTCGAGGTACTCCGGTGGGATGCCCGCGATTTCGGCGATCTCCGTGATGGGCTTAGGCGGTGAGGCGCGCGAGATGTCGATGTCCGAGGGCACTGCACACATGTTGGATCTCCTGTGGTTTCATGCCGCACCTGCGGGGCGGCGGGGCGGTCCGGCATATCCAGGCCTGGCCCGTAGACATATATCGGGCCGAAGCGATGAGAAACTCTACTCGACCATGACTACGTTGCGAAGGTGATCCGTCACTGGCAAACGATCAGTGCTATAGGAAGTCTAGGTGGGCAACATGTGCGTTGCAAGAACGATTGCGACCTTTTTCACTGTTTCGGTATTTGTGGTAGCCGGCGGCCAGGACGTGGGTGAAGGTAACTGCGATACGAAAAACGTGATGCAGTCGCGGCAGTCCTCCGCAACGGCATGGACAGGCTACCGGCTACTTCGCTCGCAACGGCTACCCTCTCCTGAACCATGCCACACCGAGGGACGCGACGGTCTTCACTTGCGCTTGCGATTGACCTTCTGCCCCTTCCACTGCTCGGTCTTGGCGTCGGTGGCCCAGCCCCATCCCTGGGGCATGCGGCCGCCCTGGCCCTGGCCTTTCTTGCTGCACGAAGTGTCCGGGGGAGGCAGTTGGGCAGTCCAGGCGTCGTAGCGCTTCCGCATGCTCGCGACAACGTCCGCATGGGCCCCGGCCAGGTCGCGGGTCTCCTTGGGGTCGGCTTTCAGGTCGAACAGCCGCCAGCCGTCGGGATACTTGATCAGCCGCCACTGCTTCCAGCGCATCGCCCGGAGGTTCCGGCGCGGCGCGTCCAGCGGATCGATATTGTGCCAATACAGCTCCTCGTGCACGTCGCCGGTCTTGTCGCCCTTCAGGTACGGCAGGAGGTTCTTGCCCTCGCAGCGTTTGGGAAGGGGCTTTCCCGTGACGGCGGCCGCCGTGGCGTAGAAGTCCATCGTGCACATGAGCCCGTCGTAGGTCTTGCCCCCCGGCAGGCCCGCCGGCCAGGAGACGATCGCCGGCGTGTGCACCCAGCCTTCAAACTGCGTCCCGGCGCCCTTGCCCCCGCGATAGGGCTCGGCGCTGCCCTGCTCTCCCAGGTTCGGCCCGTTGTCGCCGGTCAGGAAGATCAGCGTGTTCTTGACCATGTTGTGCTTCTTGAGCATAGCCAGCAGCTTCCCGACCGCATCGTCGACCGCGATGATCGCGCCGGCCAGCGCCTTGCGCTTGCCCTTGGCCTTCGAGCGGTTCTGGTAGGCCGCCGGCGTGTCGCCGCTGGGCGAATGGACGGCGTTCGGCGAGAAGTACAGGAAGAACGGTTTGTCCTTGTTCCGCTCGACGAACTCGGCCATGTAGTCGCCGTCCAGGTCCGTACGGAACACTTCGGACCCGTCGCGTTTCAGACAGATGTACGGTTTCTTGCTCGGCGCGGACCGGGCGACCTGCATGAACCCGCGGTCCAGCGGGCCCTGCTCCCGCGAGCCGATATCCCACTTGCCGATCATGCCCGTCACGTACCCCGCATCCCGCATGAACTCAGCCATCGTCGGATGGTCCTTGGGAATCGACAGCCCCCGCGCCATCCCCGACTTGCCGAACCGCTGAATGTACATGCCCGTCATCAGGCAGCAGCGGCTGGGCGAGCACGGCGGGTTGGTCACGTAGGAGTTGGTGCACCTGACGCCCGCCGTCGCCAGCGAGTCCATGTGCGGCGTGGGGATGTCGCGACAGCCGAAGCTGCCCAGGTCGCCATACCCCAGGTCGTCAATGAAGAGGACCACGACATTGGGCTTGCGCCCGTGAGTGCGGGCCAGAACTCGTCCGGGCGAGAAACCCATCGCAGCGATCCCGCCAACCGTTGCCTTCAGAAAATCGCGTCGTTTCATAATGATCGATGATACCGCGCGACCGCTGACGGGCATAGTGCGAAGCCGCAAGCGGCGCTTGCATTGGATAGGGGAGTTGCTAAGGTATTCGGGTCGGGGCCGGCGCGGCGGCCGGTCGGCAGGTCCACTGGGACGATCGAGAGAAAGGAATAATCATGCCTGATCGAGTCTTGAACGTTGGTCTTATCGGTGGCGGCGGTGGGGCGTTCATCGTCAACCCGCACCAGAAGGCGATCCACTTCGACGGCACGCGGCGGGTGACCTGTGCGGCGCTGCACCAGGACCCCGAGATCGCGATGAGCGAGGCGGAAAACTGGGCCTATCCCATCAAGGGCTACGCCAACTACGACGAGATGATCGAAGAGCAGGCCGCCCTGCCGATCGGCGAGCGAATCGACTACGCCGTCATCGTCACGCCGAACTTCGTCCACTTCGACCCGGCGATCAAGCTGATCAAGGCGGGCATCCCGGTCTTCTGCGAAAAGCCCCTTACCGTCACCGCCGCCCAGGCTGAAGAACTGGCGTCGGCGGTCGCGGAGAACAACGTACCGTTCGGCATCGCCCACACGTACGTGGGCCACTGGTCGAGCTGGTTCTCGCGGTGGATCATCACCAGCGGCGCCCTGGGGGCCGTCCGGTGGGTCGACGCGTATTACCTGCAGGGCTGGCTGGCGACGCGGCTGGAGGAAGAAGGCCAGATGCAGGCCTCCTGGCGGACCGACCCCGAGAAAGCCGGCGCCAGTTGCTGCGGCGGCGACATCGGCACGCACGCGTTCATGCAGACCCGCTTCGTCACCGGGCTGGATATCACGTCGGTGCGCGGCATGATCGAGACGTTCCTCGAAGGCCGTCAACTCGACGACCACTTCACGACCTACTGCGACCTGTCCAACGGCGGCAAGGCGCTGATCCGCGCGACGCAGATCGCCATCGGCCACAAGAACGATCTCGGCATCGAGGTCAACTGCGAAGCCGGCTCGCTGGTCTGGCGCCAGGAAGACGCCGAGTGCGTCACCATCCGCCTGCCGGGCGAGCCGGACCGCGTGTACTGGCGCGGCGAGGTCGGGGGCGACGACAGCTTCCTCAAGGGCATCCCGCAGGAACTGCTCGACGAGCCGACGATCCCGTCAGGGCACGTGGAGGCCTTCCACGACGCCTACGCCCGCCTGCACCGCGAGTTCGAGAAGGACGTCCGCCTGTACAACGACGGCCAACCGTTCAACTGCGACGGAAGCCGCTACGCCAACGTCACCGACGGCGTGAAGCACATGAAGTTCGTCGAGGCGGCCGTGGCCAGCGCGAAGAACGGCTCACAGCCGGTTGCCATGTAGTCTAAGTCGCAAGGATGCGATTTTGAGAAGGCCCGTCCCGGCTTGCCGGGGCGGGCCTCGCTATGCGCCTCGAACGTGTCGTTGCATTCACGTTAGGCGCGCATGGTCGCGAGGGAGTCAAACGCCCGCGGGTTCCACCCGTGGGGTATCTGCGAACACGCATCACCTGCGAAACACGGGTTTCGTGAACGGGTCTGCGAAGGTGACGCGTTCTCAGTCGCCGAGACCCCCCAGGCGGAGCCTGGGGGCGTTCAGGCGCGGGATATCAGGGCGGGGAAAGGCGGGCGCTGTCGGCGCTCCAGGAACGGCGCGACGGTTCACTCGGCGTCTTTGGCGGGCTTGGCCTTCGTCAGCGTGTTGACGTACTTGACCGTCCCGTCGAGGGCGACGGTCATGTTCAGGGCGCCCTGGTTGGCGGACATCACGGCGGCCAGGTCCTGGTTCAGCACGAGATTCGTTCCCAGGCCGATGTCCATGTTGAACCTCACCGTGCCGGTCATGTACGTCTGGAGGGTGTCGATGACCATCTTGACCGGCGGGCCGCCCTCGGCGGGGGGGATGGTCTTGTCGGCGACCTTGGCCTTGACGACGAAGTCGATGACGGCGACCTGTCCGGCAGGCGTCTTGACCACGTCGCGGAGGCGGCAGTTGGCGTCGAACGCCATATCGCCGAGCATCGGCATGGAGGCGACCTTGATGCTCGATGCCCACTCGTCGCCGGGCCCCACGGGCTTGGTCGGGATCATCCTCGCCCAGTGCTTGGTGAGCATCTCCTGGAGGAACGGCTCCCACATGCCCCTCATCTGCTGGCGCATCTGGCGGTCGCCGATCTTGGCCAGCACGGTCGTCAGGGCCTCTGAGACGTTCTTCCACTTGCCCTCTTTCCCCGTCAGCGTCACCTCCACCCCGACCAGCGGCTTGAGCGCCCGGGCCAGTTGCGGCGTCTGCTTGTCGGCGGGGCCGGCGCTGTCGTACTGCATCGTCTGGCCGAGCATGGAGATGGTGGTCTTGACGGCGCGGCAGGAGAAGCGGACGTCCTGCTCGCCGGACTCGTTGGGCTTGGATATCTCGATGCCGCCGCCGACGGCCATCGTGATGTCCGTCTTCATGGTCCTGTCCCGCCCGCTGACGGTCATCGTCATCGTCATGGGCATGGTCATCGTCTCGGTCAGCACGTAGGCGCCGGGCGTGAACGTGACCTTCAGGGCGACCTTGGGCCCCTTGTACGTCGCGGGGCGGGCCGCCGGCTTGTCGGGGCGGTCTTTCAGGTCGTTCGCAGGCGCCTGGGCCGGGCACGCACACGCCAGGGCCAACACGGTCAACACACCGGCAACAGTTCGCTTCATGATCCTTGCCTTTCGCAGTGGTCCACACGGCGTCTTTGCACGCAGAGACCCGGTCAAACGGTAGGGGTGGGATTCGAACCCACGGTACCTTTCGGCACGCTGGTTTTCAAGACCAGTTCCTTCAGCCACTCGGACACCCTACCGGAGGGACCTCTCCGCGGCGCATGGTGCGCCGCAGACGATCCCTCCCCGACTCTACCCGCCCGGCCTGCGACGGTCAAGATCGGTAACGGGTAGGGTGTGCAACTCGTTGCACGCGGAAAGAACAGACAATCCGTTCCGCGTGCAACCAGTTGCACGCCCTACACATCTCGGCGAATACCCGTCAGGGCGCTTGCGGGAAGTGCTCGTCGATCGGCTCGCTCGCCAGGTCCACCAGGAAGTCGCTGATGCGTTTGCAGGCCAGGTCGAGATACGCCCGGCCCCGCTCGGCTGTCGCGCCGGTCGGGTCGCCCGAGGCGCAGTGATCGTTTAGCCGGTCAAACCGTCGGCTCGTCCGCACCCAGCCGCGCTTGAGCGCCTCGAAGCGGTAGGGCCTTGTCTGCCCGTCGCCCGCGACGTCCGGCTCGACGAGTTCCGGATACAGCGCCATCGCCACCGACGTCTCCATCTGTCCGGCGTGGTCGTCGCGCTTGTCGAAGATCTCGTCGTACGCGTCGGACCCCACGGTCCACCAGTTGCACACGAACACGTGCACGTCCATGTCGCACTGGATCTGGCGGATCAGCGCCGCGAAGTCGTTCCCGCCATGCCCGTTGAGGATGACCACCTTGCGGATGCCGTGTCCCCGCAGTGAGACGATGATCTCGCGGACCATCGCATCGAGCGTAGCCTGCGAAACGTGAATCGCCAGCGGAAACGCCGCCAGGTTGCAGTCCACCCCGTAGGGCAGGGTGGGCAGGCAGATCACCGACTCACACGCGTCCCAGGCGGTGCGGCAGGCCTCGCGGGCGACGTATGTGGCGTGGCGGAAGTCCTGCCCCTGGGGCAGGTGCCGGTTGTGCGGCTCGATGGCCGCGGCCGGCAGGACCGCCACCTCGTAGCTCCGCTGTGAAATACGATGCAGATTCGTCGCCGTCAGGTCCCATTCATCTATCATTGGTGTCTCGGTGGTTGAAGGTCGAAGGTCGTTCCAGGTAGGGCGTGCAACTTGTTGCACGCGGAACGGATTGTCTGTTCTTTCCGCGTGCAACGAGTTGCGAGTTGCACGCCCTACGCGCCATGCGCCTGTCAGGTTCTGATCTTACCAATCAACCAATCAGCCAGTCCACCCGTCTTACCACCCATGCTCACGTTTGATCCGTTCGATGGTCGCCCTGTCCGGCTGGAACGGAAGTCTCGGGGGCACGGGGACCGGCAGGCGGTGGGTGGTGGCAAAGGGCGTGTCGCGGAGCTTGAGGTTGTACGCCAGGGCCATCAGCGTCGCGAGGTTCACCACGTCGAGCATGTTGTAGGCCAGCAGGGTCTCCAGGGCCAGCCGGTTGCGGTTCCGGACGTAGTCGTACCACAGCAGGACGGCGAAGAACCCGTCAACGTCGGCCAAGGGGCCGCGGTCCAGACCGAGTTGTCGCTCGCATCCCTTCAGCCCGCCCCGATAGCCCAGGCCGGCCAGCACGTACCGCAGGTCGATGTGCGCCTGGTCCAGCGGCACGCCCAGACACCGGCGAATAAACGGCGCGTCGAACGACAGGCCGTTGTACGTGATCAGCAGGCCGTAACGGGAGATGTCCCGTGCGAAGTCGCCCATGTTTCGGCCGTGCACGTAGTGGCAGATGCGGCTCCCGTCGTACAGGGCGATGGTCGTGGTGTAATCGTCAACCCCGCCGAGGCCCGTGGTCTCGATGTCCAGGTAGGCCGCGGTATGCTTGAACTCGGCGAACATCCGCCACTGCTGGTTCGAGGGCAGTCGCTGGTGGAAGTACTGCCCGTCGCAGCGGGCCAGGTGCGCCTGGGATTCCGCCACGTCTCGCGCCAGCCGCCCGGCCAGGCTCGGTCCCAGCGGAATATCGCCGTCCGACCGGGCCTGGTCCCACGAGAGTGTCCCTGCCGCCCACAGTTGACGCTCGGTCCGAACCCCGATGCCGGGCACGTGGCAGAACGTATTTCTCAACATAGTGCTTCCCCGAATCGGCGACCCGTCGCGTTGGCCGCCGTGAGACGTCAGGCCCGTTGAGCAAGCGAACGAACGAAATTCAGGTCCAGCGTGCCCTTGGCCCCCCAGCCGCGCCGGCCGCGCGGAATCTCCGGCCGGAACCGCTCGTACAAGCCGCTGGCCGCGGCCGCCAGTTCGTCGGCCTCGAACGCGCCGGCCAACTGTGCCATCGCATCACGAACGGCGCCCAGGTCGTGGCCGAACGTGCTCTCGAGGTACGTGCGCACCTTGTCCGGCTGGACGGGCTTGTCCTTAACCACGGCCCGGACGCCGGCGTCGGTGTTCATGGCCGGCACGCTTCGGCCGCACAGGTCCACCCAGAACTCCTCGCCCAGTCCGCTGGTGGGCTTGTCCGGCTCGTGCCCGCCGCGCCCGGCCTTGCCACCGTAGATGCCCAGGGCCCGCCCCTTTCGCTGCGCGTTGAGCCCGGCAAGGCACTTGCCCAGCGACAGCGCCGCCTCTCCGTCATACCCCAGCCGCTCGGCCACCACCGTTGCCCACAGCGTAAGCACCGGCGCCCGGTTGATCGTGATCTGATCAGCCATGTTCTGCTGCTCCCGTTGAGATATTGTCAATAGTTGTGGATGGCGGACGGAGCATTGTTTCACGCAGCGATG
>CAZVEV010000257.1:0-9186 GCA_964625865.1 uncultured Planctomycetaceae bacterium | reverse complement strand
GGCCGCATCCCCCCATCTGTTACCCTCATTTGAACCACGCCTTACAGTGTAAAGGTGTCAAGGAGGGCCGTTCGGGGCGGAATGAGATGTAGTACAAGGGAAGGCAGGCGGTTATCACAATGGGCGGCCGGGCGGCTGAGGGCTTTGCGCCCGCAAAGTGTAAACCTCAGGCGGGTGAGGGTGCGCAGTTGGAAGTTACGGGTTCAAGGTTAGAGGGCGAAGGTCAAAGGTCACAGGCCAAACGTCCGAAACCGGATGCCCGGGATGTCCAACCTTCAACCTTTAACCTTCAACTTTCAACCTCCCCCAGCGACCGTGTCGTCGGTCGGGGGACTACGCCAGGCCGGCGGCTTCGATGATGCCGGGGACGCAGTGGTCCCAGCCGAGGGTCATCAGGTGGGCGCCTTGGCAGCAGTCCTTCATGGCCTGGATCAGTTCGCCGCAGATGTCGATGGAGACCTTCTGGCGGTCTTCCTTGGCGGCGTCGGACAGGCGCTGGATGAGGGGGTCGGGCACGGTCACGCCGGGCACGCCGCGGTTCATGTACTTGGCCATCCCGGCGCTCTTGAGCATGACGATGCCGACCAGGACGGGCACGTTGATGTGCTCGATCTGGCGCATGAACGTCTCGAAGGCCGCGGGCTCGTAGACCGCCTGCGTCTGGACGAACTGCGCTCCGGCGGCGACCTTCTTCTCGAGTTTGAGGATCTGGGCGTCGGGCCTCGGGGCGCAGGGGGTGACGCAGCAGCCCTTGAAGAACGTCGGCGCCCCGTCCAGCTCGTTGGGATTGCCCTTCATGTCCACGCCCAGATCGCCGCCGTCCTCCAGCCTGCTCATCGCGTCGAGCAGGCCCACCGAGTCCAGGTCATAGACGGGCATGGCGTCCTGGTGGTCGCCCATGACCACGTGGTCGCCCGTCAAGGCCAGAACGTTCTCGATGCCGAGAATGGACGCCGACAGAAGATCGCTCTGGAGGGCAAGGCGGTTGCGGTCCCGGCAGACCATCTGGTAGACCGGCTCGATGCCGCGGTCGATCAGCAGCTTGCTGACCGCCAGTGATCCGACGCGCATGACGGCTGTCTGGATGTCGGTCACGTTCACGGCGGTGACCGTGTCTTTGAGGAACTCGTCGGCCTCGTGCAGGACGGGTTCGACGTTGGTTCCCTTGGGCGGTCCGATCTCGCCGGTCACGACAAAGTCGCCGGCCGCGAGTTTCTCCTGGAGTTTGCTCATGTTCTGATCCCGCTTAGTTTTCTACCGTTTCTTGATCGGCCTGTGACACTTCCAGCGCCCACCGGATGGTGCGTCGGTTGGCGTCGGAGATCGTTTGCTTTCGATAGTCCTTGGGCTTCAGGAGCCGTTTGAAGTCGTCGAGCCGTCCCAGCGCCTCGAGCCGCTCATAGATCATCAGCCACCCGCACCGCCGCTCGCTGGAGACCTCGCACGACTCGTCGTCGCCCGTGCCCCCGCAGATGCCGTTGACCAAACTCTTGGCGCACAGCGTGATGGGGCACAGGCCCCCGGTGTCGGCGAGCATGCACTCGCCGCAGTGGGCGCAGCGTTCCTCGGACGGCCACAAGCCCTGGTGGTCGCTCAGGGAGATCGTGTCCATCGCGGGAACGGCGCGGCGCCCGACCATGTTGCCGACCGCCTGCACGCCCACGCCGCAGGAGCCGACGAGGATGGCATCGGCGTCGGCGACCTGGTCGACTATCCGGCCGAGCTTGATGCCCACGATCGCCTTGTTGCAGATCATGTCGATCAGGGCCGATCCGGTCACGGCGGCCCCCGCGTCGTTCAGGACGCCGGTCATCTCGTCGACCCAGGGCTGCCCGCCGGTCTCACAGCCGATGGGGCAGCCCTCGCAGCCGAGAATGAACACCTGTTTGGCCCCGGCCAGCGAGGCCACGATTTCCTCGTTCGGTTTACGCTCTGTCGGATTCATCGCGCTGGTTCTCCTGCCGTCAATGCGACGGGTTGGTTCGTCTCTGCGTGGTGCAGTACGGCGGTGATGAGCTTGTCGAGTTTGGCCGCAACGGGGGTCGAAAGCCCGTGGTCCCATGCCACGGAACCCGGCTCGATGCCGAATACGGTTACGTCGCGGAATGTTCGCCCGGTGAGGGCTTCTATCCGCAGGGCCGGCAAGACGCTGATCTCGTGCAGTGAGATCGGCCCGCCCGGCGCGCCGTCGGCGCCCGACAGGTCGGACAGTTCCACCCGGTAGACCGTCCCGGGCTCCTGCCCGCCGCGAACGGCGTCCACGACGATCAGCGGGGCGTCCGGGTCGAGCTGTCCCAGAACGTCCGTCAGCGCCAGGCCCGCCTCGTGCAGCCGGACGCCCGCCGGCAGGTCGGACCGGGCCGCCATCGCCTCGATAGCCGCCGGGCCCACGCCGTCGTCGCCCATCAGCGTGTTGCCCACACCCACGATGTTGACGCGAACGTCAGACAATTCGGTGCACTCCCATGGTGTCGCCCTTTGCCGTCATCACGTGTACGGAGCAGGCCAGGCACGGGTCGAACGACCGGACGATCCGGACGACCTCGAACGGGTTGTCGGCGTCCTTGACCTTCGTGCCGATCAGTGCCTGCTCCATCGGGCCTGGCACGTCGTTGCCGTCGCGCGGCGAACTGTTCCATGTGGTCGGCACGACCAGTTGATACCGGTCGATCACCTTGTCCTTGATCGTGATCCAGTGCCCCAGCGACCCGCGCGGGCCCCCGGTCATCCCCGCGCCGGAGCCCTCGTCGGGGATCTCGATAGGCACGGCCACCGGTTCGCCCGGCTTCAGCGCCTGCAGCCATTCCATCATCGCATCGCCCACGATAGCCGCCTCGATGGCCCGCGCCGCGTGACGCCCGAGCACGGAAGGCAGCTTGTCGGCCCCGACGCCGGCGGCGTCCAGCGCCGCCCCCACGTCTGCCGTCACACGTTCGTGCCCGGACGCATAGGCCACCAGCGCACGGGCCAGCGGGCCGACTTCCATCGGCTTGCCCTCGTACCGCGGCGCCTTGAGCCAACTGTACGCGCCGTCCTTGTCCGGCTCCGGTTCGGTAACGCCTTCGGCCGGCGGCGCGGTGCACTCGTCGGTGTATCGGCTGTGGGTGACGTCCTCGATGATCTTGTCGGCGGAGACCTCGCCCAGCGCCCCGTTCTCGTAGAGCCCCGACGGCAGGAGCCGGTTGCGCTTCAGCGGATCGGTCGACTCGCCGTCGAGATCGAACGCGCCGTAGGACATGAACCGTCCGCACCCGGCGCCGATGTCGAAGTAGTCCCCGTACGCCCCGGCCACCGTGAAGACCGCCGGGAAGTACACGTCAGTGATGAACCGGCGGACCTCCTGGAGCTTGCCCATGAAGGTGGCGATCTTGTCGGCCGTCACCTCGCAGGTCGCGCCGCCGGGAATCAGGCCGATGTTGTGGGGCATCTTCCCGCCGAAGATGCCGAGCATCTCGTGGCAGATGCGCCGGATCCTGAGGGCCTGGATGTATCCCCTGACCAGGTGGATGTTGGTCTGCTTGTCGCAGCGGTAGTCGCCCTCGTAGCGCGGGAAGAACGGCGACAGGGCGCCGCGGTCGATGAAACAGCGGACGCTCTTGAGGTCCGTCTCGCCGCCGTCGTAGTCGGCCAGCGCCGTCACGTCAGCGTAGTCCAGCGCCGCCAGGGCAAAGAAGTGCAGGACGTGCGACTGGAGGTAGTTCGACCCCAGAAGCAGGTTCCGCACGAGTCGCCCGTTGGGCGGGATGGATTCTGCCAGCCCGAGCGCGTTGTCGAGGCACAGGGCCGACGCCGTTCCGTGCACGGTGGGGCAGACGCCGCAGACGCGCTGCGTCAGCCGCGCCGCGTCGAGCGGATGGCGCCCGATCAGGATTCTCTCGAATCCGCGAAAGAGCGTCCCGCAGCATCGGGCGTCCTTGACCTCGCCGCCGTCGATGCAGGCCTCGACCTTCATGTGCCCCTCGATCCGCGTTACCGGGTCGACGGTGATGGTGGCGGTGGTTTCCGTAGTGGGTTGGGGGTTCTCTGCGTGCATGCGGAGTTCTCCGAAATCAGGCCTGTGTGGCCGAAGGCGCGTGGGGGTCCAGGAGGCGGAACCGGTCCAGACGTTCCTCGTTGATCTTCTCGTAGAGCGGGCTGAGCCTGTCGGGGAAGTCCGGCTCGACACACCCGTGACACGGGCTGCCCGCTCCTATGCACCAGTTCGTGCCGCTGTTCCACATGCGGGTGGGGCAGTCGGCGGCCGTGACCGGGCCCTTGCAGCCGAGTTGGTACAGGCAGCCCGGGACACCGAACTGCGCGGCGAACCGGCCGGCGTCGAAGTCCGCGCGGCGCGGGCAGGTCTCGTGGATGTTCTTCCCGTAGTACATCTTCGGGCGTCTGAGTTCGTCCAGGTCGGCGGCCACCGCGCCCAGTCCGTACAGCCCGATGGCCGTCAGCGAGCCGACCAGCCAGTCCGGGTGGGGCGGGCATCCGGGGATGTGGACCAGGGGCACGTCAATGCCTTCCTGCTCGAGAAGCGCTTCCATCGAGCAGGCGCCCGTGGGATTGCCCTCCGCCGCCGGAATCCCGCCGAAGCTGGCGCACGTGCCCATCGACACGACGGCCATCGCGCCCCGGGCAAGGTTGGCCGCGTGCTCGTGAATGGCGATCTCCTCCCCGTCGGCCTCGCCGAGCGTGGCGAACATGGTGTCGCCCACCTGCAGCGTGCCTTCCATGACCAGCACGTAGCCGCCTGCGTTCTCGACGGCCTCGTCACGGAGAATATCCACGACCTGCTTGCCCTGTCCGGCCATCACCGTCATGCAGAATCGCAGCGACAGGTGCTTGCCCGGCGTCAGTTCTCTCAGGACGATGCTGGTTGCATCAGGGGCCAGGGAGTTCAGGAGGGAAACGGCACAGCCGGTACAGGCACCGCCCTGGAGCCAAACGACCGGCACCTCAATCACATCTTGCATGGATATGCTCCTTGGCCGCCCGGGCTTCTGTCAGCCACGCGCGGGTGACGAAACGCCGGAGCGGCGCCTCTCCATGAGGCGGCCAGATACATCTACACTTTAGGCGCGTTACAGTCACAAGCAAGCCCCTTTTTGGGCAAATCTGGCACTCCGGACGGTGAGGTGCGGCAACCGAGCGGGAGAGGCTGACGAGGCGCGATTCGCGTGTTGGATTGACACTTCTACTGTCGGGCAGCATTATAGCTGTATAACAAGACGCCATTCGGATGGATGCCGCCCATGGGCACAAGCCCCCGGTCGTGAGGCCATCACCCCCACACAACAGGAACACCGCAATGAAATCAACCCACTCAACACCCCGTACTGTCCTCTGGATCGTCCTTGCCCTCGTTGCATCGGCCGGCCCGCTGGCGGCGGCTACCGCTTCGGATATCCTCGCCAAGACCGGCGTTACCGGAGGTCTGGTGGTGCACGTGGGCTGCGGGGACGGCAAGCTGACGGCGGCGCTTCATGCGAACAACCGCTATCTGGTTCAGGGCCTGGACACCGACGCGGCCGTCGTGGAACAGGCCCGGCGCCACGTGTGGTCGGTGGGGAAGTACGGCAAGGTTTCGATTGACCGGTTCGACGGCAAGGCCCTGCCCTACATCGACAACGTGGTGAACCTCGTGGTGGCCGGCGACCTCGGCGGCGTGACGATGGACGAGGTCCGTCGCGTGCTGGCCCCCGACGGCGTGGCATACATTCGCAAGGGCACGACGTGGACCAGGACGGTCAAGCCGCGCCCCGCGGACATCGACGAGTGGTCGCACTTCCTGCACGACGCCAGCGGCAACGCGGTGGCCCGGGACCGTCACATCGGCCCGCCGAGACGCCTGAACTGGATCGCCGGGCCCCTGTGGTCCCGCAGCCACGAGATGCCCACCAGCGTCAACGCCGTCGTCAGCGCAGGCGGGCGCATCTTCACCATCCACGACGACGGGCCGGTCGGCGTGTTCCGGAAGCTGCCCTGGAAGTGCAACCTCATCGCACGCGACGCGGCCAACGGCGTACTGCTCTGGAAAGTCCCGATGCGGAAGTGGCAGCCGGAGTTCGGGACCGGGACGGGCAATCGGTGGAACCTGCACCACACGATCCCGCGGCGCCTGGTCGCATCGGGCGACCGCGTCTACGTCACGCTGGGCTTCCTCGACTCGCCCGTGTCGGTGATAGACGCCGCGACGGGCAAGATACTCACCGAGGCGCTTCCCGGAACCAAAGGCGCCGACGAACTGCTCCTGTCCGACGGGATCCTGATCGCGAAGCTCACGAAGAAACGGTCGGTGGCGGCCACCGCGCGGTTCGGCAAGACGGCGCTGGACGATACGCTGGTGGCGGTTGACGTGGCGACGGGCAAGCAAATCTGGCGCAAGGAGAAGGCTCGCGTCATGCCCTACGCCCTGTCGGCGCTGGACGGCAAGGTGGTGTACCACGACATGGACAACCTGGTCTGCCTCAATACGCGGACCGGCGCGGAGGTCTGGCGGGCGGCCAATCCCATCGGAGGGGCCGTCGGGGCCAGTTGCACGCTGGTCATCAGCGACGACGTGGTGTTGTTCCACGGCCCGGGACAGGCTGCAGCGCCCGCCCCCGCACCGGCCAAGAAGAAAGCCAGGAAGCCCAGGGCGGCCCTGTACCTGACGGCCCTGTCCTTCAAGGACGGCAAGGTGCTGTGGCAGCAGCGAGGCGGGAAGGGCTGGTCCGCCGCGTGCACCCAGCCGACCGATGTGTTTGTTACCAACGGCACGGTCTGGTGCGCGTCGTTCTCGGGGCTGGACATCAAGACCGGCCAGGTCAGGAAGAAGGTCACGGTGGACAAGCTGATCTCCCCGGGCCACCACTATCGCTGCTTCCGGTCCAAGGCGACGGAGCGTTACCTGATCCTGCCCAAGCGCGGGGCCGAGTTCGTCGACGTAGAGGGCGACGGGCACATGCGGGCTGACTGGCTCCGCGCGCCGTGCCTGACCGGCGCCACGCCGGCCAACGGCCTGTTCTACGCCCCCAGCGATCAGTGCTTCTGCTATCCCGGCGTGAAGATCAACGGATACCTCGCGATGTCCGCCAAGCCGGTCGAGACGCTCAAGCCCGCCACCGACGCCGCCCTGACACGAGGCCCGGCGTATGGCAAGATCAGCACGCGTAAATCGTCAGTCCCTGTTCCCGGCGAGTGGCCCATGTATCGGCGCGACGGGCAGCGAAGCGGGGCGAACAAGACCGCCGTTCCCGCTGAACTGAGCGCGAAATGGGAGGCCACCCTCGCCGGCCCCGGCACGCCGCCGGTGGTTGTCGGCGATCGCCTGTGGGTGGCGGAAAAGGACGCCCATCGCATTCGCTGCCTGAATACCGCCGACGGCAAGGACGTATGGACCTTCACCGCCGGCGGGAGGATCGACTCGGCCCCGACGGTGCACGGCGGCATGGTGCTGTTCGGCTGTCGCGACGGTTCGGTCTACTGCCTTCGCGCCACCGACGGGGCGCTGGTGTGGCGTTTCCGCGCCGCGCCGGACGACCGGCGCATGGTGGCGTTCGAGCAGGTCGAGAGCGTCTGGCCGGTCAGTGGCAGCGTGCTGGTCCAGGGCGGCGTGGTGTATTTCGCCGCCGGACGGTCGTCGTTCCTCGACGGCGGGATCATCGTCTACGCCCTGAACGCCAAGACGGGCAAGGTACTCCACAGTCATCATCTCGACGGTCCCTGGCCTGATATCAAGAAAGACACCGGCCGACCCTTCGCCATGGAAGGGGCCCTGTCGGACCTGATCGTCAGCGACGGCAAGGACCTGTATATGGGACGGATCAAGTTCGACGCCAAGCTGAATCGCCTGCCGGTCAAGCGTGAGAGCAGCCTTGGCGAACTGGACATGGGCGCCAACCACCTTGCGGCGACCGGCGGGTTCCTCGACGACAGCGGATACGACCGCATCTACTGGATGTACAGCAAGCGCTGGCCCGGCTTCAACATGGCTCAGTACTCGCCGAAAGCCGGTCAACTGGTCGTCTTCGACGAGACGACGACTTACGCCGCGAAGTACTTCTACCGCCGCCACCAGTGGAGCCCGTACTTCACGCCGGGCGAGCAGGGCGTTCTGCTGTTCGCCGACGACAACGACAATCAGCCCGGATTCCTGGAAAGAGGCAAGACCGCCCTGAACTGGCTGCCCAAGGGCGCCAAGCCCGACAGCCATCGCAGGGGCGGACGCGGCACGGACAAGGGCACCGGGTACGTGCGATATGCCCCGGAGAAGTGGAAGACGCTGACGCCGGTTCGCATCCGCGCGATGGTGCTCGCGGGAGATCGCCTGTTCACCGCAGGCCCCCCCGACGTGGTCGACGCCAAGGACCCGCTGGGCGCCTTCGAGGGACGGAAAGGCGCACTGCTGAAAGTCTTCTCGGCCGCCGACGGCAAGCAGCTTTCGTCATGCAAGCTGCCCGCGCCCCCCGCATTCGACGGCATGATCGCCGCCGCCGGCCGACTGTACATCACGACGAAAGACGGCAAGGTGATCTGCATGGCAGGGAAGTAGGCGCGACGCGTCCACAACAACATCGCGTGGGAGAAAGGACGGCGGATCAATGGGGCACTCGTTTACGTCACTTCACTACCATTGTACCTTCGCTGCGTCGGGGCGGCGCAACCTGATTCCCCAGGATATGATGGACGACATCCATGCCTATATGGGCGGCATCGCGAGGAATCTCCGCGGAACCGCTATCGCCATTGGAGGCACGGCGAACCACGCGCACGTGTTGGTCAGGCTGCCGGCGTCCATGTCCATTGCGACGGCCGTGGGGAAGATCAAGGCGAATTCGACCGGGTGGATTCACAGCACGTTTCCAACGATGTCAGACTTCTCCTGGCAGACAGGATACGGCGCGTTCACCGTCAGTCGTTCACAGATCGATGCCGTCGCCTCCTACATCGCCAACCAGGCTGTCCATCATCAGACGCAGACATTCGAGGAGGAGTTCCTGCTCCTGCTCAAGAAGCATGGGGTCGAATACGACGAGCGGTATCTGTGGGATTGACGACCGCCGGTTTGGCAGAGGTGTTCGGGCGCATGTCGGGGCTGCGAAGGGTCGTCTGGGTGATGTCGGCATGCGGAGGGCCGTCAGGCCCGACAGAGGGTAGCCCCGCCCGTGAGAAGATTATGCAACAAGCCTCCGGAGTCTTGCGGCGTTGATGATGAGCTTGGCG
>CAZVEV010000256.1:0-9194 GCA_964625865.1 uncultured Planctomycetaceae bacterium | reverse complement strand
GCCGACTGGCCGGTATCGCTGCCGTCGGCCAGGTCCACGCCGGTCGGCGCCGCCGGGGGCGCCAGCACGGTGACGGCAAAGACGTCCTCGACCCACTCGCTGCCCGGGTCCGTCGCACGGATCGTGATCTCCGCCGTGCCGTTCTGACCGGGCGTGTACGACAGCGTCAGGTCCGTTCCACTGATGCCCGCAGCCAGCAGGCCCGGGTTCGTGTTGCCGGTAACCGTCAGCGTCAGCGTGTCGCCAACGTCGACGTCGTCGAAGGTGTTCGACAGGTCCACAACCGTCTCGGCGGCGCCCTGCTCGACCGTCACGTCGTCGATCGGATCGACGACGGTCGGGGTGGTGTTGATCGGCGTCAGCGTGACGGTGTCGATGAAGACCTCGACCCACTCGTCGCTGTAGGTGGCCTTGTTGTTGTAGGCCCCGATGGTGATCGTGTGCTCGCCGGCGGTCAGGGCCACGTCGAACGTCGCGGCCAGCCAGCCCGTGTCGTCGTTGCCGCCGCCGTTGCCGTTGCCCGCGACGTGGACGAGGCTGCTGTTGGCTGCCGACCCGTACCGCACGCCGTCGATCTCGAGGATGACCTCGCCGTATTCGTTCGACTCGTAGCCCTGGCCCATCACCATGCGGTATCGCAGCGACAGCTCGGCCGTCACGTCGTAGGCGATGAACGGGCGCGACCATCCGCCGGACATGGCGCCCGAGGTGCGTCCCGGACCGAGATAGACGCGCAGCCCCCCGCCGCTATGACCGCCGGTCGACACGTAGTTGCCCGTGGCCTTGCCCGGATTCGACGTGCCGAAGACGTCGTCGACATAGGTAAAGCCGTCGGAATCGCTGTCGAAGGGCCATGCCGCCGGCAGGTCCGAACCGGTGTACGTAAACGCCGCGCTGGAACTGCCCGGATGGACGACATTGCCGCTGGCGTCCTCGACCAGGCTCGCCGTCAGCGTGTAGGCGGTGCCCTCGACCATGGCCTGGCCGAGGGTCAGCGTGACCTTGCGGGTGTTGCCCGGATCGCGCAGGGCTGAAGCAATCGCAACGGTCCCGGACGCTCCGAAGGCCAGCTCGTAGTTGCCCGGGACCTCCGCGGTGGTCTGATCCACCGGCTCGCCGAAGGTCACCACGACGGTCGTCTGCCCGGCCGGCGAGGCCGACTCGACGGTCGGTGGCGGACTGACGGGGGCCGCGGCGCCTTCGGCGCCGGCAAGCCCGCCGCCGTTGACGGCCGCGATGCTGTACGTGTAGGTCTGGCCCTGATCCAGGCCGGTGTCCGGGTAGGCCAGCGTCGCCCCGTCGGTGGTGGCGATCTGCGCGCCGTTGCGGTAGACGATGTACTGGCCCACGCCGCTGTCCGGATCGGTCGCCGCGTCCCAGGCCACGTCGATGCTCGTCGGATCGACGGCCTGGGCGGTGACGTTCTCGGGCGTCGTCGGCGGGCTGAAGTCCATGCCCGCCGGCACGAACGGAGACAGACGCACGCCGGGGATCGGTCCTTCGAACGCGCCGCCGGTCCGCTGCCATGCAACGGCCAGGTTGTCCAGGCTGGAGCCCTCCTTCTGGAGGGCCTCGATGTAGTATCGCTGCCCGGCCGACAGGTAGATCTCGGCCGACTGCTGCGAGGCCAACTTGGTCCACTCGCGCGAGGCGGTCCAGCTTCCCACCGAGGCGATGAGCGTCACGTTGGCCGGATCGTCGTCGGTTGACAGCCACAACTCGCTGTTGTCATCGCTGGCGATCCAGAACGTGTGGTTGCCCGACTCGTCGGGATGCACGTATCCGCGCATTCGCGTTCCGTAATTCTCGGCGAAGTCGGTCGGGGCCTCGAAGAGCGTCGGCAGGTCCCAGCCGGTGGGGCTGTCGGGGTAGTTGGCGTGACCGGTCAGGTCGAGAATGGCGTTGCCCGCGATGCCCGTCCAGTACTCCCGGAAGATGAACCCTTCGCCCTCGGGGGTGTAGGTGAAGGCGACCTGCTGGCCGGCGGGCATGAGCAGGCCCGAGACCGTGCCGAGCGACCCGACGGTCAGCGTGTAGTCCTGGTTGGCCACCATGGTGTCGGTCGTCAGCGTGACGGTGACGTTATCGGGGTCCAGGACGGCGGTCTGCAGCGTCCCGCCGACGAAGGTGTAGTTGGTGAGCAGTTCGGCCGACGCGGCGACGAGCGCCTCGCTGAAGACCGCGCTGATCTCGGTCTCGGACGGCACGCTGGACGAAATGATGCCCGGGATGGTGATGTTGGCTGCGGTCGAACGGGCGCTGGCGTACCCGTCGCGGTTGACCGCCGAGACGTCGTAAGCATACGGGGTGACCACCGTCACGTCGGTGTCGACGTACGCGTTGGTCTCCGACGTGCCGATCTGCACGCCGTCGCGGTAGACCACGTAGTAGTCCACGTAGCTTCCCGGCTCGACGGACTCGGTCCAGGCCAGTTCGACCTGCGTATCGGGATCAAGGCCCACCACGGCCGTGAGGTCCGTCGGCACGGTCGGGGGGGTGGTGTCCTCGACAACGTTGGGCGCCCCGGGCGAGCCGTTGGCCGCACTGGTCACCCAGTTGCCCGCGTCGTTGCCGTACGGGTACGGATCGGCCGGGTCGACGCGGTTCAGGCTCGGGCCGGTTCCGTCCGGCTCGACCGGCCAGGGCAGGTTGTCGTTGTAGTTGACGTAATCGACGCGGTACCACGGGATGAAGTAGCTCGGATCGGGCTCGGGATTGCCCTTCCGCATCAGCTTGACCTTCTCGCCCCCGTTGGACAGGTTGCCCGTGTACTGACCGGCCACCTCGATTCCATTGCCCGCGATGTCGTAGCGGTAATCGAACGCCGCGATGTTGCTGACGACCACGACGTACTGGCCCGGCCCGATCGTCGCCGGCCCGTTGGCGGTGTACCAGGAGTTCAGCGCCGGCGAGCCCACCGTCTCGGTGTGAGTGTTGCTGACAAACTTGACCTGGTCGGCGATCGTCCAGTTGCCCGGGTTATTCGTCCCGCGCGTCAGGACGACCTGGCCGGTCGAGTCGAAGTCGTACGTGCCCAGCGAGACCCACCCTTCGGCGTCGATGTAGCCGGGGCCCTCGTCGTCGTCCTCGGGCTTCTGATCACGGATGACCTCGGTTGACCCCGTGTTGTGCGTGATCAGGTAGCTGGCCTTCCCGTCCAGGTCCCGCTCGTCGCCCTCCCCGTCCAGCAGGTCCCATCGGGCGAAGACCTCGTAGCTATCCAGGCCGGCAGGCAGGGATGCGGTCCAGGTGGCGGTGGCCCCCGGTTCGAGCGTCCAGACCTCCGTGCCGGCCCCCGCCGCCGGATACCAGCCGAAGGTGAAGCCTATCCCGCTGGACAGGTGGAAGTCGGTCAACGTCCGCGTGGCCGTCGTCGAGGAGTTGTAGATCTCGATGTACTCGAAGTCGTTGTCGCTGATAAAGCCGGCGGCGATCTCGTCGGCCGTCGGATCGGCCGGATGGTACATCACCTCGTTGATCACCAGATCGTCGAAGTACGGGTCAGCGTTGGGTCCGCCGAACGTCTGGGACTCCAGCAGCGTGAAGTCCGTCCCGCCGGTGCTCTTGACGTGCAGGCCGAACGGGATATCCGCTGGCGAAGCGCCGAAATCGACGTCCTCGCGGTAGCCGCCGGCGACCCCGCCGGCGTTCGACGAAAGATACACCTGGTCACGAAGCTCCTTCAGCGCGAACGGGGCCGCCCCCGTGCCGAAGTGCAAATCCTCGTAGAAGACCACGTAGTCGCCCGGGTTCAGCGGCGCCATGGACGGGATTTCGTACTTGGTCAGGACCTCAACGCCTGTATCGTCTTTCTTCTGGTCGCTGAGGAACCAGGTGCTGATGTCGACCGGCACGGTCGAGGCGTTGTACAGTTCGATCGCGTCGACGGTGGGCCCGTCGCTGTGGGCCAGGGCTTCGGTGATGATGATCGACCCGGGGTCCGGCAGGACGTCGTCGGTGCCCGGCGAGCCGCCCGGGGCCGTGCTGGCCCGCCAGCCGTCCGACTGGTCCCACAACGCAAGATCGCCCTGCGGATCGCGGATCGTCAGCGAGAACCCGTCCCCGTCGGTGTGGTCGTACCAGCCGTCCTTGAAGCCGAACTCCTGGATGATCCCGCCGATCGGCGAGTCCAGTTGCAGCCGCTCGCCGCTGTTGCGCAGCGACGTGCCGCCCTCGAACGGCCCCACCACCGTGCCTGCGAATCCGCTGTAGCGGACCGCAAACGCATCCGGGTTCTTCGCCACCACCACATACCCGCCCGGGACGATCGATACATCGCCAAACGTGTAGTCGATCCCGTTGGTGAACCGCAGGTCTCTCAGTGGAAGCGTATCGGTGGTCGAGATGTTCTTGATCTCGATGTACTCGAAGTCGTCGCTGTCTGCATGTCCTGCGGTGATTTCGGCCGCCGTCGGGTCGGCCGGGTTGTACATGATCTCCGTCACGCGGATGTCGGGCGCCACGTCGATGTAGTACGTCGCCTCGTTCAGGGCGCTCCACTGGCCGCCATCGTAGACGCGGGCCTTGACGTGACCGCCCTGGGGCAGGGGGATCGCCGCGTCGTCGTACAGGACGGCGGTCGAACTGATGGCCCCGTACAGCTCGCGCGGGTCCGTGCCGTCCAGCGTGTAGTAGATCGTCGCCCCGCCGGGCGTCATCGTCAGTTCGTCGTTGATCTCGATCGTCCCGCCGTGCTGGTAGGTCCCGTTGATGTGGAACGTCGGAGCGGTGATGCTCGGGTACAACCCCGCGCTGGTCAACTGGCCCAGGACGACGGCTGTTCGGCCGGGCAGGTACGTATTGAGCAGGTAGTCCCGCTCGTTGGTCCAGTCTTCCAGATCGTAGGCCGGCTCGTGGACCACGTCGCCCCAGCGGGCCGATTCGGTGATGACGGCCTGGTCGACGAAGTCGGCCATCGCCTGATAACGCGGGACCAGCGACTCGGGCGTCAGTACGCCGCCGTTGAACATGTATCTGTGAATCTGGTCGGCGTAGCGGAGCTTGAACTCGTCGTTGTTGCGGAGGTAGGTGTACGGTTTGAGCAGGTAGTTGCTCGTGGTCGTGTCGTTGACCGTGTTGTCGCTCAGGCCCGACCGCATGTCCATGGTCCACTCGGCATCCCAGGAGTAGGACTTGAAGCCCGTACTCTCGGGACCGCGGAGGCGGCCGGCGTACCAGTTGTGGCTGACCCAGTCGTTATTGCCCCCCCACTGGTTGACCAGCAGGTAGGTGATGTAGTTGTCGATGTCCAGGTAGTCTTCGTAGGCGGGGTTGTTGGTCCCGTCGGGGTTGTTGCCCTGGACGCGCTGGTACTCGTCGTTGGCGGCCAGTCCGGCCGACATGCCCATCAGCGTGTTCCACGAGGCGGTCTGGCTCTCGCCGGTGGGCTGGGTCGAGTTGATCCCGTCCCAGTTGTCCTTGTCGCCGCCGAAATACGTCGCCGAGAACGACGTGTCGGGGCGCTCGACCGGGTTGTACAGGCCCCAGTACAGCCCGTTGACGTACAGGTGCACGAACGTGCCGTGGCGCCCCGGCTGACCCATCGCCAGTTGCAGTTGGCCCATGAACTCGTCGCGGACGAACTGCGTGGGCGCCCCGCCCCAGACCCACGCGTCGTTGAAGTTCGACCGGAGGATGATCGTGTCGAACTCGTCGGTCGCCTCGTCCCCGAACAATGGGAACCGCAGCTTGGTCGGACCGTAATCGTCCTTGAACAGGAAGCGGAACGAGTGCTTCTTGTACTGCGCATTGCGCCCCACGCCGCCGTACATGCGGGCGCCGGCGTTGACCTGGAACTCGTCGCTGCTGTTGGGGTCGAAGTACTCCAGGGAGGCCGGCCGCTCCCACGCCACGCCCTGCTGCGTCGAGTTGGAGTAGATTCCGTTGGAACCGAAGACGTCCTCAATGTCCATCACGATCGACATCGTCGGCAGCGACAGCAGGTCGTCGACCAGGCCGTCGCTGTACAGCGGGTCGGTGACGATCACCGGGTCCATCTCGTAGTCGGCCGCCGCAGACCCCCACGACGTGGGGAAGCCCGCCGGCGTGTTCGACTGAGCCACCACGTGCTGGGGGAAGATGTACGTCTGTGCGTCGACGTTGCTGGCCCCGTAGTTGTCCTTCAGGGCCACCGCGCGCAGAACGGTGGTCGTGGCGATATGGATCGGCGTGGCCGGGTTGAACAGCGTCCCGTTGGTGCGGCTCGGCTCGGATCCGTCGGTGGTGTAGAAGATCTCCGCGCCTTCGGTGTCGGTCGAGATCGTCAGATCGAAGGCCGTGTCGTAGAACCCGCGGTCGTAGTCGAACGTCGTGTCATCGACGAACAGCCAGTACTCCTCGATGTTGGCGTCGTTGGGCGTGGCGGTGGCGAAGAAGTGCTCGCCCAGGCCCAGCGTGGTGACTTCCACCAGTTCGGGCAGGACCAGGAAGTCCCCGTCATCGACCGCGAAGTTCATGCCGTGGATCGCCAGCACGTTGTCCTCGTCCCCGGTCTGGTCGTCGGCGATCAGCAGGCTGATGTAGTCCGTCACGTCGACGTTTTCCCACGTGGCGGCCTCGGTGGCCGTCCGTTCGGCGGTGGCCGTGGAATCCCACGCGGGGCTCGCCGGGGCGTTGCGATCGGCAATCGGCTCGCCGTTGAGGGACACGACGTACCCGTCGTCGTACTTCATCTTCAGCGTCAGCGTCTCGACCTGCGACGGGTCGGCCACCGTAAACGGTATCCGCACGAACATCGACGGATTGACGCCCTCCATCACCGATCCGACGTCCGTCTCGACCAGGGCGGCAAACGCCCCGCCGCCGGCGCCGCCGCTGACCGGCTCGCTGAAGGCCTCCAGGCCCCCGTTGGCGGTGTCGCCCACCAGGTCGAACGCCGCGGCGCTGAACGTCGCGTGGGCGCCCGGGGCGGCGAACAACTCCACCCCCGCCCCGCCGCCGCGCTCGTAGTACACCAGTCGCACGCTGCACGGGCCGGTCTGCGTGAAGTCGAACGTGGTGATCGTGTCCGCCGCGCTCCGCACGCCCGGATGCGACATGAAGAAGCTGTCGGTCCCATTGTCCAGCGCCAGGCTGAATCCGTCGTCGCTGTTGACCCCGAAGGACCACTGGCCCGTCGAGGGGATCGTCACGAACCCGGTGGCCTCGACCACGAAGTCGTCCATTGTCGAGGTGAAGCCCGGGAACTGGGCATCGGACCCGTATTGGCCCGCCGCGGCGCTGTTCTGGTAGTTGATCACCGCCGCGTTCTCGGAATTGACGTAGCTCTGCAGCGACGGGGTCGCGATGACCTGCTCGGCTGTGTCCAGATGACCGACGGTCGTGTTGGCCTTGTAGTTCCACACCGCAAGGCCCGGTACCACGTCGGAGAACCCGATGCCCGTCTCGCCGACCGACCAGGCGCTGTCGTCGAAGGCCACCGGCGTCCAGTCGCCGATGTCGCCGGACGGCACGAGGTAGCTCGCCGTGGCGCCGGATGCGACGTACTCGGTGGTCGCCACATCCTGGGCAATGCCGAACGAGATGTCCTCGTACTGCTGCGGGTATTCGTCGTACTCGTGGACGACCGTGCCGGTATCGTCCAGCAGGCCCAGGTACTCCCCGCCGCCCTTGAGCTTGAAATTCGTGTGCAGGTTCCCCTCGCCGTCAAGGTACGGGTCCTTTGGTTCGGGCACCTCCTCGCGCCCGTCGGAGGCGAAGATCACCCGGAACTCGCCCGGGCCAAGCGAGATGCTCGGGAAGGACCACTCGGCGCCGCCATCCTTGAGTTTCCACCCCGTCAGGTCTTGCGATTCGGTTCCCGAGTTGTGAATCTCCAGCCAGTCCGAGTACTCCTGGTCCCCGTCCTGCAAGGTCGAGTCGTTGATCGCCATGAACTCGGTGATCATCATCCCGCCGTCCAGAAGCAAGCGCGGCTCAAGGGCCTCCACTCGGACCGCCTGGGCCCCCTCGTATCGGTCGGCACGCTCCATGTCTGCTCACTCCGTGGAAGGTCAAGCGCGTAGGCAAACCGCGCAGATCATCTTGCCCGGCAAAGGCATGGACACTCCGCTTCGGCCGCCTCCACGGCACCGGCCCCCGCGCGGGACCGACGCCGGTACGACTGTCACTTCGATTGCTTTAGTATAACAAGACCATGCCCCTGACGTAACCCCTATCTTCGCGTGGTCTCTACGGAGTTTTGGCCGGAAGGATGGCAACGCGACCGGCCAATGTCGTCGCGCCGTGCTGATCGACCGTTGAATTAAGACCGACCCGGCGCTAAGATCTGCGGCAGACAGCATGGTCAGGATCATGTAATGAAGGTAATCAGAGACAACAAGTCGCTGGTCACGGGCGCGGGGTCCGGGATCGGTCTGTGCCTGGCGCTGGAGTTGGCGCGGCGGGGCGCCCACGTGTGGCTGGTCGACCGGGACGGCGAGGCCCTGGCGGCGGCGGCTGACAAGGTGCGCGAGCTGGGCGTACAGGCGGGCCAGTCGCTGTGCGACGTGTCCGACCCCGAGCAGATCCGCGCGACGGTGGCGCAGGTGCTGGACGAATGGGGCCACATTGACATTCTCGTCAACAACGCCGGCATCCTGGTGTACGGGAGCGTCAAGCACATCTCCGCCGAGCAGTGGGACCGGACGCTGGCGGTGAATCTGGAGGCGCCGATCCGGTTCATCCACGCGCTGCTGCCGACATTGCTGGCCAGGCCCGAGGCGCACATCCTGAACGTCGCGAGCATGCACGGGCTGGCAGCGATCCGCAACCTCGCGCCGTACCAGACCACGAAGTTCGCCCTGGTGGGCCTGACCGAGAGCCTCCGGGCGGACCTGCGCCGCACGGGCGTGGGCGCGACGGCTCTGTGTCCGGGCTACGTACAGACGCCGTTCATGGCCTCGGTCGACAACGCCAACCCCCGCCGCCCCTTCAAGACGCCCAAGCGATGGATGTACGTCAGCCCCGAGCGCGTGGCCCGTGCGGGCGTGCGGGCCATCCGGAAGAATCGCAGCCTGGTCGTGATCGGCTGGCCCGCCCACCTGCTATCACTGACCTACCGCCTCTCGCCAAGGCTCTACGACCTGCTGCGCAGGCTCCTGTAGAAAAGCAAAAGCCCTTGTCTCCAAGGGCTTTATCACATGGGCGATACTGGGCTCGAACCAGTGACCTTGCGGGTGTGATCCGCACGCTCTAGCCAACTGAGCTAATCGCCC
>CAZVEV010000255.1:0-9214 GCA_964625865.1 uncultured Planctomycetaceae bacterium | reverse complement strand
GTCGGATGGGCGCATCCCATGTAAGTAGGTAGGGCAATGGCAAACGGATGCCGCCGACTGCTCGCCACGTCCGGGGCCCGTCAATCCTGAATCAGTGCTCCGCCCCCGTCTATCCCCCACCGAGTCGAGGCGGTTGCGATGTGGCGTGCCACGGGCATCTTGCCCGTGATAGGGACGGCAAACGAACCGTTGTCGACGCATCCAGACACGGGCAGTCCCGATGTACATCGGGAGTGGCACGGTTTGCGGCAACATCGCAACCGCCATCACCGAGCCGGCAAAGTGCTTGTTCACTCTCGGGCTCGTGATACAATTACCAGGAAGGCCCGCGCTGGTCGTGGGCAGGAATCCATATGGAAATCCCAGTCGAAAAGTCCGGGTGGAACGGCCGAGCGTCGAGCCGTTCGAACTACCTTCGGGATCCTTCCGGTTTTGGGGATCCTCCAACCAGGAGTCCAGCGATGAAATGGAAACCTATCTGGCGCCTGACGATGATCGGCGCCGCAATGGCCCTGTCGGCCGGCATTGCCGCCGGCGGAGTGGGTGATCTGGAGTATGTCAAGTCTCGGACCGGCGGCCGCGGGTCGATGTGCCGGCCGCGACAGCCCGTCAGCACCTCCGTGCCGAAGGCGACGGGACTGCACAGCCCCAAAGCCGTCCTGTTGAGCGAGAAAGGCCCGGTCCGCGTGATTCTCGACGCGGCCTCGGCCGGCGAGACCGCGCTGACGGCCGTCCGTGTGGATGTGGCGGGGGCGGGAGACTTCAGGCAGGCCGTCACGATCAAGAGCCGGCTGCGCGGCAAGACGGGTACGTTCGGCCCCCAGACGGTCACCGTCAAACGCGACGGCAAGGCGATTCCCGTTGTCATTTCCGGTCACTTCCACACGGGCAGCAGCGTGCGGGGCGGCGCGGGCGTTACGGCGATGGCCGAGGGCACGTGCGCGTTCGGCAAGACGATTCGCAAGATCCGCATCGTCGACGGCAACGGCAACTTGAGCTTGTCCGACGCCGCAACGCCGCCGTTCGGGGTCGCCGCCCGCCCCAAGGGCGACGGGGTCCTCGTGGCCGACGCGGCCGGGAAGTTCACCTCCTCGGTTCCCACGTCGTTCGTGGGCCAGCCCGTCCAGGTTGACGGCGCGTTGTACATCGTGTCGGTGGACGGCCTGAAGGCCTCGGCCGCCCCGATCGACGAGAAGGGCGGCAAGATCAGCGTGAAGGCCGCCCAGTGGACCTGCACGCTGGCCAGCAAGAAGTACTATCTGACGGTCACCGGCGGGGCCGACCCCGTCGTCGTACCGGCCGACACCTACCGCGTGTTGCGCTACAGCCTGACCCTGCCGGCGGCCACCGGGTCGCGCGGGCCGAGGATCTCCGGCTCGGCGGGCGCCAAGCCTCTCGATGTCAAGGCCGGCCAATGCACGCCGTTGCCCCTCGGCTCGCCGATCGAGGCAACGGTTGCCGCCAGGGTCAGCGGCGGGAAGGTCACATTCTCGTTGAATCAGACCGATCCGGTCGGCGCGAAGGTTAGCTCAGTGCTGGTCGCCGGCGGGAAGCGCCCGCCCAAACCCTCGATCGAGGTCGTCAGCGCCGCCGGCGAGGTCGTGCACACCGCTACGCTGGAGTATGGCTGAGGAGGGACGTGCAGGCACACGTGGCGTGTGCCCACAGACCTGAAGGGCCAGTTCGCACTCCGGCTGAAATACAATCCCGCCCCGTTTGCCGTCACCACCAAGGCGGGAACCCTGACGTTGAAGTGACGCCATCCGTCCCCACCCGGACGACCCGCCCGCGGCCGACGCCCCACGCCGGCCGCGGGCGTCTTCTTATTGCCCGTGCCCGCGCCGTAAGGAGTCGTCATGGTGAGCGAGGATGGGGCAGACGGCCTCGGACACGCCCAGACACGCCCAACCTCCGTTCCCCTAAACCCCAAGGCCAGCCGTAAGGGGATGGCCTTGTAAGGGTTAACGAACACTCGCGGCAGGATTCGAACCTGCAACCTCCGGTTCCGTAACGGTCCGAACTGCCTCGGGACGACTGAATCAGATGCGGGTCTTCCCTATCTCGGGCGGATCTAGAGCACACCGAAGGCTGCGAAAGGTCCGAGGGGCATTCTCTTGACAGGCTTCTGCTGGCCTCGGCGTCTATACTAGACTAGTCTGTGGCCATCCGCTACCTGCCCGCGGACGGGCCAACCGCCAGAGGGACCTGTGACAGGCCGAGGCAACCGTGAATGAAAGGCGAACAATGAAACGAACATGGATTACCTTATTGGCTCTTTGTGCGATGGTTGCCCCGGCGGCTGCGTTGGACCTGAAAGCACCGAAGAACTTTGTCGTCATCTTTGTCGACGACTTTGGCTTTGGTGACCTGGGTTGTTACAAAAAGCTTTTCCAGGGCGATGATGAGTCCAGCCTGTCTGATGAGTTTACACCCAATCTTGATAAGCTGGGGCGGGACGGCGTCCGTTTTATGCAGACGTATGCTGCGAGCTGGTGCGCTCCCTCACGCACGACTCTCCTCTCCGGGCGTTGGTGTAATCGCGCGGATGTGATAGAGCGCCCATGGATTGGCAAGCAAATGCGCGACCGGGGGTATACGACCTGCTTTGTCGGCAAATCACATGGTACGATCTCAAAAGGCATGGATAAGGACCCCGCGACAGGCGGGTTTAATGACGCGTTCCTGTATAATGGCGGCATGCGCAAGTACTACATGAGTAAGGGGGAACAACTGCCTCGGCGCGTTGGGTTTGCGTCAGATCCCTTTGTTGCAAAGGGCGGCGAGTACATCACCGACCTCTTTACGGATTTCGGCGCTGATTTCATTACGCGTTCCGTAAAAGCCAAGAAGCCTTTCTTTCTTTATCTCGCCTACACGGCCCCTCACACCCCGCTGGACGGTAAGCTGGAAGATTTGCAGAAGATGTATCCGGGCGACTTTGATGGAATTAAGAAGGAAGATTGGATTGAGCTGATTAACGCGAAGAAAAGCCGGGATTTTGAGCCCATGCCTCCCGAGGTACATAAACGGTGCAAACAGGCGGGCGTGCGCCCCTCCGCTCCCGGCTGGTCAAAGAAGACGTCATTGGCATACAAGAAGGCGAAAGCGTTGGGGAGGGCACAGTTCAACGACCGCAACTTTGCGGCTTTGACCTATGCTATGGATCGTGGTGTCGGCAAGATAATGCAGACTCTCAAGGATGCCGGTGTTGAAGATGATACGATGGTGATCTTTACCAGCGACAACGGCAGCATTTCCGGGTCGAATTATCCGCTTGAAAACTTCAAGTCCAGTCACTTTGAGGGCGGGATTCGCGTGCCGATGATCTTCTGGAGCAAGCCGATCGCAGGCTCCGCAGCGAGCGGCCGGATCGTCAATGAGATTACCCCGACGACTTGTATAGCTCCGACGCTCGTCGGGATTGTTGATAAAAAGGACAAGCCGGACTTCCCCTTCGATGGGATTAACGTCTGGCCCCATTTGGCGCAAAACAGGCCCGTGCCGAATGACCAGGTCTATTTTTATGCCAATAGCAAAAGCAGCATGTATAAGGCTTCCGGGATCTATCGGGCTAAGCATTACGGGGGGCTTGCGGACGCTAAGAGAGAGTTTGAAGGAATGATGTTCGGAGGCTTGAACTACTGGGATCGCGCGAGCATTTGCAACGCTGTTTACATCAAAGGCAAAGACAAGGTCGTTTACTGGTCGACTCTGGACGGGAAAGGGAAGGGGGCGACCTATAGACAATTGCCCGTCCACGCACGATCCATCGAGAATCCGGTTTCCGTTTTTAAGGAGGAGGTCGTTCTGGACGGTCAATTCCCAGAGGAAGGTCGGGGCGCTGAGTTTCTTAAGGAGTTTGTCACATATATCCAGGGCGCGGGTGCGGATGAGCTGAGAGAGAGTCCTGTTTTCAACGCTACAGACGTAAAACGTCTGAAGCCCGTGCGGGAGCGGGTGAGCATCAAACCGTGATCGACAGATCATTACAAAGGAAGAACCGAATATGAAGAGAAGGTTTGTATTGGCATTGGCCCTTTGTGCGCTGGTTGGATCGGCTCTCGCGGAGGAGAAGCATCCCAACATCATTGTGATTCTTGCCGATGACATGGGCTTGGGCGATGTGAAGGCCTACGGCGGTGAGCGTTGTAAGATCGATACGCCGCATATGGACCGGCTGGCACAGAAAGGGATGAAGTTCACGGATGCGCACAGTTCGTCGTCGGTCTGCACGCCGACGCGCTACAGTGTGCTGACAGGACGCTACAATTGGCGTAGTGCGAAAAAGTCCGGTGTCTTGAATGGATATGCTCCTGCCTTGATTGAACCAGGCCGGGAAACGGTCGCGTCGATGCTCAAAAAGAACGGGTATGTCACCGGAATGGTCGGCAAGTGGCATCTGGGAATGGGATTGCCCACGACGGATGGGCAAGCGCCCCGTGCCGAAGTGGACAAGAAGAAGGGGACAGTCGAATCGAACTTTGACTGGAACGGAAAGATCACCGACGGACCGTGCGATGTGGGGTTCGGCTATCTCTGGGGGATAACGGCGTCTCTGGATATGGCGCCGTACGTCTGGATCGAGAACAACCGTTTTGTCGAGCCGGGAACGCGCCCGAACGATATGTGCCGACCCGGTCCGCAGGGGGCAAGCTTCAAATTTACCGAAGTGCTGCCGGTCATTACCGAAAAATCGGTCGCATGGATCAAAAAGCAGGCTGAGACCGGCAAACCGTTCTTCCTCTATATACCGCTGGCCTCGCCGCATACGCCCATTGTGCCGTCAGAGGCGTTCCAAGGCAGAAGCCCGCTCGGAAAATACGGTGACTTTGTCATGGAGACCGACTGGTCGGTCGGACAGATCGTTCAGGCGGTTGAACAGGCAGGAATCTCCGATAATACATTGATTATCGTGACTGCCGACAACGGGTGCAGCCCGGCTGCGAAAAGCGGGTTTACCGACAAGAAGAAGATCCAGTTCCGGATGGATAAGCCGGTTGAGGAGAATTCCGATGTTCATTACCCCAGCGACATCTATCGCGGTCACAAGGCGGATATTTACGAAGGCGGTCATCGGGTGCCGTTTATTGCCCGCTGGGACGGTAAAGTGAAGCCCGGCAGTGTCTCGGACCAGACGATCTGCCTGGTGGATCTGTTCGCGACCTGTGCCGATATTGTAGATGCCGAAATTCCTGATACCGCTGCCGAAGATTCGGTGAGCATCCTGCCGGTCCTGGCGGGTAAGGCGAAGGGGCCGGTTCATGAGGCGGTCATTCATCATTCGTACAACGGCAGTTTTGCCATCCGTAAGGGCAAATGGAAGCTGGCGTTCTGTCCCGGATCCGGCGGGTGGAGTAATCCGACCCCCTGGAAGGGGAATAAGGAAAAGCGGGAATCAGACAAAAAACGCGGCAGGTTTTGTGTCGAACCGGAAAAATTGGCGGATCACGAATGGGTTCAGCTTTATGACATGGAATCGGATCCGGCGGAGCTGAAGAACCTTTCCGGCAAGTATCCGGAAGTGGTGAAGAGTCTGACTGCGCTTGCTCAGAAATACATTGATGACGGTCGTTCGACCCCGGGCGCGAAACAGCAGAACAACGGCGAAACGTTCCTTTACGCCACCTGGATCAGGAAATACCGTTCTGAATAGCTTTCACTGAACTATTACTTTGAACAATTATGAATAGATCGCTGTTATTGCTAAGCATTAGCCTATGAGACACCACCGTTCGCTAATCCTGCAACCGATTCTTGTTTTCCTGCTGTGCTGTTCGATAAACTGTGCGGCTGAAAGCGGCTCCGACCGCGGCGGGGTCCGGCTTCTCGCGCCGCAGAACGGTGCAACTATCTACATGCCGCACCCGCATTTCCGCTGGCACCGGTTGGCGGGTACGGGCCTGGAGGACGCCCATCAGATCCAAATTGCTCACGATAGCGATTTCAACACCATCGAGGTCGACGATTCGCTGGAAGTCGTCTCTCGCTTCGTGAGCGTCAAGCCACTCTCTGCTGGCACCTACTTCTGGCGTGTCCGCAAAGTTGGCAGCCACCGATGGTCTGAGGCCTTCAGCTTCCGGCTGAGCGAATCGAAGATCTTTCCCGTGAAGAAGGGCGCAACGAGCGAGGATATTGCCGCGATCATCAAGGAAGCAGCGAGAAACACGCCGGCCAAAGTGGTCTTCGAGAAGGGAGACTATCGAATCAGACAACACGTCCATTTCCGCAAAACAAAGGACCTGATCATCGACGGCGGCGGCAGTACGTTTTCGCTGGACGCTAAGTTCCTGCTTTTCAATTTCTCCGCGAACATCACGGTGCAGAACATGACGGTCAAACCGACCGTCGATTCCGGAACACATGTTGACATTGTCGACGTGAATGGTGCCGATCGGACGGTGACCGTAAAGGCGAAAGAGGGGTTTCCACAGGACGTGAGCCGGTATTTCACGCCCGGGAAAGGCGCGGGGCTGATGCGCTGTGTCGATCTCAAGAGTCCGGGAAAAGCCGTCCGTTATGCCTCTCTTTCGATGGCTGACCCCGGCATCTCCCTTACCGGGCCGGACGCCGCGGGCAATTACACCTTCCACAATGTGAAAAGGACCACGTTCCGAGGGATCAAGCCGGGCATGACCGGCGCCCTCCTCAAGTACTCGTATGGACTTCTCACTTCGCAATTCACAAAGAAGGTCACCCTGAGCCGCATCACGCTGCTCGGCACGGGCGGTGCCGCTCTCCACGGAACGGACAACTCGGCGAATTCCTATCTGTCGTGCCGGTTCCTGCCCCGCACCGAAAAGCATTTTCTCGGAGGGCAGGGCCTTATCACAGGCGGCATCACCGGGATGTGGATCGAGAACTGCGAATTCAAGTACCTGCCGGACGACAACATGGCGGTCCAGACGATCAAGATGTCACTGGCCGGCATCGAGGACGGCAATGTCGCCGTGCTTGCCAAACATCCCTGGGTTTCGGAGATACGGAAAGGCGACGAGGTTCTGCTCTGGCACGTGAAGACCAACAAGACCGCCACGGCCAGGGTGCTGGAGACCTTTACTGCCGACGACAAGCCGGTTCCCTCCGGCGACGTGGAGGACCGTCGACCCCGAAAGCTGCGCCTGGCGAAAAGCGCGGCGGAACTGAATGCCGAGTTGGGCCGGCCGCCGGATGCCTCCTTCAAGGGCATGCTCCTGTTTCGGTTCTCACCGAACAACGAAGATTTTGTGCATCGGCGTAACCGTGTGCTCGGCGGCAGTAAAGGCGTGATGTTCAACGGCAGGCGCGGCCTGATCGCCGACAACGTCTTTAAGAACACGCGCGGCTCGGGCATTGCCGCGGGGTGTCACAGCCCGAACGAGAACTCGGGCTATGGCGCTCGCGATGTCCTGGTGAAGAATAACGTGCTGGAGAATTGCGGAGGTTCCGGGATTCATGTTCGGTCCACGGCAAACGTCGGCGGGAACATCATCCTGAAAAACAACACCCTCATCCACACAGACATCGAAAACGGTTTCCTCCTGGCACCCGTTCAGGTCTTCAATGAGTGCGACAAGGTCATTGTCAAAGACAACGTGCTCAAGAGCACGGTCAAGCCTACCAGGGGAGGCTGGATTGCCATAAAGGGCAATACCGTCGGCGTGCGGCACAGCGGCAACAAGGTGGTATCTCCACATGCCGAAGTGCCGATGCTGCGAGGGTTTTAGATCAACGAGAAACGTAGAGGTAGAGACAAAGACGCTACGTATCATGATGATTGGTACCACTGTCGTTCTGCTCTGTTTGGGACAACACGCACTGGCAGGTCCAGGCGAAAACGCCGCGGGTGTTTGGCTGGGGACGGCGAGGAGACTTCCCGTACATGCTTGCTGCTTCAATCCTCCGGCTGCTGCCGAGACCTTCCGACGGTGTTGAATAGTCCGCTCTTTCTCTTTCAGGCGATCCGCAGAGGGCAGCCAGATGATGGTACCATGCGCTTGCGGAGGCAGACGGGCACAATTGGCGACCTCTCGGGAGACAGCCGAATGCCCCCCCGGGGCCGCTCTTTCCTGGTTGCTGCAAGAACAGAACGCCGCGACTGGCACGCCCAGACAAGCCCCAGGCAAGCCTAACCTCCGGTCCCCCAAACCGGAAGGCCAGCCGTAAATGGCTGGCCTTGTAGGGACTAACGAACACGCGCGGCAGGAGTCGAACCTGCAACCTCCGGTTCCGTAGATCGCAAGTCAGTCGTCGTAAATGCCTTTGGGAAAGGCCGTTGAGGCATCATATCTCGCGACTGACGCTCAGGCTGACGCCCGCGATGACGGCCAGAGCGGTCAAGACAGCCGGGATAGGGGAAAGCAAGGGTGAAGATCTGCACGGACCGGCGATGAAGGCCCTTGCAGGGGTCCATTCGTGAGGTATCATGGCCCGGGAGCAGCCCGATTGCCCAGTTGTCCAGCAGAGGAGACAGAACCGGATGGTGGGATCGTGGTTAGAATCTTCAGGAAGGCCGACGGTCCCCATGTATCGGGACCCGCCACAGTCCATCCGAGAAATGTCGGCTGAGTGGTTGGCCGGCGCCACAGGGATTTCATCCGCGACACAAGGGACCATTGGCCGACAAGGAGAACATGAATGAAACGCTGGTTACTTGCCGCATCCCTCTATACGGTCTGTCTCAGCACTGCTCCGGCCGCGGACCGCGTGACGAACGCGCACGCTTCCGCCGCCCGGGACCTTCTCACCCAAAGCGGCGTCAAGGGGGGGCTGGTCGTTCACCTCAGTTGCGGCGACGGAAAACTGACCGCCGCCTTGCGCATCAATGACCGCTACCTGGTGCATGGACTGGGCCGTGATCCGCGGGAAGTCGCTGCGGCTCGTAAGAACATCCAGTCGCTCGGTCTCTACGGTCCCGTTTCCGTTGAGGCCTGGGAGGGCAAGGCCCTGCCCTACACCGACAATCTGGTGAACGTCGTCGTGGCCGAGGACCTTGGCCCAGTGAGTATGGCAGAGGTACTGCGCGTTCTGGCCCCGCGTGGAGTGGCCCTCATCAAGACGGCAGACGGCTGGAAGAAGACCACCAAGCCGAGGCCGCGAGAGATGGGTGAATGGACTCACTACCGGCAGGGACCGGGCAACAATCCGGTGACGCCCGACACACTGGTCGGTCCGCCGCGTGGCCTTCAGTGGAGCTGTGAACCCTTGTGGCTGCGCAGCCACGCGTACACGACGAGTT
>CAZVEV010000254.1:0-9235 GCA_964625865.1 uncultured Planctomycetaceae bacterium | reverse complement strand
GAGATCGGCCAAATAGCCCAAACCCCATTATTCAAAACTGACGGTACACTAGCCGGACAAGGACAGATCAGCCGGGAAGACCCGACCGCCGGGGATTACGGGATCTGGCCCGTCGAGAGACCCGCCGAGACGCCGCCCAAGCCGTGGTCTGCGTACGCCGGACAATGGGTCGCCGAGCACAAGAGGGAAGACGTCGTAAGCGTTCTCGTTCCCGGGCGCGTGACGCTAAGCGTACAGGATGGTCGGTCTCAGATCACCGGGAACAGGAGCAGTGGCGTTCTGAAAGGTTCCGCCAGACCACAGGGGCGAGCACTTCGCTGGCGAACGTCGCTGCAGGGCCGGCTGAACTTCTGGCGCAACGGCGACCGACTGACATTGATATGGGACTACGGGGATGATGTGGTCATCGAAGTGAATTACCGCCGGCCGGCCTTGCCGGGAGGGCAAGGCCGGAGCCCTGCCGCCACGATCCCCGAACTCCCCAAGCCCGACTCCAACGCCCAAGTCCAGCCCCTGCCGCCCATCCGGATCGCGACCCCCGCCGGCTATCCCGTTCAGGTGCCGACCGAACACACTGTGCTTGGACAGAAATCCACCCGCATCAAGTTCGGCTATATCAACAAGGCGGGCAAGATGATCATCCCCGCCAGGTATGCATTCGCCTACCCGTTCCATGAAGGCTTGGCGGTCGTGCAGACCAGCCCAACGCAGTGGATCTGCATCGACGCCCGCGGCAGACCGTTGCGGATCTCCGGAGCCCAGCCGACACGGGTGGGCGTTGGGGAGGGCATGATTCCCGTCGCAGCCTGGAAAGATCACGGGAATCAGATCGGTTTCGCGAACAGGACGGGCAAGATCGTAGTCCCGCCGCAATACCTGGCCGTTGGCGGGTTCTCCGAAGGACTGGCACCGGTTCGTGGGCGGAAGCGGCCTGTACAGAACAAGGTGGGCTACATCGACAAGATGGGCACACTCGTGATCCCGATGCGGTACAAGGACGGCACGCCGTTTCGTGAAGGGCTGGCCGGTGTCTCCGACAGCACGGGGGCTGGCTACGTCGACAAGACCGGCGCGGTGGTCATCCCCATGAAGTTCAGCAGCACATCGGCTTTCTCCTGTGGCCGGGCACGCGTCCTCTCGGGCGGCAAGTTCGTCTTCATTGACAAGCGCGGCAGCGTCTTGCCGATGCCTTCTGCCGTGAATATGGTCCACGATTTCCACGAAGGCCTGGCCCGCGTTCAGCGGGAGGGCAAGTCCGGGTTCATCGATCCCGGCATGAGTATCGCGATTCCGCCGCAGTACGACGATGCCCGCGACTTCAGCGAAGGGCTGGCCGCCGTTCGCGTGGGAGGCAAGTGGGGGTACATCGACCGATCGGGCAAGATGGTCATCCCACCCCGGTTCCTCCGGGCTGAACCGTTCCGCGGCGGCCTGGCGGTCGTCGATACGTCCCAACGACTGTTCGCCTACTGGAACAAGGGCACACACTACATCGATCGAGTTGGCCGCAGGATCTGGCCCCGCGGCAACGGGAAATAACACAGGTCCCGGCGGCCGTCGCCCCAGAACATAGCCGGCGCGATCCGCGCGGGGGCAGACCGTGCACGGAAGCCGGGGACGCCTGTTGTCAGGCCGTCAGGGTCTTCTTGGCGGCCGCCGTGATGTCGCCGAGGATGCGTGTTGCGCCGGCCAGCAGCAGCAGGGGCATCGAAATCAGCAGCACGATCCCCAACGCGGTCATCAGGCTCAACAACACGTTTCGCTCCTGAATGCCGGGGATGATGATCGCCGCAGCGATCACAACGCCGACGGCCATCCTGATCAGGGCGATGGCCGCTCGGGTGTACCCGCTCAACTGCCCTTGCACGCCGCAGGCATTGAGAAGCGCCAGCACGCCGGCCAGGATGACGAACCCCTGGGCGACGATGGCAATGACCAGGACGAGTCCCGTTTCCGTCACCACTGTCTTGAGGGACGACTCCTCCACCAGCTTCAGGAACTCCATCAGCATTGGGTGGAAGATCAGCCCCACCGAGATCACGCAAGCGGTCGCGGCGATGCCCAGAACGAGATTGACGGGATTACTCCGACCGACACGAACCCGCACGCAGGCGATCACGTGCAGAGCCAACACGGAGATCAGCGCCGCCATCTGGACGGTGTGTTTGCCCGCCGCCACCTGCGACAGTGCCTGACCGGCGGCGGGAGCGGGCATGGCCCCCTTGCCCGCGCTGACCAGCAGGGCCATACCGACCGTCGACAGCCCGGTCAGCACGAGGCTGAACGGCATGCCCCGCAAGACGAAGGCGGTCAATGCGATCAGCCCGGCGATGATCCACTCGCCGACGATGAACGTCTGCACGTTGTTGGGCAGGCCGTCGAGAACCTGCCAAGACCAGATCGGCGTCTCGCCCACGACGTTCCAGGGCACGACGATGGTCGCCAGCAGGAGGATGCAGATCCCGATCACGCCGCCGTTCTGGGGTACGGTGAAGTCCCGGCCGACGGGCTCGCTCTCAGTCGGCCCGGGCTGAGAAGACCGCGCCGCGGCGGGCTCGGCAGGGGCCGTGGCGGGCGCTGTCGGCGCGGGCACATTGACCTGTACGTTGATATGAGGCTCTCGCGGTTGAGGCGTCGGGTAAGCCGGCGCGGCGGCTTCGGACGCCGCGGGGCGACGCACCACCTCGACGGGTTGGGCTACCGGTCGAATCGGCGGCAGGACTTCATCCTCGCCCCTGATGACGATCTCGCCCGTTGCGTCCGCCTGGGCGGGCAGGGGGATCTGTATCCGGGCGTTGCACGAATGGCATTGCGCGCTCTTGCCCGCATACTGCTCATCAACCTCGAATTGCCGGCCGCAATGGGGACAGTCGAATGAGATCATCATGAGTTACGTATCTCCCGTCGGGGACATATCTGTGAATTGGAATGCCCCGTATTGCCTCTTCCGGCTACGCTGCCGGATGATTCGATAGGCGGCATATTACCTCCCCCGCCTCCTTGCGCCAAGGAGATTCAGGGGTCCCTCCCACCACGTATGTGTCTTGGCGTCAGTGGCGTGTGGCGCATGACGGCGGTCATCATGTGGGCGGTGAGGGTGTTTCGCAGTTCGTAGCCGCCCTTGCCGGAGCCCCAGGTGTAGAAGCCGCGGGGTTCGGCAGTGTTGGGGTGTACGCCGTCGCGAGAGATGAAGGTTCCGTCCCACTTGCCGCCCGACTCGGCCATGATCGTCTCGTAGTATGCGATCAGGGGCGTTTTCAACTCGGCCGCGAGCTTGTGGATCACGCGGTTGCATTCGGCGACGCGGTCCATCCGCCCGCGGCGCGGGGGGATGGTCGTCAGGATGACCACGCAGCCGGTGTCGTGACACGCCTTGACGATGGCGCGGAGGTTCTTCTCGTAGACCGCGGCGTTCCAGTTGCGTCCGACGTCGTTGGTCCCGATCATCACGACGGCCAGTTCGGGCTTGTACGTCCGGAGCACGCCGGGGACGGCCCGCAGCAGGTCGCCGCTGGTCCAGCCGGAGTAGCAGCCGTACTTCGGCCCGCGGTTGCGGATCGAGTCGGTGATCTTCTGTCGCCGATCGAACAGGAGGTTGTCGGCGTGCTTCATGTAGGTGATCGGCGTGGCGAAGGCGCGGGAGTAGGTTATCGAGTCGCCCAGGCAGGCCCAGTAGTAGGGCTTGCCGCGGAAGCGCTTGTGGATGCGCGCCGCCGCGTCCGCCCAGGCCGGGCGGGTGGTCATCAGCTTCTTCAGTCGCTCGCGGGTCGGGGCTGAACGGGCGGCGGCGGCTTTCTGGTCGGGCGTCAGCGTGTGTCCGAGCTTGCCGACGCTGGCGCCAAAGGTTGCCTTGGGCGGCGTCTGCGAGCCGGTAAAGGGCGCCGGTCCGCCGAGCATGCGTCGGGCGACCTGGCGGGTGGCTTCGAGGCGCACGTGGTCGACGTCGATCTGCGTGACACCGGCGTCGTCGGCGTAGGCGCGCTTGGTTCGCCCGCGGTAGTTCGCCAGCGGCGCAATCGCGCGGCGGAACTGGTCTCGTGACAGGTTCTTTGCACGAATGGCCGCCAGGACCAACTCGACGTCCTGCTGGCCTCGCCGGAACGCCTTGAGCCGCAGCGACGGATACACACCCGCGCGCTTGACCGGGGCGTACCGCGACTCGCCGTTGTACATCAGCGTGTACGACGTATCGCCCTGGGCACGCCAGTCGTCGGTGCCCCCCACGCACAGCCACGGGATGTGCCCGTCCGCCCCAAGCAGGAAGCTCGAGACCCGCGCCGCGGCGTAGCGGACGTTGGGCCAGCCCTGCCGCGAGAGCCCGCCGTACTCCCAGATCTGCTGCGGCCCATCGCGGAAGGGCCTGCCGTCATAGCGATCCGAGTTCCTCCGGACGGTCACCTCGTTCTGATCCGGCCCGCCCAGGACGATCAGGTCCATCGTGCGGTCCAGGATGCGGTCCTGGTAGAGCGGGTACGACACGTCGGCGCGGAAGACGACGGGCACGTCGCCTCGGGCGGCCATTCCCCGACGGAACAGGCCTCCGAGGTAGTCCAGCGCCTGGTAGTCGCTGTAGTAGACTGGCTCGTCGAGGCGCCAGTAGCAGATCCCGCCCTTACCGTCGGCGCGCTTGTAGTTGCTCTTGTTGTTCAGGTAGAGCTGCAACTGCGTTCGGGTCCAGTTCTTCTGACGGAAGTGGGCGGCGAAGTCGGCGGCGACCGACTCGGCGCGGGCCTCGAAGGCCTTGGTGAACATCGGCTCATTGGCCGGGTTCTTCCGCCGGTCGCTGACGAACATGCCGGGCGAATTGATGTGCGCGGGCCAGCCCTCGTGGAAGCTCAGGCCCAGGTGCGTCTGGGGCTGCTCAGAGCGATGGTTGGCCTTGAAGATGCTGCCGGCCAGCACGGGGCCGTAGCAGGTGTCGAAGGCCGACCAGTCTGTGATCCGAGCCTTGCCGCCGACGGTGGAGATCTTCGGCACGGGGCGGTTCAGGTTGCCGCTGTGGCTGTAGTACACGCCATTGAACGTGCAGCGGTTCTGGTGGGCGGTCGCGAGGTAGTCGTAGTACACGCGGCGGAACTTCTCGTTCGTACCGCCCGGACCCGCCTGGGCGCCGGCGTACTGGCGCTCGTAGCCGCAGTAGTGGTTGAACTCGACGATGTAGTTGATCTTCCGGCTGAGTTGGTGGGCCTGCACGTCGATCTGGACCGGCACGGTCAACGGCTTGGCGCCAGGGGCCGTTACCACCACGCTGCCGACGTGTTTGCCCACGCGCGCGTCGCGGGCGACCAGCAGGTCCACGTAAACGGACTGAACGCGCTGGCCGGCCACGGCGTTGTCGGCGGCCGGGATGTCGATCGCGCCTTTCGACAGCGCCAGGTCCACCAGCGGATCGGGATAGAAGTTGCCCTTCTGCAGCGTGTAGTACTCGCGGTAGAGCGTCGCGGAGATGCCCTCGGCGCCCAGCCACCGAACGGAGATGCCCTTCAGCGAACCTATACCCAAGTTCTCGACAGCCAACTGGAACGCCACCCACTCGTCGCGGCAGGCGGCCAGGCTCACACGCCCCGCCTTGCCGTCCCACACGGCGTTGCCCTTGCGATACGCCCCGCCGGCCGCCTTGGCGTAACCGCCTTCCTCCAGCAGATTGCCCGTCACCGGATGGGCCTTGAGCAGGTCCGGATACGCCCAGACGCGGATCGCGTCATTGGACGGCGGCTCGCCGACACCCAGCGTGTAATGCGGGGTGGCCTTGGGAAGGTCGGGCAGCGATGTGACGCGGGCGGTCGTCGTGGCCGCCGGCGAACGGTTGCCTGCCTCGTCGACGGCCCTGATCTCGATTCGCACGGTCCGCCCGGGCGGCAACTCGGCCAGCCGCATCAGTTGCTTCGTCCCCGCTTCCGCCGGGGCGCACATCATCCAGGCGGGCATGCGTTTGCGGTCGGCCCGCACGTCGTAGTACAGCGCCCGCCCGCGCGACCCGTCATCCCCGCCGGCGGTGATCTCCAGGAGGACCTCGCCGACCTGGAGATTGTCTCGCCACACGCGCCGCACGCCCGGCCGCGAGGGCGCTGTCCGGTCGACGCGCGAGGCCTCGACGATCAGCACGGGCGCCTTGCCGCTCTGGGCCCGCATGAAGATCCGCGGATTGTGTACGCTGCCGCTTTGCTTGCCAATCCACTTGGCGTAGCGGCGCCACCCGTCGTGCTCGCTGATGCAGAACCCGTGCTGGTCGCCGCTGGCGGCGGCTTCGACGACGCGCGGGTCGACGGCTATCTCATACCAGCCGCCTGCCCTGGTCGCACGGGCGACCGACGAGCGACTGCCGCACAGTCCGTTGGTCACGTGGGCCAGGTTGCTCCCGCGCCACGCCCAGGGCGTATCGGGCGACCGGCGCGCCAGCCAGGTCGCCCCGCCGTCGGTCGCCTTGGCGAACCGCGCGTTGGCCCCGCCGGTCCAGGGGGCGGCAACGGTGGCCAGGCCCACGCGGACCAGGTCGGCGCCGGCGTCAGCAAGGCGGAGTTTGGCTCGCGTCACCGTCATGCCGCGGATGGGCGCCAGGTCGAAGTTGACCAGCACGTAGTCCTCGGCGCCCTTGATCTTGCCGCGCGCCGCCCCGTTGCCCCCGCTCATTCGCTGCTCGGACGAATGGCTGCCGATGTGACAGTTATCCGACGCGGTGAAGGTAAACGTCTCGCCCCGCGCAGGGGAAGGAAAAACGAGGAATGCCGCGGCGAGAACAATCGCGATTCGTTGCATGGTGCGTCGCTCCCTGAACTGGTAGCCAGTAGCCGGTAGTCGGTAGCCCGTAACGACTCATCCAACGCCAATCATACGGACTCAATCGCGCCTCGACAATCCGCGATCCTGCTTCGCCCGAACCGGTAGCTGCGCTGCGTCCCAATCTGAGAGTCGGCTCTTCCGGACAATTCGCGGGACCATGAGCAAGAGGCCACCACCGGGCGTGCCCCGGTGGAGCCATGACTCGCCACTAACACCACCACCCGGCAGGAACAGGCCACCACGGGGCTTGTCCCCGTGGAGCCCTGATTCGTCGCTCGAAGGTCGAATCGAACGGAGTTCTCGCAAGGTTCTCCCGCCGACCACAAGCGCAATCATCGCCCCACGGGGACAAGCCCCGTGGTGGCGCCGACTCCTGGAAAGCGGCGGGCTAGTGACAAATCATCGCTCCGCCGGGACAAGCCCGGCGGTGGCGTGGCGATCAATCCGCAATCCGCAACCTGCCTGCCGGCAGGCAGGTCAGAAATCTTCCAGTTCCACGGCGGGCTTGGCTTTTTCGTCGGGCCTGCGCAGGCCGCCCAGACCGAACCAGGCGCCGAGGCGGTACAGGCTGACGTACAGGCTCGGGACGACCACCAGCGTCAGGACGGTCGCGAACGCCAGGCCGAAGATCACCGCGACGGCCATGCTCGCCCACCACTGCGACGACTCGCTCTTCCACGAGATCGACATCGAGTGGAAGTCGAAACTCACGCCGGTGGCCATGGGAATCAGGCCCAGGATGGTCGTCGTCGCCGTCAGCAGAACCGGGCGGAGGCGCGTGATGCCCGCGTGGATGGCCGCGTCGATCAGCTCCCGCCCGCGCCGCTGGAGTTGGCGCGTGTAGTCCAGCAGGACGATAGCATTGTTGACGACCACGCCGGCCAGGCTGATCACGCCCACACCCGTCATGATCACGCCGAAGGGCATCTCGCAGATCAGCAGCCCGCCGAGGACGCCGATGAGGCTCAGGACGACCGTCGTCATGATGATCAGCGGGGCCGACAGCGTGTTGAACTGGGCCACGAGAATCATCACGATGATGAGAATCGCAATCAGATACGCCTTGCCGAGGAACGCGGTGGCCTTGTCCTGCTCCTCCTGCTCGCCGGCAAACTGCAGTTCATATCCGTCGCGGAGTTTGCCCGTCCCCAGCTTATCGTGCTTCGCGATGGCGGCCTGGAGGTCCTTGCGGGTCTCGGCGGCGTTAGTGCCTTCGGCGTTGTCGCCGGTGATGGTGATCACGCGTTTCTGGTCCAGCCGCTTGATCGTGCCCAATCCGCCGGTGTACGAGAACGTCCCGAGCGAGCTGAGCGGGACGGCCTTGCCCGTGTTGCTCGGCACGCGCAGGCGGAGGACCTGCTCGATGTCGGCCCGCTGGGCTTCGGGCAGGCGGAGGGTGATATCGTACTCGTCGTTGAACTGGCGGTACGTGCCGACCTCCCGCCCGAAGATGGCCGTCTTGAGGAAGTTGCCCACGTCCGCCGTGTTGACGCCCAGCAGGGCCGCCTGGCGACGGTCGACCTTGAACGCCAGTTCGGGCCTGGCCGCCTCGAAGTCGCTGCGGATGTTGATCACGCGGGAGTCGGCGGCCACGACCTCCCTGACGGCCTGACTGAGTTCCTGCAGCTTCGTGAAGTCCTCGCCGACCACGCGGATCGTGACGGGCGCCCCGGTCGGCGGGCCTTCCTGGGGCTTTTCCACCTTGATCTCCGCCCCCGCCAGGTCGGACACGGCCTCGCGAAGGTCCTTCAGCGCCAGGGCCGACGGCCGGACACGCTCTTCGTAGTCGTGGAACGTGAGGGTCAGGTTTGCCACGTGGGGGCCGCTGGCATCGTCCCCGCCGAACGGATTGCCCCCTCCCCCGCCGGCACCCACGTTGGCGACGGTGTACTTCAAGTCGTCGGCGATGCACGCGGTCCGGGCCTCGATGAGTTCGGCCATCTCGTTGCTGCGGCGGATGTTCGTCCCCTGCGGGAAGCGGATATTGACGATGCCGTTGAGCGGATCGACGTCTGGGAATAGCTCGATGCCCCGGTTGTACTTGTCAAACACGATGGCCATGCCGGCCAGCAGGAGCCCCGAGAGGGCGATTGTCGCCACGCGGTGGTGCAGCGTGACGTCCAGGAAACGGCGGTAGACGCGGACGAGCAGGCCCTCGCGGGAGTCGCCCTTCTTGCCTTTCCCGCCGGCGGCCAGCGAACAAATCGTCGGCGTGATCACCATCGCGACGAACAGCGAACTGCTCAGCGTGATGATCAGCGTCATGGGCAGGTACTTCATGAAGTCGCCCATCACGCCGGGCCACATCAGCATCGGCGCGAAGGCCGCGATCGTCGTCGCCGTCGAGGTAATGACCGGCCAGGCCACCTCCGCCGTCCCTTTCATCGCCGCGTGAAGCTTGTCATACCCCATCTCCACGTGACGATAGATGTTCTCGACGATCACGATCGCGTTG
>CAZVEV010000253.1:0-9256 GCA_964625865.1 uncultured Planctomycetaceae bacterium | reverse complement strand
TGTTGATTTTCTTGCCCTGGTCGAACCAGTTGCCGCCCCCCCAACTGCCCGCCCGGTCGGGCCGCCCTCCTTCCTGGGCGATGGCGTTGATCGCGCCGTTGGTCGCCGTGGTGTTGTTGCTGCCGTGGATGACGCTCTTCGTCCGGTCCGTCGGATGCAGCCACACGCACATGTCGTCGGCATTGTCGCCGCTGCCGTTCATGTCGATCGTCTCGACCAGCGGCACGGCGGCGGGGGCTTCGGCAGGGAACAGCCCACCACAGAGAACGCATGCACAAACCCACACTGTTAGTCTGGCTCTGCTCATCGTCATTCACCTCACGGCACGACTGTCATCGGCTCAGCGTCCTGTCCGACGACCCGGCGGTCGGCGGGGGACGCGAGGTAGGTATTATACGCTGTGACGACGTCTTCTGACGAGGATCAGCACCCCGCCAAGCGTCAGCAGGCCCACGGTGGCCGGCTCGGGGACGAAGGTGGAGTTGACGCCCCACTTGGCCTGCAGGTAGTAGCCGACGTCCTCGAGTTCCTCGTCGCTCAATGCCCGGTTGTAGATCAGCAGTTCGGCGATATCGGCATTGGAGAAGGCACCCGGGGCCGTCAGGTCACCGGTAGTGAAGTAGCCGGCCCCGACAAGGGCGCCCTCATTGGGGATGTTCGCGGTGCCCGTGCCCCCACCGGTGGTTGCCGTTGCCCCCGTCGAACTGTTCTTGAAGAACTCGGTGTCTCCGTAGGTCTGGCCCGCGTCGGTGCGCCACACGCCGATCATGGCCTCGCTGGTCGAGTTGAGCTTGTCGTTGGCGAACTGGTGGTTGCCGTTGTTATACCGCCAACTCGCATCGATGGACCCGCGAATGACCTTGCCCCCGCTGCCGGGGCCATCATCCTTGCCGACCTGCCACAGGCCCTGATCGCTCACGTTGCCATCATTGTCACGTACGACAATGAACACCGTCAGGGCCGGATTGCCCGACAGACCCAGCGCATCGTTTCGGCTGAGGTATTTGTTCCCGTCGAAGTCCACCACGGGCAGCCCGCTGACGTCTCCACTGGTATCCAGGGCGGGGCTGGCGGCCGTGTTGTTCGCGTCGGTCATGTCCTGCGCCGTCGCGTCGCCGATCGACAGCGTGGCGGTCTTGTCCTTCCAGGTGTTGACCTGGCTGCCTGTCAGGCCGTCCTCGGCCAGGCCCTCAGCCAATCCGTCTCCATCGATGTCGTTGGCATCCAGCCAGACTCTCAGGTCACTCGTGACCGGAGGCAGGAGCGAAACACCTGTGAGATTGCGATAGTTGCTGGCTACTCGCTGTGGCGTAACCTGCTGATTCTGGTAGTAGTTGAACGATGCGATGGCGCCCGTGGTAAACGCCTGGTTGAACGTAGGGGTCTGCCCGCAGAGGGGGATGTTGGCGCCCTTGCCCAACTCGGCCAGGTCGCCCCCGTCGGTGTCCCCGACGTTGCCCGTTGAGGTCGTCACCGCCCGCTGCACGCCGTTAACGTAGAGCGTGGCCGTCGCCGGCGTAGAGCCGCCGCCCTGCAGATCGGTGACGCCCACGACATGGTAGAAGTCTGTGGCCAGGCCGCCGAGCGTGCTCAGATCGAACGCCGCAATGGCGCTCTCATTGACGTTGGGGTTGTCCTGGAACCGATGCTGGATCGTCGAGCCGGTCATCACAAGCGCCGTGCCTCGCCCGTTGCCGCCGCTGTTGAACAACGTATGGTTGCCCGACCAGTCGCCCGGACGGACGAGGATCTCCCACGAGACGTCTTCGGTGCCGCTGCCGACCTTGTCGTGCCACGACTCTCCGCCGACGTTGTTCAGGTCGAAATCGGGGCCGGTGACCCAGGCGTTGACATTTGCCAGATTCGTCCCGCCGGACGCCTTCGTCGCCGTACCGTTGATCCAGTCGAAATCCTGGCCCGTGCTGTTGACGTTCGGCGCCCACGTGGCAATGGCCCCGTCAGTGAGCATCGAGGCGTCATAGCCGACGGTGATTACAGCCGCGCCGGCCGAAGCGGCCGTGATAGCCAGTACCATGCCGAAGTGGATCAAGGTTCTCATGAGTCTCTGTGCTCCCGGATGATTCGCAGGATTGTGCGCGTCAATCCAACATGCAGCGACCGGTCAGCAGCGGAAACACACGCACCTCCGCTTCCCGATCAACCGCTCCTTTAGGCTCTGTGTCGGCACGTCACCGACCTCTTGACCCGTACATATACACTACCGCCGGGCCTCGTGTCAAGTTCTTTCTGAAAAAGAACCACTGGCGACGTGGCGCATCATCCCGGCCAAGCCCCGTAAACGCCCCTTAGCCGCATGCCGCGCCTTGAGACGCCCCTGCCCCCTTCGGCCGGGAGATCGTCGCTCAGGCCGCGGCCTCGTGCGTGCTGGAGGGTCCGGCTGGGCGGGGGAGGGATGACAGGGCCCAACGGGCTCCCGCCGGATCCTCACGAAGGCAGCCCGGAGGCCTCGCACCGTGCAGGAAAACACGTTACTGCGGACCTTCAGGCCGGTATCATTGTCCGGGCCGCGGCGGTCTTCGGCGTCGCGGGCGACCCGTCGCCTTGCGGGCGACGGGCGGTTTCTCATCGAACGTGCCGCGCCCCGGGCGCGTGACAGGAGATCAGTAATGGACCAGGCCTTACTCGAACGCGTCTGCAACACGCCCGGCGTGCCCGGACACGAAGACGCCGCCCAGGACGTGGTGACCGAGGTGCTGGCGGCCTGCTGCGACGACGTGCGACGCGACCGGCTGGGCAACGTGATCGGGCTGAAACGCGCCGCCGACCCGCCGGACGAGGGCGAGCGCCCCCTGCGAGTGATGTTCGCGGCCCACGTCGACGAGATCGGCATGATGGTCAAGCACATCGACGACAAGGGCTTCGTCCGCTTTCAGCCGGTCGGCGGGCTCAGTTCGCAGGTGATCATCTCGCAGCGCGTGACGATTCACGGCGCCCAGCGGACCGGCGGGGTCATCGTGCCCGACTCGCGCCCGGCGGCCAAGGACAAGCCCACGCCGCTGAACGAGCTGTTCATCGACACCGGCCTGGACGCAGACACCCTGCGCCGGCGCATCGACGTGGGCGACATCATCACGTTCGATCCCGAGTTTGAGGTGCTCAACGAGAACATCTTCGTGGGCAGGAACTTCGACGACCGGATCGGCACGTACTGCCTGCTCGAAGCGATGCGCCAGGTCGGCCCGACAGCCGTCGACGTCTACGCCGTCAGCTCCGTGCAGGAAGAGGTCGGCCTGCGCGGGGCGCGCGTGGCGACCTACGCGGTCGAGCCGGACATCGGGATCGCGCTGGACGGCAGCCTGAGTTGGGGCCCTTACGCCGGGCCGCACGAGAAGCTCTGCGCGATCGGCGAGGGGACGGGCGTGTACATCATGGACGGCCTGACCATCGGCGACCGGCGCCTGCTGCGGTTCCTGTTCGACCTGTGCGAGCGCTTCGATGTTCCCTACCAGAAGAACATCGGCGGCGGGACCGACGCGGCGGCGATGCAGCAGGGCAAGGCCGGCGCGCTGTGCACCACCATCGGCGCGCCGGTGCGCTACATGCATTCGACTGTGCAGATGTGCCACGCCGCTGACGTCGAGGCCACCGTCGCGCTGCTCAAGGCGGTGATGGAGAACGCCCACACGCTGGCGCCGGACGCACGATAGGCGCCCCGCCGCCCGCGGCGCCGAGGACCGACAGATGAAGATCACCCGCGTAAGCACGACGCCCGTCCGCCTGCCGATTGCCCCCGGCTCATACGCCTCGGACGATGCGGGCACAAAGCGCGAGTGGGGACGCCTGGGGCGCCTCTCGCCCAAGCGCCCCACGCCGATGCTCGAGTATGTGATCGTGCGGGTCGAAACCGACGAAGGCGTCGGCGGCGTCGGCGAGGCGCCGGTGGACATCGGCTTCTTCGGCCAGACGCTCGAACAGGTTGTCGCGGCCGTCGAGGACTACCTGGGTCCGCAGATCGTCGGGGCCGATCCGTTCGACCGCGAGCACATCCTGCACCGCATCGACTACCGGGAGAATTCGTGCGCGAAGTCGGGCATTGACGTGGCGCTGCACGACCTGATGGGCAAGGCCCTGGGCGTACCGGTCAGCGACCTGCTCGGCGGGTCGGGCGCCGAGCGCGTGCCGGTGGCTGTCGAGATCGCCGGCGGCCCGCCCGACGCGATGGCCGCCGCGTGCGCCGCGTACATGGAGCGCGGCGTTCGGGCGTTCAAGCCGAAGATCGGCGGTCATCCCGAGCAGGACGTCGAGCGCCTGCGCGCCATCCGCGAGGCGGTGGGGCCCGACGTGTCGCTCCGCGCCGACGCCAACCAGGGCTACACGCCCAAGGAGGCGATCCGCCTCTGCCGCCTCGCGGAGAAGCATGAGGTGAACCTGGAACTGCTCGAGCAACCCGTCGCCGCGTGGGACCTCGAGGGCATGGCCCGCGTCGCCCGGTCGGTCGATACGCTCATCGAGGCCGACGAGAGCTGCTACACTCCGCATGACGCGATGGCGATCGTCCGTCACCAGGCCGCCGACGTGCTGAACATCAAGATCGCCAAGGCCGGCGGGCTCCACAACGCCCGCAAGATCGCCGCGATCGCCCAGGCCGCCGGCCTCCAGTGCGTCCTCGGGACGGCCTTCGGGCTCGGGATCAAGATCGCCGCCAAACTGCACCTGGCGGCAGCCACGGTGGGCCTGGTCGACGCCGTGGAGTTCACCGAGCTCGGCCTGCACGGAAACCTGCTGACCGAGCCGCACGCGACGGCGCTGGCCCTGCCCCTGGACGACGGGTGCCTCCCGGTACCGCGAGGCCCCGGGCTGGGCGTTGAACTGGACGCTGACGCCGTGCACCGGTATCGCATCGGGTGACGCGGGCCTCGTGCTCCCTGACAGGTAACCGTACCGGGCGTGCGAAGTCTGCGATCGGGGCGTCCCAATGGCGCCTACTTACCGAAGTACACGTCGGAGAACTCCTTCAAGCTCTTGCGCAGGGCTTCCACGTGGGCGACGTCGGTGGTCTGCTTGCACTTCATCGCCGAGATCAGCATGCGGTGGAGCAGCGTGAGCTTCTTGACGTAGGCGGCGTGGGCCTTCCTGTCGCCGACGTCGGCGGGCTTGACGCGCTGCGTCATGAAGTACTGCGTCACGATATGCTGGATCTCGGTCGCGTGGCGCTCCTTGTTGCCGACCCAGCGGACAAGCTGATTGGAGACCTCGGAAGCGGGCTTCTTGCTCAGCGCGGTGATCTGGGCCATCGACTTGGCGATGGTCTTGCAGTGCTCCTCGATCATCTGAACCCGCATGGAGTCGGTGTAGATTCCGCAGGGGATCTCGCAGTGGGCGTCGAGGGCCGTGCTTGCGAGCCCCAGGACCAGGAGTGCGACAGAGAGGAAAAGTGCAGTCTTCATCAGAGGGTCCTTTCGTTGATCGATTCGTTCGGGACGTCCCGTTTGGCTTCAGGCCGACGACTGTCGTGGCCTTCGGACCATTCTAGCCCCCGCAATGTGGACATTCGACTTGCCCCGCCTCGAATCCGCCGCTCAGCCTGACCGATCATCAACCGGTCAGGGCGCTAGGTGATTCCCATCGCACGGGGAAGGACGAGGGCGACGATGTGCAGGAAGGCGGCGGCCTGCAGGGAGGCGACCAGGTCGTCCAGGAGGATGCCCCACCCCCCGCCGATGCGCTCGCACTGGCGCGCGGGCGGGAGCTTGACGATGTCGAACCCGCGGGTCGCCACGAACGCCCACGCCGTCAGCAGCAGCAGGTCGCCCCGGCGAAACAGCAGGACGGTCAGGAAGAAGCCGGCCACCTCGTCCATCACCATCCTGCCCGGGTCCTTCTTGCCCCAGGTGGTCTCCGCCCATGGGCTCAGCGCCACGGTCGCGAGGCAGGACAGCGCGAGCGCAGCCAGGATCAGCCACGTGTGAAGCGCCGCCGGCGTCCACAGCATGATCGCCACGAACACCCCCACGGCCGGCAGGGTACCGAACGTGCCGGAGGCCACCGGCATATAGCCGAGGCCGCCTGCCGTGACCACCGCGGCGAACAATCGCTCTTTCAGTCGCATCGCTTAGCTTTCCATCCAAACAGCCGGTTCACGCGTGAGTTATACGCCGCGGCAGGGGGCTTTGCTCGTCAAGATACGCGTAGAGCAGTTCGCCGAGCAGCCGCTCCTTGACCGGCCGGGCCGCGGGGTCGTCCCACAGGTTGTGCAACTCCGACGGATCGCCCTTGCGGTCGAACAACTCGCCCCAGTCGCGATGGCGGCTGTAGACGGTGATCTTGTACTGCTCGGTAATCAGCGTCCGCAGGACCGTGCCGAGGTAGTCCTCGTCGTTCTCGACGACAAGCCTGTCGCGGGCCTTCTCGCAGTGACCCTCCAGTTGGCCCCGGAGCGACACGCCGGGCAGGGCCCGGCACTGCAGGGGCGCCTCGGGCGTTTCGGGACACGGGCCTTCGGACATCGCGACGCCGCACAGGTCCAGCACGGTGGGCACGAAGTCGATCTGGCCGGCCAGGCCGGGCGTTCGCGAGCCCGGTGCGATCCGCCCGGGCCAGCGCCAGATCAGCGGCATGCGCAGCAGGCCGTCGAAGTGGAACGGGCCCTTGTTGACGATGGAGTGGTCGCCCAGCATGTCGCCGTGGTCGGCCAGGAAAACCACCACGGTATTCTCGGCCAGACCCGCCGCGTCGAGCGCGTGGAGCACTCGCCCAATCGCCGCATCCGTGCAACTGACCATCGCATAGGTCATCGCCCGAATGTGCCTCAACTGGTCGTCGGTCTTCCGCGTGGGCGCCCACCGGCCGGACAGGCACCCCCACCGGCCCGCCCCCTGGTCGTACATAGTGCGGTAGAACGGGGGCAAGGTCTCCAGTTCGCCCTCGCGCCGGGCGGGCAGGGGCATCTCGGCCGGGTCGTACCAGTCGCAGTACGGCCGCGGGGCCACGTACGGGTGGTGTGGATCGGGGAAGCTGGCCCAGCAGAAGAACGGGCGCCCGTCCCGGGCCTTGGCGTCCAGGAACTCACACGTGCGGTCAGCGATGTAGCGGTTGTAGTGCAACTGCTCGGGCAGGGCACTCTTGAACGCCGACTCCCCGCATGCCTCGGACCAGTCTTCGAGCGTCTCGTCGCCTCGCAGTTTGGGCATCATCTCCGGGTGCTCGGCGGCCAGCCAGTTCGCGTACTCGCCGAAGACGTACCCCGCGTGCCCGCCGACAAAGACCGACGACTCGAAGCCGTAATACGGCGAGGGCAGTTCGGTCACGACGCCTTGCGTCCAGGCCGCCCTGCTCTCGGGCCAGTTGGCCAACTCGGTCGGGTCCGACGCGATCCGGTCGGTCACGCCGAAGTTGTGCAGGTGCAGCTTGCCCACCGAGTGCGTGTGGTACCCCGCCTGGCGCAGGGCTTCGGGCAGGGTGGGTGTGCTCGGATCCAGCGGAATGCCGTTAGTCCGCACCCCGTGTCCGCGCGGCGTGCGCCCGGTGGCCAGCGTGGCCCGGGCGGGCATGCACAGGGGATTGCTCACGTAGGCGTTGTCGAACACCATCCCCTCGGCGGCCAGCCGATCGAGGTTCGGCGTGCGGACGTCCGGATTGCCGTAGCACCCCAGGTGGTCCTGGCGCAACTGGTCCATGCAGATGCACACGATGTTCGGCCGACTGCCGGGCATGCCTGTCCTTTCTCGCCGCTTCCCCGGTGCGGGGGCGCCGAGGTCCCATCATATCGACAGCGTGCCGCAGATCAACCTGCGCCCTTTTGTCCGTGACCGGCGCGGGCGAACTGACTTATGCTCTGGCGTGCGGGCAGAGGACGATCTCCGGCCCCCAACGATGAAGGCAGGTCAAACCATGCGAATACGTTCATGTCTCGTTCTTGCCGCTGTGCTCTGCACGACCAACGCCGCGCAGGCCGAGAAGCCCAAACTCCGACGGGGCGCCGCCCAGAAGCCCGACGAGGCCCGCGCCGAACTCGACGCGTTCAGGAAGACCTACTCGGACCTTGCCGGCTGGAAGCGGCGCAAGGCGCGGATCATCAAGGGCATGCTCGCCGGCGCCAAGCTGACGACCCTGCCGAAGAGAACGCCCCTGAAGCCGCAGTACACCAACAAGCGGACCTACAAGGGCTACACCGCCGAGAGCGTGGCCTTCCAGAGTTGGCCCGGTTTCTACGTGACAGGCACGCTGTATCGCCCCACCGACGTCACGGGCCCGCTGGCAGGAATCCTCAGCGCCCACGGGCACGCCGGGCGCTTCGCCGGGGCCCGACAGACCCGCTGTGCCGTGCTGGCCCGCATGGGTGCGGTGGTCTTCCACTACGACATGGTGGGCTACGGCGACTGGAAGGAGGCCGGCTGGAGTCACAACCGCACGCCGGAGGTCCTGCGGCTCCAGACGTGGAACAGCATCCGCGCACTGGATTTCGTCCTGTCCCTGCCGGGCGTCGAGGCGGCGCGGATCGGCATGACCGGCTGCTCCGGCGGCGGGACCCAGACGTTCCTGCTGTCGGCCCTTGACCAGCGCATCAAGGTCTCCGTCCCGGTCTGCCAGGTGTCGGCCTACTTCTTCGGCGGGTGCGTCTGTGAGAGCGGCATGCCGATCCACTGGGGGCCGGACCACAAGACCAACAACGCCGAGATCGCCGCGCTGGCCGCCCCGCGACCGCAACTGGTGGTCTCCAACGGCAAGGACTGGACGCGATTCATGCCCAAGACGGAGTTCCCATACATCAGACATGTCTACAGCCTGTACGGGGCCGCCGACAAGGTCGCCAACGCCCACTTCGTCAAGGAAGGCCACGACTACGGCACGTCCAAGCGGATGGCGGCCTATCCGTTCCTGGCCAGGCACCTGAAACTGGACATGGCGCGCGTGACGGGTGCGGGGGGCAAGGTGGACGAGTCGTTTGTGACCGTCGAAACCACCAAGCAGATGCTGGTGTACGGTTCGGACAACCCTCGCCCGGCCGACGCGGCCAAGCCCAACACCCCCCTGCCGTAGTAGTCTGACCCGACATGAATGTCGGGTCAGACTACAGAGCAGGAGAGAGGAGAGAGGTGAAAGGTGAGCAACGACAAGAATCTCCGAACGCCGTGAGACCGTGTTGAGGGCGGAGGCGTCTCCTGCGGTCTACTTTCTGGCTCATCCGGATAATGCGTAGGTGGGTGCGGGCCAGTCGGGTGCATCCCTCTTGAGTAAGCGGCGCGATAGCGAGCGGGTGTCCCGTGTGCCCGTGACGCCACCGCCGGGCTTGTCC
>CAZVEV010000252.1:0-9282 GCA_964625865.1 uncultured Planctomycetaceae bacterium | reverse complement strand
AACTGAAAACAGTAAGATAATTCATTCGGATATATGATCACAGAGTCATTCTGTCCGTTTCCGTTTTCGCCGTTTCCGTTATTCTCCCTCTTCTGTTCCTTCCTCTTTCCTTTAATCTGCGGAATCTGCGGCTAGATCCGTTGCTGTTTCTTCTGTTGTTTTCTCTTTTTGGTTCTGTTTTTCCGATGATGCTTCGGCGAAGAGTCTGGATGCGTAAGCCCTGCTTTCTGCATGGCCTGTGGGGCCGGTTCTAGATGTTCTTGCCTTCGAGGAGGGCGGCGGTGAATCGTCCGATGATCCGCTTGTTGGCGAACAGCAGGGGCAGGAGCATCTGGAGCGACGTGTTGGGCGGGCGGATAAAGTCGGCCAGCGAGCGGCGCCAGACGTTCTTGAACCGCATGAGGGCTTCCTGGCAGTCGTCGGTAGCCAGTGCGGCCCTCGCCGCGTCCGCCCCCAGCAGGGCCGAGCGCACGGACGCGGCGAGCGTTTGTCCGGTGACGGCCTCGCAGAATCCCCCGGCCGTGCCCAGCAGAAGACACCGCTTGGCCACGTGCGTTTCGAGTTCGAGCGCCACGCCGGCCGGCGGGTGCCACACCGCCCCGCCCGCGCGGCCGAGCGCCAGTTTCGCGGGGACCAGTTCCGCCGCCTGGAGATTGGCCAGCAGGGTCGAGAGTTCCGCCGCCCGCGTACCAGCGGCGGGGGACGATGAGACGACGCGGACGTGGAGCGTGCGTCCCACGACGAAGTACATGCCCAGTTCAGTTCGTTCGGGCAGGCCGACGACATTCAGGGCGTCCCCGACCTGCTTGGCCTCGGCGGCGGAGGCCAGGGGCACGTCCAGGGCGGCCACCATCAACGCGCCGTGCGGCACGGTGCGCATGGGCAGGGCCAACTCGCTGATGATATCGGCGGGCTGCCCCTGGGCGACCAGGAGGATCTGCGCCTGGATCCGAGTCGTGCCGAACAGCGAGACCTGCTGTTCCTGTAAGTCGATTGCCGGAAAACTCTTGGATGCCCGGACCGTCGCTCCGGCCGCCTTGGCCGCCGCGCGAAGGGCCTTGAGCAGCTTGGGCATCTGCACGAAATGACCGGCTACGCTACGACCGCGGTGCGGCGCGACGAGGCTGAGGTCGGCATTGTGGTAGCAGGTGTGCTTGAAGGCGACGGCGCCGGCCTTCGAGGCCAGCGACTTCGGCAGGTGCTTCTGCTTGAAGAAGGCCCTGCCCACCCAGTCGCACAGCGGCGATTCGACGGCCTGCCCCGGCGCGTCGAGCACGATCACGCTGGCGCCTTGGCCGGCCAGGCGGCAGGCGGCGGCATACCCGGCCGCCGTGGCGCCGAGAATCGCGATGTCATACATTTTCGCCATGCGACAAGCTTAGCGACTGGCCCCCAGATCGCAAGCAGCGTCCGCGATGATTCCGATTACACTTGTCGCCGGGGGGCTTGTGCGGTAAGAAGTGGGCATGAAACGCAGCAGTGCAGTCAGTCTGATTCTGGCCGTCGCCCTCGGCGGATGCGTCGAGCGGGAGATGACCATCACGTCCGACCCGCCCGGGGCGCTGGTGACGATCTCGCAGAAGGAGATCGGGCGAACGCCCGTCACGCAGGAGTTCCTGTGGTATGGCGACTACGAGATCATCCTGGCCGCCAAGGGCTACCAGACGCTGCACACGCACCGCGACATCGACGCGCCGTGGTACGAAACCGTGCCCCTGGACCTGCTCAGCGCGATGGCGCCATGGACAGTCCACGACAAGCGATACCTGCACTTCGAATTGACCCCGCGCACGGACGTCAACGAGGATGAACTGATCCGCCGGGCCGAGGAGTTCCGCGCCAAAGCCGCCGCGCCGATGGAGGAATGACCCGCCATGGAATGACCGGCGCCGTGGTTGCCGCTTCGCGTCAGACCACGGGACCCGCTTACTTGCCTTCAGCGTCCGGCTGGGACGTCGGCGCCGTCGTCGGCGCCGTCGTCGGCGTGTCGTAGCGGCCGGAGGTGACTATCTGCTCGAACACGTCGGCTACGTAGCCCGCTGCCTTGGGCAGGATCCGTCGAACCGTTTCGCGTGCGACCAGGCGTTCCTCCATTGGTCCGGTGATCCTCTCGGCCAGCAGGCCGGTCCGGCTAAACCGCAGTTCATGCTCCAGCGATCCGCCCTGGGCCGACGAGATCGTCATGGTCGCATGCACGCCTTGCCGCAGTTGCTTGATATCACTGATCGTTGCGGTGGCCAGCCGCGTGGTCTTGCCGTCTGGCGGGTCGCTGTTGAGGATGAGACGAAACTGCGCCTCGCCGCCTCGCAGTGCGGCGATCAGGCAGGCCAGGTCGAGCATGCCCTCGGGAACGTAGTTTGCCGGGACGTCAACCTCGCTGACCGCGCCGTCCGGTCCGTACTGGCGCAGTTCCGCGCGCCCGTCGCGGAGAGTGATCCGCGTGGTCGTCGCCGTTTCCAGGCGAGGCGAGCCGGGAACGGGTGTCGCCTGGCCGGCCTCGTAGAGACCTCGCGTGCCGTCGCCGTTGAGCTGCCAGTACTCCCACACGCCCGACGGGAAGTTCAACTGCAATTCTCTGTGCGTGCCGTCGGCCTCGCGCCAGTGCCTCGCCGCCCGCCAGCCCCGCAACTCCTTGACGCGACCGCCCCCGTAGACCAGATACCACCGCTCACGCGGCACCTCGTCGCCAGGCCAGTGGTGGTCCAGGCCCTGGTTGCGGATCTGGGCAAGGACCTGCGTGCCGTTGGCGACCAGGGCGGCCTGGGCGCGATCGGCATGCCCGGACCTGCTGCGAGCGATCAGCCACGCCACGCCCGTGCTGGCCAGCAGCACGCCGATCGTGACGGCCTTGAGAAGCATGTCGCGCCGGCCCGGCAGGCCGGTCTTCGTGAATGAATCCATCCCTCCATCGTATGGGCCCGCCGCGGGCCTGTAAACCCCGTGAGGTCGAAGGTCGAAGCTTGAAGGTTGCAGGCCACTCCATCGGGTGCCGTGGCGTGACGCGAAGCGGCAACCACGTAAAGGCGCGACGCGTGGTTGCCGCTTCGCCTCAGACCACGGCACCCCTCGGGCGGGCCGATGGGCAGTGATCCTGTTGAAAGCCGTCCGGGCGCCTTGGGGCGTCCCGGAGCCCAGCCGGACCCCCTGGCAGGCGTTTGGAGGCGGCCTAAGCGACGATCCGACCTCCAGGTGGGTGGAAGGTCGTTTTCGGGCGTGGCAGGCGGCCTGAGGGTCTGGCCGGGTCCCTCGGCAGGTCCTCGCGCAATCGGACCCGCCCGCGGACGACCGGCGCCCCGGCGTCTGAGCGGGGACGATGAGTCCTTGACGCGGCCGGGGCGGGGCGACAGAATGTCGGCGATGATGGTATCCGTAGTTCGTTAAGGCCCGTAGAGAGGGGTTTTGAGTCTCGATGGCAAGAAGACGTCACATGCTCAACCCGGCCAAGGTCAGGGCGGATTACCTTGCGCTCGAAGAGCCGGCTGAGGTTCCCACACTGGTCCGCAAGTTCGGGCTGGGCCGCAGGCGGATGGTGGCCCTTCTGGGCCTGCTGTCGGCTGTCCTGCTGGCCGTCTCGTTCCCGCTGGTCGAGCGATGGCCCCTTCTGACCGGCGAGTGGTATCTGGCCTACGTCGCGCTGGTGCCCTGGACGCTGTCGCTGGCGGGGGGGGGCACGCGCCGGTGGGTCCTGCTGTGCAGTTTCCTCGCCGGCGGGGTCTTCTGGTCGACGATGTACTGGCTGACGTGGGTGACGATGGTGGGCTACGTCCCGCTGGTGCTCTATCTCGGGCTGTACTGGCTGGCCGCCGGGGCCGTGATCCGAGCGGCGCTGCGGAGGCACTGGCCGGCGTGGATCGTCCTGCCGGTGGTGTGGGTGGCGCTGGAGTACCTGCGGGCTTACGTGATGACCGGGTACACGTGGTGCAACCTGTCGCTGTCGCAGTACCGGCGGGTGTGGCTGATACAGATATCCGACCTGACGGGCCATTACGGCGTGTCGTTCTTCGTCGCGATGGTCAACGGGGCGATCGTGGATTTGTGCCTGGCCCCGTGGCGGGCGAAGAACGGGTCGCGATTTGCCGTCGGGCGCGGCGCGCTGATCGCCGCCGGCGCGCCTCTGGTGGTGCTCGGGGCGCTGGTGTCGTACGGCGCGTGGCGCGTCAGCGAGGCCGAGCACACCACCACGCCGGGGCCCGTTATCGGTATCGTGCAGGAGAACATCCCGATCACGTTCGACGCATCCGTTCCGGACACCACGCGCATGCGACTGCACACTGACCGCACGCTGGACGCCCTGAAGGACACCCGGTGCGAGTTGGTGATCTGGCCGGAAACCATGCTGCCGAGTTATCTGAACCCCGAGATGCTCTCGCTGACCGGCGAGAAGCTCGACGCCCTGTACGGCGAGAAGCTGCAGTCGCTGTCGTCGATGGTCCTCGGGCGGCGGACGACGGAGCGATGGAAGGCGGACGCCGACGAACTCCGCGTGCGGCTCAGGATCGCCCTTGTCGACGGCGGGACGTTTGAGTTCGGCACGATCGTGCCGGCCCGGGCCTACGCCCTGGACCTGGCCGACCTGGCCCGCGAGATCGGCTGCCCCCTGCTGGTCGGCGGGGCAACGGGGCATCCCAACCCGGACCCGGTCGACCGGTGGGACCACTGGGTCCTTCGCAACAGCGCGCTGTGGTTCGACCCGCGCCCGGCCTCCGATCCGACGCGCCACCTGGCTGTCGCGCAGTACGCCAAGCGTCATCCCGTGCCCTTCAGCGAGATCGTGCCCTTCAAGCACGGCTGGCCCTGGCTGCACCGGCAGCTTCGCAGGCTCATTCCGCCCGGCATGCCGCAGTTGGACCCGGGCGAAGCGGCCACCCTGTTCGAACTGGCGCCGACCGGGCGCGATGGCGCCGGGCGGACCGAGCCGTGGCGGCTGGGCGTGGTGATCTGCTTCGAGGGAACGTTCGCCCGGCGCTGCCGCGAAGCGGTCATGACCGACGGCGACAAGGCCGCCGACATTCTCGTGAACCTGTCGAACGACGGATGGTTCGTCACCACCGGGGGCGGCGGCGTTGGCAGGGCGAGCACCGAGCACATGCAGCACATGGCGCAGTACTGTTTCCGTGCCGTGGAGAATCGCGTGCCCGTCGTTCGCGCCGTCAACACCGGTGTCAGCGCGTCGATCGACTCCAACGGTCGCGTCGTAAAGATGCTCCGCCGCTTTGACGGGGTGACGGCCTACTCCGGCTCGCTGCTGCTGGGCGGGGGATCGACCAATGGAAACGCCCTATCCCAGCGGAAGGACCCGCCGGTGACGGCCGACGCCGTACGCGTCGACAGTCGTGTCAGCCTCTACAGCGTTATCGGCGACGTATTTGCGATGCTCGTCTCGGTCGCCGCGATCGTCCTGGCGGGGATGCTCATCCGGCGGCGTCCGCGCCGCAGACAGGAGTCCGAAGAATGCACACCCACACACGCGTAGCCATGCTGGGCCTTGCCGTCTGGGCCGTCCTTGCCGGGCCCGGATGCAACGGGCGACGATACGTCATGACCGGCGACCCGGTCGAGGCCAGGGCCCGCGCGCTGACGACGCTGCATCGCGCCGCCCGCGACGCCGACAACTACACACGGGCCAAGGCGATCGAAGCGATGGTCGACGTGCTCGGCACGCGGGGCGGGCACGCGTACGTGACGGCCCTGGACGACTCGGCGCCCAACGTCCGCTTTGCCGCCGCGGTAGCCGTCGGCGACCTGAAGTACGCGCCGGCCCGGCCACGCATACTCGCGATGGCCAGGTACAAGCAGCCCCGCGCCGAGCGCCAGTGGTCGGTCTATTGCGGCGTGGTTTACGCGATGCACCGGATGGGCCACCCGGAGCAGACCGGACGGCTGGGCAAGCTGCTGTTCCACGAAGGGCCCGTCGTGCGCGCCAACGCGGCGATGGTGATGGGACGCCTCGGCGAACCGTCGGCCATCGCGCCGCTCAGATCGCTCTATGAAGACGAGCAGAAGATCAACGTCAAGCTCCAGGCGCTGGAGTCCATGGCCCGCCTGGGCGACGCATGGAGCATGGATAAGATCGAGAGCCACGCGATCGACCCGTTCCCGGTGGCCAAGCTGGTGGCCTTGAGGCTAATGAGCGAGTTGGGGGCCCGGCGGACCGTGATGCCGCTGTGCAGCAGCATTGTCTCGTCGCAGCACCAGCAGCCGCAGGCCCGCGTGTTGGCGGCCGGGGCGATGGCACGGCGAGGTACGGTTACCGACTACGCTTACGATCTGTGCCTGACTTCCGCAGGTGATCCGGCCGGTGTGATGAAGGCGGCGATGGGGGGGGCGTATGATGCTCGCACGGCTGACCCGATGATGGCCACCACGCTTCGTCGGCTGGCGGTGATATCGCTGGGATGGATGAAACGTACGCACGCGGTGGACGTCCTGGAAGAACTGCTGGACGACCCTGACGGGGGGGTTCGAGTGGGTGCGGCGATGAGCATTCTCCGCCTTCTGGGCCCGACGATGAATGGTCCCCGCGCCCGAGGCGAGAAATGAAAGATGGATAGCGCTTTACATGACCAGGCCGAGGTGCGTAAAATAATTCATAGTCCGGGCATGTAATTGGTACATGTGCTTGACGCGGCCCGCGGTGACCATACAATAAGGCCGTACCAGAGGCGTTGATTGGCGAGAAATAATTCATTCTTCCAAAGCCATCGTAAGCGAAAGAACTGACGAAGCCCCTCCGGGGCCGGAAAACCCACTGTAAGGAGACATCGGTTGAGCATTCTAACGAAAATGTGTGTTGTCCTGCTGGTCGTGGTGTTGCTTGCCGCCAGCCCCGTGTTCATCAGGCAGGCCACCGCCATCCCGCACTACAAGAAACTGCTCGAAGCCGAGCAGATCCGTGGGAAACTCCTTGATCAGGACCGCAAGGCCAAGGACCTGGCCCTCGAGCGGGCCAACGGTGAGATCAAACGCCTCGCCGCCGACCTTGAGGTCAAGAAGGTCGATCTGAACGGACAGATCGCTGTCCTCCAGGGCGAAGTCACCAAGGCGCGACTGGCGCAGAATGATTCGGCCGCCCTGGCCAAGCGCCTGGAGATCCAGATCGCGCAGCTCCAGACCATCGCCGCCGACGCCGCCAAGCGGACGGACGTGGCCCTGGCCGACGCCGCGGAACTGCGCAAGACGATCAACAAGCAAAATGAGGACATGATCCTGGTCAAGGATCAGAACTCACAGTTGCAGGCCGGGCTCCGGCGGGCCGAGGAACTGGTCCGCGTGTACAAGGAGCGCGAGGCCGAGGCCGTCCGTGACCTTGAAGCCAAGCAGGAGATGTTGGCCAAGTACGCCGAGATCGCCGGGCCGTACGATCAACTGGTCAAGCGCGGCAGCGGAACGGGCGCGGGCGCCGGCGATATCCGTGCGACGATCCTGGCCGTCAAGGACCGGATCGCGAGCATCAACGCCGGGACGGCCAAGGGCGTCAAGGCCGGCATGCGGCTGGTCGTTTATCGCAACGACCGGTTCGTGGGCTACCTGAAGGTGATCGAGGTCGAGGCCCAGGAAGCGGCCGGGCTCATCATCGAGTCGGTGCTTGAAGCCCAGCAGGGCGACAAGGTCACGTCCGAGCAGACGATGCGTAGCGCCACGGCGGGAGGGTGAGGCGATGGCTCAGCAACTGCAGAAATCCAAGCCGCAACCTACGGTCTATACGCTGTTGATTGTAGCGGCGGTCATCGCCATCGGCGCCGCCCTGGTCATGACGTACATGGATCTGACAGACGCCTACGGCTTCGTGCCCGAGGACTTCATCAAGCCCCTGAACGAAGCCGTTGGTGGCGCGAAGTAGCCGCCTGATTGCAGCATGTGCGGCGGCCGGTCCGGGCGGACGGATCGGCCCCTGAGAGCCGCGGCGACAGCGCGGTCGCGGGCCTATCCCGTGCGACCCCTGTCGTCAACTCCGCAGCCAAGAGGCCCTGCCGGCAGGGAGGTCGGTGGGTCTGGCCCGCCGTGTGCATGTCTGTATCGCCCCTCCCGGGCGACAGGCCGCGGCGGCAGGCAGATGGCAACCTCCCCATAGGGATATTATTCACCATGATTCTCGATCCTATTCTCGGCTTGTTCTCGACCGATATGGGCATCGATCTGGGCACCTGCAACACCCTCGTCTGCGTCAGGGGACAAGGGATCGTCCTGAACGAACCGTCCGTCGTCGCCGTCAAGCGCGGGACCAACAGGGTCCTCCAGAATGGCAATGCGGTGGGGCTGGTTGCCAAGGAAATGCTCGGCCGTACGCCCGGATCCATCAGCGCGATCCGTCCCATGAAGGACGGCGTTATCGCGGACTTCGACATCACCGAGGCGATGCTCAGCTACTTCATCCGCAAGGTCCACCGCCGCCGCGCCCTGTTCCGCCCGCGCGTCGTCATCGCCGTGCCCTCCGGAATCACCGCCGTCGAAAAACGCGCCGTTCTGAACTCCGCCGAACGCGCCGGGGCCCGACGGGTCTACCTCGTTGATGAGCCGATGGCCGCCGGCATCGGGGCCGAACTGCCCATCACCGAAGCCACCGCCTCGATGATCGTCGACGTTGGCGGGGGAACGACCGAAGTGGCCATCATGTCGCTGGCGGACATCTCCGTCAGCGAGTCCATCCGCGTCGCGGGAGACGACATGGACCAGGCCATCGCCATGCACATGCGCAAGACGTACAACCTGATGATCGGCGAGCAGACGGCCGAGCGGATAAAGATGGCCGTCGGGTCCGCCTCCGGGCTCGAAGAAGAACTGACCATGGACGTGCGCGGGCGCGACATGATCTCGGGCCTGCCGCGAAAGACCGTGATCTCCTCCGAGGAAGTCCGCGAGGCCCTCAAGGAGCCGGTCGGTGCCATCATCGACTGTGTCACGCGCACGCTGGAACGCGTCGAACCGGAGTTGGCCGCCGACCTGGTCGACAACGGCGTGGCCCTGTGCGGCGGCGGGGCGTTGCTGCGAGGCATGGACACCGTGCTGGCCAACGCGACCGGCCTGGAGGTCCGCATCGCTGACGAGCCCCTGACGTGCGTGGCCCGCGGGACGGCGGTCTACCTCGAGAACCTGGAAGTCTGGAAAGACACCATGGAGTCCGACGAGGACCAGTTCTGAAGTGGGGTCAGACCTTGATTAGTGATTAGTGATGATCCGTCGTGATGTTCGCCATATGTTTCGCCGCCGCTACGGATCATCACTAATCACTAATACGACAGCGCTATGATGTGTCATCTCTTAGAGCCCTGAGAGCCGCCGTTC
>CAZVEV010000251.1:0-9284 GCA_964625865.1 uncultured Planctomycetaceae bacterium | reverse complement strand
CGCACGCTTCTTGAGCAAAACTAGCGCTGTCGTACTAATCAAGGTCTGACCCCACTGTCTGCAGAAGGAGCGGTCATGGCGAGACGTGGAATGACAGCGATGTTGGCGGGAACCTGGTTTCTGGTAACCGTAACCTGCGTGATTTCCGGGTCCGCTGCCGCGAAGACGCCCGGTGCGGCTGACCCGTGGGTCGTCTACAAAGGCGGAGAAGGGCCGGGCAAGGGAAAGCACATCGTGCTGGTCTCCGGCGACGAGGAGTACCGCTCGGAGGAGGCCTACCCGCAGTTGGGCAAGATCCTGGCCAGGCGCCATGGGTTCAAGTGCACCGTGCTGTTCGCCATCGATCCCAAGACCGGTACGATCAACCCGGACAACACACGGAACATCCCCGGCCTGCAGGCGCTCCGGTCGGCCGACCTGATGTTCATCGCCACGCGCTTCCGCGACCTGCCCGACGAGCAGATGAAGTACGTTGCCGAGTACATCGACGCGGGCAAGCCGGTGATCGGCATGCGGGCGGCGGTGGTGGCGTTTCGACTCAAGAGCAAGACGTACGAGCGATTCAGTTGCAGCGGCAAGGTCTGGCGGGGCGGGTTCGGCCAGCACATCCTCGGCCAGACGTGGAAGAGTCACCACGGCCGTCACGGGCGACAGAGCACGCGCGGCGTGCTTGCGCCCGGAGCGAAGGACCATCCGATCGTGCGCGGCTGCGACGACATCTGGGGGCCGACCGATGTCTACACCGTGCGCAACCCGCTGCCCGGTGACAGCAAGGTCCTGTTTCTCGGGCAGGTCATTGACGGCATGAAGCCGACGGACAAGCCGGCGGTCGGACGCAAGAACAACCCTATGATGTCGATGGCCTGGACGAAGACCTACCGCGGAACGAAGGGGCAGGTCGGGCGCGTGTTCACCACCACGATGGGCGCCGCGACGGACCTCGAAAGCGAGGGCCTGCGACGACTGCTGGTCAATGCCGCCTACTGGTGCGTGGGCATGGAAGACAAGATCCCCCCCAAAGCCAACGTCGACGTGGTCGGTGAGTTCAAGCCCCTGCCCTTCGGCTTCCGCAAGTACGCTAAGGGCGTCAAGCCGTCGGACCACGCGATGAAATGATCGGCCCCCGCGCCGGGTAAGGAAGCGAGGAGTGCGATGCAGAAGGCATATCGGTCTTCGACGAGTGCCGCCGTACTGTTGCTGGCTTCGTGTACGGCGGCAGTGACCGCCGCGGAAGTAAGCGAGGGGATGAGAATCCTGGACGCGTGCGGTGTGAAAGGCGGCCTGGTGGTCCACCTCGGCTGCGGGGATGGCAGACTCACTGCTGAACTGCGCGCCAATGACAGTTATCTGGTGCACGGGCTTGATACCGACGCGAAGAGCGTTGCGAACGCACGGGAGTTCATCCAGTCGAAGGGCCTGTATGGCAAGGTGTCGGTCGATACGTTCGACGGCAAACACCTGCCGTATGCCGACAACCTGGTCAACCTGCTGGTGGCTGAGGACCTGGGCAGCGTGACGATGGAAGACGTCCTGCGCGTCCTGGCGCCGCGCGGGGTCGCCTATGTGAACGGGAAGAAGACCGTCAAACCTCTCCCGGATGAGATTGATGAGTGGACTCACTACCTCCACTCCGCAGGCGGGAACCCGGTGGCCGATGACGACGCGGTGAAGCCGCCGCGACAACTGCAGTGGGTCTCGGCTCCGAAATGGGCGCGTCACCACGAGCACATGGCCAGCATGAACGCGCTGGTCTCATCGGATGGAAAGGTCTTCTCCATCTGCGATCAGGGTCCCAGGGTCGCTATGCTGCATCCCCCGGAATGGAAACTGTCGGCGCACGATGCATTCAATGGACTCCTGCTCTGGGAGCGACCCATCGCCGAGTGGTTCAACCACCTGCAGCCGCTCAAGAGCGGGCCGGCCTCTCTTCCGCGCAGGCTTGTGGCGGCCGGGAAGCGTGTCTACGTGACGATGGGGATAAGTGCTCCCGTCTCTGTCCTGGACGCCGAGACGGGCAAGACGCGACTCACCTGCAACGGAACGGCCGATACGCAGGAGATCGTTCTCTCGGGCAAGACGCTTTTCCTCGTCAGGGGTACGCCGAAAGGAACGGCGGTCACGGCCGTCAATGCAGAGACCGTCCGAGTCCTGTGGGAGAAACAGGGCCCCGTCTCAACGTTCACGCTTGCCGCGGGCAGGAAACGGGTCGTCTTCTTCGATGGGCAGAAGGTCATAGCGCTTGGCCGAAAGGACGGTTCGCAAGTGTGGGCCTCCGGGAAACTCGGCGAGACGGGAAAGGCCGCCTGGACGGCGAAGAATCCGCCCCGCCTGATCCTGAGCGACAAAGCCGTCGTCGTGGCCCCCAGGAACAGGATGTATGCCATATCCGCCGATGACGGAAAAGTACTGTGGTCTGCCGTCCATCCTCGGTCAGGCTACGTGTCGCCCAAGGACCTGTTCGTCATCGACGGTCTGGTCTGGTGCGGCGATACGGCCGGGGCGCTCAATACGGGCAGGTTCATAGGGCGCGACATCGTGACCGGCGAGATAAAGAGAAGCTTCCTCCCCGATATCGATATCGTCTGGCTGTCCCACCACCGGTGCCATTTCTCCAAGGCCACAAGGAACTTCATTCTCCCGGCTCGCATGGGGGTCGAGTTCGTCGACGTGAAGAAGGAGAAATGGACGCAGCACCACTGGGTCCGCGGCGGGTGCATCTACGGCGTCATGCCCTGCAACGGACTCACATACACCCCTCCACACGCCTGTGCGTGCTATTTCGAAGCCAAGCAGAGCGGTTTTGCAGCCTACACGTCCAACGTCGGGCCCGGCAGTGCGGCCGGCAGTGGCCAGAGGCTTGTGAAAGGCCCGGCATATGCTGCGGTTCGCGCTAAGGGGAGCCCTCGACCCGCGACGGGTTGGCCGGTCTTTCGACACGATGCGAGCAGGAGCGGCCATGCGGACACGAAGGTCCCGGCAAAGCTGACTCAGAGATGGTCCGCGAGCATCGGCGGAAAGCTGACGCAGCCGGTGACGGCGGACGGCAAGGTCTACGTGGCATCGATCGATCGGCACACTTTGCACGTGCTCAATGCGGAAACCGGCAAGCCGATCTGGCGGTACACTGCGGGCGGGCGTATCGACAGTCCGCCTTCAATCACCGGCGGGCTGGCCATCTTCGGCTGCCGGGACGGGTGGGTATACTGCTTGCGATGCAGCGACGGCAAGCTGGTGTGGCGGCATCGGGCGGCCCCGAAAGAACTGCGCGTCATGGCATACGGTCAACTGGAGTCCGCCTGGCCCGTTCATGGCAGTGTGCTGATCGCCAACGACGAAGTCCATTGTGTCGCCGGGCGAAACATGTTCCTGGACGGCGGGCTGCGCTACCTGCGTCTCGACCCGACCACCGGCAGGACGATATCCGAAACGGTCATGGACGAGAAGGACCCTGTGCGCGGAGGGAGCATACAGAAGTATGACTCGTGGCTGGACATGACCACGACCCTGCCGGACGTCCTGGCCAGCGACGGCAAGAACATCACCATGCGCTCGCTGCCGTTCGATATGAAGGGCAAGCGGCGTCGGATCACCCACATCGCGGAAGAAACCGAGACGCCTCACCTGTTCTCACCCACGGGGTTCCTGGACGACACCTGGTTCCACCGCTCATACTGGACCTGGGCCCGCTCGTTCCCCGGCGGATGGATAGGGCATCTGAACGCCGGCCGGTACAACCCATCCGGCAGACTGCTCGTCCTTGATGAGTCGACGATCTACGGATATGGGCGTAAGCCACCCTATTACAAGTGGACCACGTCCCTGGAATACCGCCTGTTCGCGGTCGACAGGAAGACGCACACGCCCAGAGACATCTACGCCTACGACCGCTTCAAGGCCGCCCAACTGAAGAACTTCCCCAGGATGAAGATCGACAGGAGCCTTGGCCTGCCCCACGGGCCGAGGGTCTCGGCCAGGAAACCATACGATTGCATGTGGGAAGACAACGCTCCGCCCCTGCTCGTCAGGGCCATGGTCAGCACGAAGGACAGTCTCTTTGTGGCGGGTCCCAGGGATACGATGGACGAGGGGGCTCATACCTCCCGCGGCGCTGCACAAGGCTACGTGCAACTCAAGCGCGAACTGAAGAGCCAGTCTGACATCTGGAAGGGCAAGGACGGATCGCTGCTGTACGTCGTGTCCAAGAAGGACGGCAAACGGCTCGCGGAGCACCGACTGGACGCGCTGCCGGTATTCGACGGGCTGATCGCGTCCGAGGGCAGGCTGTTCGTCAGCCTGACCAGCGGCGACCTGATATGCCTGGGAGAAAGTGGGGTCAGACCTTGATTAGTGATTAGTGGCTCTTGGATTGGTAGTGGCACCGGGATCAGAATACCCTCGTGGCGAGTAGCCACTAATCACTAATCAAGGTCTGACCCCACTCTTGCGTTTCGTGCCCAGGGCGTCGGCGGCGAACATGGCGTCGAGGATGCTCTCGGCGGTCACGTCGAACGGGTGATTGACGCACAGCGACCCTTCCCCGCCGCAGATGTCGGCGATGGGCTGAAGCTGCTCGCGCGTGGCGCCCTCCAGGCCGATGTCGGCGAACGTGACCGGCAGGCCGACGGCTATCATGAAGTCGACGATCGCGTTGCGCTCGTCGGCGTCGAAGTTCGGGTCCAGGCACAGTTGGCTGATCACGCCGAAGCCGACCTCGTGGCCGTGCATGAGGTGGTGGCACTGTGGGAAGGAGGGCAGGCAGTTGGCGATCATGTGGGCGGTGGCCACCCCGCCGGACTCGAAGCCCAGCCCGCTGAGCAGCACGTTGGCCTCGACGACCTTCTCGACCGCGTCGTTGACGGTGTTGGCCTCGACGGCCTGCTTGGCCGCCACGCCGTGTTCCATCAGGAGGTCGTAGGCGAGTTTGGCCAGCGTCCACGCCGTGACGGTCGAGACTCCGCCTGCAAGGTTGCCCGCGCCGCACTGGTTGCAGGCGTCGGCTTCCACCCACGTGCCCAGCGCGTCGCCCATGCCCGCAACGAAGGCGTCGACCGGCCCGTTGGCGATCACCTGCGTGTCGACGAGCACCAGGTCGGGGTTGCGTCCCCAGCTCTCGAAGCCCATGCAGTTGCCCTCCTCGTCGTACCAGACGGTGTACGAACTGGTGGGCGAGTCGTTCGAGGCGATGGTGGGGACGGTGACCATCTTGATGCCCGCCTGGTGTGCGGCGGCCTTGGCGGTGTCCAGCGTCTTGCCCCCGCCGATGCCCACCGCGATGTCGGCGCCCTGGTCGGTGGCGATCTGGGCGACCCGGGCGGCCTCGGCATGGGTCGAGTCGCCCGCGAAGGCCACGTCGACCGCCTCGATGCCTGCTGCGGCGATACAGTCGAGAACGGTCTGGCCCAGGAGGCCTTTGATCGTGTCATCCCACAGCAGGAGCGGCTTGGAGCCGAGGACCTTGAGGCAGTCGCCGATCTGGTTGATAGTGTCCGGGCCCTGCACGTATTTCCGCGGCGCGATCAGTACCTTGTTCATTCTCTTGGGTCTCCCATGGTCTCTGGAGTCGCTGTCAGTTGTCTGCCGTTTCAGCACGTATCGTGCGCCATTCCGCCGCGGGTGTCAACCATCGTAGTGCGTGCAACTCGTTGCCTGGGTGCCGTGGGCTGCGGAGCGCAGCGGAGCAACCACGCTGCTGTGGATTGTGAAGACGTGGTTGCGGCTGCGCCGCAGCCCACGGCACCGGTCCGGTGTCATGCTCCGTCCATTCCGCGTGCAACGAGTTGCACGCCCTACATGCCCGGGTCGACAGCAGGGAGGGCTTCTGCTAGACTCGGCGGCGTTACCTGGTGTGCACATCGGGCCGCGCGGATGCCTCTCATCGCGATCGGCCCCGGCTTTTTCAGGCGCCGACAGCGCCGGAGAGACAGCATGGAAACGCTTACGTGGGTCGACTGGTGCGTGATCGGCGTGTACTTCACCATTCTCGCCGGCGTGGTGGTCTGGTCGTCCAAGAGGCAGAAATCCGCGAAGGACTACTTCCTGGCCGGGCGGAACATCGGCTGGTTCATCATCGGGGCCTCGCTGTTTGCCTCGAACATCGGATCCGAGCACGTGGTGGGGCTGGCGGGCAACTGTGCGCGGAACGGCATGGCGATGGCGCACTGGGAGTTGCACGCCTGGGTCCTGCTCATGCTCGGCTGGATCTTCGTCCCGTTCTACTACCGCTCGGGCGTGTTCACCATGCCGGAGTTCCTCGAGCGGCGCTTCAACTCTGTCGCCCGGTGGATCCTCTCGGTGATCTCGCTGGTGGCCTACGTGTTCACGAAGGTCTCGGTGACCGTCTACGCCGGCGCGCTGGTCTTCCAGACGTTGCTTCCCGATACGTTCGGCACGCCGGACAACGCCTTCTGGGTGGGGGCGTTCGCGACGGTCATCCTGACGGGCATCTACACGATCTTCGGCGGCCTGCGTGCGGTGGTCTACACGGACACGGCCCAGACGCTGATCCTCCTTACCGGCTCGATCTGCATCACGTACTTCGGGCTGCAGAAGATCGGCAGTTGGGGCGAAATGCAGGCCGCCTGCAGGAACGCGACGGAGAACTTCCACCTATGGCGTGACAACAGCGATCCGAATTTCCCCTGGCTGGGCATCCTGATCGCCTCGCCGATCGTGGGCATCTGGTACTGGTGTACGGACCAGTACATCGTCCAGCGGACCCTGGCGGCCAAGAACCTGAGAAACGCCCGCCGCGGCGCGCTGTGGGGCTCGTTCCTGAAGATCTCGCCCGTGTTCCTGTTCATGATTCCGGGCATCATCGCCTACGCGCTGCACAGCAAGGGGTTGCTCGCGATTCCCACCGAGATGGTGGACGGCAAGGAAGTGCTCAAGGGCGACATGGTCTTCCCGCTGATGGTCAAGGCCCTCCTGCCGGAGGGCATGCGCGGGCTGGTGTTGGGCGGGTTGGACGCGCCCCGGATGAGTTCGATAAGTACGAGGTTTAAGACGGCGTCAACCATGTACACGGTCGACATCTACGAGAAGCTGCATCCGGAAGCATCCGAGCGGATGCTCGTCCACGTCGGCCGGATTGCCACCTGCGTCATCGTCGGGTTGGGCATTCTGTGGATCCCGGTGATGAAGTGGGTCTCCGGCGGGGGGCTGTACAAGTACCTCCAGGAGGTCCAGGGCTATCTTGCCCCGCCGATCACAGCCGTGTTCCTGCTGGGCCTGCTGTCCAAACGGGTTAACGGCAAGGGCGCGGTCGCCGGGCTGCTCGTGGGTTTTGGCGCTGGAATGGCCAAGCTTGCCCTTCAGACGCTCGTGAAGGCCGAACTCGTCACCGGGCCCGAGTGGGTCGTCACTGTGGGCCAGTACAACTTCCTGTTCGCCACGGGTTGGCTGTTCGCGATCAGCATTGTTGCCGCCCTGGTCGTCTCGCTGATGACCAAGGCCCAGGATCCGGCGTCGATAAGCGGCCTGACCTACGCTGTGCACGACGAGGAGTTCAAGAAGGAAAACCGCGCCAGTTGGAACGCATTCGACGTGATCGCGACCGCGGTGGTCCTCTCGATCGTCGCGGGCGTGTACATCTACTTCAGCTTCTGGCTGTACTAGTCGATGCGGTGGGGGGGCGATAGGTCACTCGGAGCCACCCCTCTCAACTGCGCGAGTCACTCGGCGCAGAGTCGCCCTCGGTCGATGTGGATGGTGCGGTGGGCGTATTGGGCGACCTTCTCGTCGTGGGTCACCAGGAGGACGGCCCCGCCGGCGGAGGCGAACTCCGCCAGTGCGTCGAGCACGCCGTGGGCGTTATCCTGGTCGAGATTCCCCGTCGGCTCATCGGCGAGGATGAGCTTGGGCTCGTTGAGCATCGCTCGCGCCAGGGCCGTCCGCTGACGCTCGCCGGTGCTCAACTCGCCGGGCATGTGGTCGGCGCGTTCGGTCAGGCCGAACCGGTCCACCAACTGCTTCGCACGGTCGGCCGCGTCGCCTCGCGGGCAGGCCAGCGAGGGCGTCAGCACGTTGTCCAGCACGCTGAGGTAGGGCACGAGGTAGAACTGCTGGAAGACGAAGCCGATCTTCGTCGCCCGGAACGCCGCCCGCGGGTCCGGCGCAAGCGTGTACGGATCGCTGCCGTCAATCTCGATCGTGCCTTCGTCGGGGGCCATCAGCCCGCCTGCCGCCAGCAGCAGCGTCGTTTTGCCGCACCCGCTGGGGCCCTTGACGGTGACAAACTGGCCGGCCTCGACGTGGATCGACACGTCGTCGAGTGCCTGCACGTCGGCCTGGCCGCGGGTGTATCGTTTGGACACGTGGGAGACGTTCAGCATGGTCGGGCTCATTCCTCCTGGAGAACGCTTGCGGGGTCTTGCTGTCCGGCCAGCGTTGCCGGCACGGCGGTCGCCAGGGCCGTCAGCGCCGGGGCGGCCAACATGACGATCAGCAAAAGCAGGGCGTTGACGCCGGCGCCCTGGACGGCGGCGTCGGCGGGTTCACCCACCATCGAGCCGACGATCAGTCCCGCAACGCAGCCGACGGCCGCGCCTAGCAGGCCCAGCAAGACGGCCCGAGTGATAAAGACAACGGCGATCTGTCCCGCCCGCACGCCGATCGCACGGAGGATACCGATCTCCCTGCGGCGCCTGCGGAAGCTGCTGTGGGCCATCAGGCCCACCGAGGCGACGCATCCCAGGATAGCCAGCGGAATGACCAGTGCGGCGAGGATCTCGAGTTGCCCCTGGACGTTTGCCCGGCTGGTGGCCTGGCGATTCAGTTCCGCATCGCCCTCTCGCTTGACGCGTCGCACGCGTGCCTGCCCGTCCTGGGCGACCTTCTCGCGGGCTTCGGCCCGTGCGAGGGCCTTGGGCCCGTCTTCCTTGATGACCGTGTCGGGCAGGATCTTACCGATCTCGCGCCGCACCGCCGCCAGGTCGCGCCACGCGCATTTGCACTCCAGGGCCCAGATCGCGCTGATCACGTCCTTTGCGGGGATCAGCTTCCTGGCGTGCAGAAGCTCCTGCGCCTCGGCCAGTGCCAGCCACGCCCGGCTGTCGTCCTTCGTGCCGCGCTCGGGGTAGCACTCGGCGATGGTGAACTCTCGGCCGAACAGTTTCACGGTCTGGCCGACCTCGAGTTCCAGCCGCGTCCAGAGCTTGTGGCCCAGGACGATCGTGCCCGGCTTGACCGGCTGGACGAGCGGCTTCTTGGGCGACTTGTGGACGAGGGGCACTTCCCCCCGCGTGCCGACCAGGACAATCTTCCGCCCCCCCTGCTCGCTCCAGCGG
>CAZVEV010000250.1:0-9289 GCA_964625865.1 uncultured Planctomycetaceae bacterium | reverse complement strand
GATCGACGTTTGTGGTGCAACGGCGAACGTCGATCTGACGATCGACCGCTAAACGTGGAACAGAGACCGTCTCAACTCCCGCAATCCCATAGTCCGTGAGACCGAAGGGACACCCGACCCCGGTTCTCTTTCCCTGTTTCCCGTCTTCTTGAATCCGCACCACGGAGTCGGTTGGGAATCCTTTCGGTTCCGGGTACAATTCTCCGCACCATGAGAATCCACGACGACCCGCCGCTGCATCTGACGTACTGTCTGAACGTGCATCCGGGCGAGACGTGGGACGAGAACTTCGCGGCGATTGGCGATCACGCCCTGCGCGTTCGCGACCGTGTGTGCGCCGCCGGGCGGGCGTTCGGGCTGGGCATGCGGCTGAGCAACCAGGCGGCTGAGCAGCTCGCGGCGCCGGAGGTCCTGAACGAGTTCCGCGGGTTCCTGCAGGACAACGACCTCTACGTCTTTACGATCAACGGCTTCCCGTACGGGCAGTTCCACGACACGTCGGTCAAGCAGAACGTCTATGCTCCGGACTGGCGAACGCCGGAGCGGCTGGCGTATACGGTCCTGCTGGCCGACATCCTGGCGGAATTGCTTCCCGAGGGGGTGAGGGGCAGCATCTCGACCGTGCCGGGCTCTTACGGGGCATGGATTGCCAGCCAGGACGACGTCGAAGCGATGGTGGGGGGGCTAGCCGAGGCGGCAAGGCACCTGGACGACCTGTGCAGCCGGACCGGACGCGAGATCTGCCTGGCGCTCGAACCCGAGCCGGACTGCTATCTCGAGACGGCCGACGACGCGGCCGCGTTCATCGCCGGGCCGGTCATTGAGGTCGGGCGACGCATCCTGTGCGGTGGGGGACAGGCAAGCGCCGGGGCCGCCGAGGACCTGCTGCGCCGCCATATCGGCGTGTGTTATGACACAGCCCATGCGGCGGTGGCGTTTGAGGATCCCGCCGAGGGGCTGCGGCGGCTGGCCCGCGCGGGGGTCCGCATTGGGAAGGTCCACCTGAGTTCAGCGATGCGCCTGGCGCCCACGGATGAGGCGCTGGAGCAGCTCGAGCCGTTCGGCGACGAGGTCTACCTCCACCAGGTCAAGGTGCGAACCGCCGACGGGATAGCGTCCTTTGACGATCTTCCCGAGGCGACAAGACATGCAAAGTCGGAAGCCCATGCGAAGCCGCAAGCGGCGGACGCGGCGGCAGGCGCCGCCGCGCCGCTTGCGGCTTCGCAATCCGATTCGCCCGAATGGCGCATCCACTTCCACGTGCCTTTGTACTTCGAGTCATTCGGCGCGATCCGCTCGACCAGCACGCTGTTGACCGCCGGCCTGGCCGACGCCATCGCCGCCGCCAGCGTCGAGCACGTGGAGATCGAAACGTACACGTTCGGCGTCCTGCCCGACGATCTGAAGCCGGCTGACATCGTCGACGGCATCGCCACCGAGTACGCCTGGGCCTTGCACGAGGTGTTCGATTCCCCCTGACGCCCGGCCGATGCCGAACAGGAACCGCATATGACTGTCTCCAAGAGGACCTTGTTGTTACTTGTCGGCCTGGCGACCTTTGCACTGCTGGCGCCGGAGGGGCAAGCACGTGCGGACAATACGAGCCGCTCGGGCGCGCCGAAAGGCAGCGTTGTCGAGAAGCACGGCCGGCTTCGGGTCAAGGGCAATCGGATCGTCGATAGGAGCGGCAAGCCGGTGGTGCTGCGCGGCATGTCGCTGTTCTGGAGCCAGTGGATGGGGCAGTACTACAACGCGGCGGCCGTCAAGTGGCTGCGGGACGACTGGGGCTGCACGGTGGTGCGAGCGGCGATGGCGGTTGAGCACGGGGGCTATCTCCGCAACGCCCAGCGCGAGAAGGCCAAGGTCTTCACGGTGGTGCAGGCCGCCATCGACCTGGGCATCTACGTCATCGTCGACTGGCACGACCACAACGCGCACCGCCACACGCGAGAGGCCAAGGCGTTCTTCGCGGAACTGGCCAAGCGGTACGGCAAGTACCCGAACGTGATCTACGAGACATGGAACGAACCGCTCAACGCGCACGACTGGCGCAAGGTCATCAAGCCGTACCACGAGGCCGTCATTCCCGTCATCCGCAAGCACGCCCCGCAGAGCCTGATCGTCTGCGGCACGCAGAGGTGGTGTCAGGACGTGGACAAGGCCGCACGCGATCCGCTGGCGTTCGACAATGTGGCCTACGCGCTGCATTTCTATGCGGCCACCCACAAGCAGTCCTTGCGCGACAAGGCTGCCGCCGCACTGAAGGCCGGCGCGGCGCTGATGGTGACCGAGTGGGGCACGAGCGAGGCCAGCGGCAGCGGAAAACTGGACTATGCCGAGACCCGCAAGTGGCTGGATTTCATGGACCGCAATCAACTCAGTTGGTGCAACTGGTCCGTCGCGGACAAGCGGGAGACCTCGGCGGCGCTTCAGCCGCGAGCCAGCGGGAAGGGGGGATGGTCGGCCGACACCCTCAGCCGGTCCGGCACGCTGCTGAGAACGGAACTGCGAGCCCGTCGCCCGGGTCGCTGAATATAACCCCCCGCGTCAGGCCGGATCATTTCTTCGCGTGCTTGTAGTACGGTGCGACCTTCACGCGCTTGGCCCATCGGAGCCATTCGGCTTCCAGCGACTTGGCCAGTTCGGGCCTGTCGGCGATCAGGTTCTTCGTTTCGCAGCGGTCGGCGGCGATGTTGTAGAGTTCCCACCGGCGCTGATTGTATCGGCGGTTGCCCCGCACCAGCTTCCAGTCGCCTTTGCGGATCGCGCTGGAGTCAAAGTGGTCGAAACAGAGCGTGCGGGGGGGCAGCTTCGTCTTGCCGGCGAAAAGCGGCTTCAGGCTCGTGCCCTCGACGGGCGTAATCGCATGGCCGTTGAACGTCCTGGGGTACTTCGCGCCCGCGACGTCACAGAGGGTCGGCATGATGTCCATCAGGTGCACGGGCGTGCGGACCCAGCGATCGCTCTTTGTGATGCCTTTGGGCCAGTGGGCGATCAGCGGACTGCAGTTGCCCCCCTCGTGATTGAAGTGCTTGTACATCCGCAGGGGCGTGTTGCTCAGGCACGACCAGGCGCTGCCGACCGAGTGGTACGAGCCCTTCTGGCCGACGGTTTTGAGTCTGTCGCCCTCGTGGAGGATGTTCTTGCCCGTCCTGCTGACGCCGTCGAATCCGAACGGGCCCCATTCGTAGCATGCGCCGTTATCGCTGGTCAGGAGGATGAGCGTATTGTCGAGGTCGCCCGTCTTCTCGAGATGCTCGACAATTCGGGCGAGCCCCTGGTCGACGTGGTCGATCATCGCGGCGAAGGTCGCCATACGATACACGAGGTCCTCGCGACGATTAGCCGGCAGGGCGCCCCAGGCGGGGTTCTGCTTTCCGGGATAGCCGTTGGCGATCTTCGCCGTGTCGTTCGGTACGTCGGAACGCTCGGTGAAGCGCCAGGTGTCCGTCACGAGCCCGCTCTTGACCTGCCTGGCGTAGCGTTCCTTGCGGAGGACGTCCCAGCCGCGGCGATAGATGTCGAGATACGCATCGCGCGTCTTGGCCGGGGCGTGCAGCGGGAAGTGCGGCGAGGAATGGGCCAGATACAGGAAGAACGGCTTGGGGTTCTTCTGGCCCTGCTTGAGGAACTCCAGCGCGTAGTCGTTGAAGGCGTCGGTGGCGTAGTAGGTCGCCCGATCGAACGTCAGTTCCGGCTTACGGGTCTTGGGCAGGCGATGGTAATGCTTGGTCTCCCACTGGCGATTGCTGTGATGGTGCAGATAGCCGTAGTACTCCTCAAACCCGCGGCTGATCGGGTCTTCGGCCCCGCCCACGTGCCACTTGCCCACGCCGTATGTCGCGTAACCTGCCCGCTTGAGGACCTCAGCCATCGTGACGCACTGTTTGTTCAGGCGGCCCCGATACGCCGGGCCCATCTTCGCCGACCGGTCGCGGCCGGTGAAGTTGGCAATGCCGGCCTGATGGGAGTAGAGGCCTGTCAGCAGGCTCGCACGCGAGGGGCAGCAGCGGGCGGAATTGTAGTTCTGCGTGAAGCGCAGGCCGCCCTTGGCGAGCTTGTCCATCGCAGGCGTCCGGACCTCGCCCCCGTAGGCGCCGATGTCCGAATAGCCCATGTCGTCGAGCAGGATGACAATGATGTTGGGCCGCCCCGGCGTCTCCGCGGCGGATCTCGCGATCGCCCGGTCCCGGATCAGCGACAGAGCAAGACCTGCCGCCCCGGTCGCCTTGAGAAACTCGCGTCGATTCAGCTTATTCATGGCGCCTTTCCTGGTACGTCAAGGTCATTCCACGATAATCACGCGGAAGCCGACGTCGACGAATTTCATCTCGCGGCGCGCGGGCATCTTGGAGAACGGGGTTGCCGTTTTAGGTCGGTCGCGCCAGGAGCCGCCCTTGGCGACGAGTCGCGCCGTGTCGCCAGTGCCGGTGGGCGATTTCCACGCGGTGGTGGTCCACTCCGCGACGTTGCCGATCTGGTCGAAAACGCCCGCGGCGTTGGGGGCGTATTTGCCTACGTCGGCGGAAACTCTCATCCCGTCGTCGGCATTGAGGACGGCTGGTCGCCACAGGGGCATTTCGTTATTGGCATACCTGGTCAGGTACGACGTGTCGGCGAGGTTCGCCAGCTTGCTGAAGTCCCCGCCCGCAAAGCCCTTTACGTCGCACTTGCCGAACACGGCGGCCCACTCCCACTGCTGCTCGGTCGGGAGGGTGCATTCTTTGCCCGTCTTCTTCGACAGCCACCTGCAAAACGCTAGCGCCTGGGCTTGCGAGATGCGCACCACCGGTTGCAGGGGCCTGTTCAGCGGGAACCCTCGGATGATCCCGTCGCCGAAGTGCAGCCGCTCGTTGCTGTCGAGTCGACTGTCATGCGTCGGGTCGAACAGGTTGAACAGTTCGTTGGTCGTCTCGCGCGTGGCGATCCAGAACGGCGTGTCGACCGTGACCTTCCGCTCGATCAGTTCGTCCTCGCTGCCGGCGGCGTTGCCGGTGACATACGACCCGGCCGGGATGCGCACGAACGTCATCTTGAGCGTCCTGGGGTCCACCCTGTGCCGTTTGCGAGGGTCGATCGTCGCGGCGTACTTCGTCTCGAGGATTGCCTTGTCCTTCGAGAGGTCGAACGTCAACTCGCGCAGTTTGCCCGTGGCGGGGTCTTTGGCGTCGGCGAGGCTCGCGGCGTCCGCCTGGGCGGGGAACCTGGCGCGAATCGACGCCGGGCGGGCGACCTTGGCGGGCTTGATCGCCGTGACGCTGGTGGCCGTCGTGCCGCCGGTCGGCAGGACGAAGGCGGCTTCCGGATCGAAATCGGTTCCGCCGTACAGCTTCATCAGTTCGAGGCGTTTGGCGGCGTAGTCGGCCGGGAACTGCGGGTTCGTGATCTCCTTCCAACTCCCGTGGGCCGGCGTGTTCATGTCGATCCACGTGACGATCCGGCTCCAGGCCTCGGTGTCCAGGCGAACGCCGTGATGGCCCTTCTTGAGCATCCGGACGAGTTGGGTCTGGTCGGCGTGATAGTCGTAGGGCGTCAGCAGGTGCAGGTCGCTTTCCAGCGTGGCGCTGCGGGCGAACCGGAACAGTTCCAGGTACGCCGGCGGGAAGTGCGCCCCGCCGTAGAGCTTGCCCTTCGACGCCGCCATCGTTTCGGCATATCCCACGGGCGAGTCGATCTGCTGGACGAGCGTCCTGGGCGACCCCTTGGTCTTCTTGAACCAGCCCTTACCCTTGACGATGACGTCGGGCCTCAGCGTCAGGTTGGCGATCAGTCGGCCGTCCGTGCCCTTGCGGTCGGTCTTGGCGTTGTGACAGCCGATGCAGTACCTGTTCAGGACGGGCTGGACCTCGCGATTGAAGCTGAACCCGCGCGTCGGGCCGTACCATGGCGTGATGGCCGACGGAGCCCGCCGGGCGGCCTTGACCGACTGCGGCGGCGGGGCGGCATTGGGGTCTTCGTGGCATCCCACGCACGAGAGCACCTCGCCCGGGCGACACGTAAACCAACTGCGCATCAACTGGACGGCCTTGCCCTCGGCGTCGAGCGGCTGGATCGCCATCGGCGTCATGGCCGGCACGGTGAAGCTCGCGCTGCCGTCGGATTCGACGGGCACGGTGCCGTGAATCACCCGCACGTCCCAGGGCCCGTCCAGGCCCACGCGGTCGGACTGCCCGCCCATGCGACGCATCGCGAAGTTGTACGAGTAGACCCGCAGGCTCTTGATCGAGCCCCTCGGCACGCCCGCCGTTCCCTTGCCGTAGTACACGTCGTTGAGCACTACCGTACCGGTCGTCGCCTTGGGATCGGTCTTGTCGGGGATCACCGGTGGGCGTTTGCGCTTGGTCCACGGCGTGGGCTCCAGCAGGATGCGCCCGTCGATGCTGCACAGCTTCAGCCCGTTGTCGAAGGCGTCCATCAGGTAGATGCCCTGCGTCGCCCCGCGCCCGTCCGAGCCGGGCCAGCAGGCGGCAAGGAAGTACTTGTCCGACAGCGGGTGCGTGGAGGTGACCTTCGGGTCGCGGTAGCCCAGCCCGTCGGCGATTCGCGGGAAGACGGGCTTCTTGTACCCCGGAATCTGCTGCACCACGCCGTCGGCCTCGAAGCGACCCTTGGCCGTGTCGAACAGGAACATCCCGCCGATGGTCCCGGAATGATGCCCCACCACGGAGGCGACGAACTTCGTCGAGTTGCCCGGGATCGGCTTCGGATAGAACATGCAGTTGGGCCAGTACGAGTTGCTGCCGTACATTGCCGCCTGCCCCGTGCCGTCGGGGTTCATCGAGAACATGATCCGGTTAAACGCGTGGGGCGTGTCGGTGTAGTCCCAGCGGAGGTACATCACCCGCCCGTTGGGCAGGATCGTCGGGTGCCAATCGTGGTCCTGGTCGTTGGTCAGCCGCTCGACCGTCCCGTCGGGCTTGCGCCGGTAAAGGTTGCCGATCGGCGCCCCGCCGCGGATGCAGGGCACGCCGTTCATGGTGGCCGTCGAGACGAAGATGATCGAGTCGTCGGGGCAGTAGCACGCGTCGGTATTGCTCACGTCCTTGTACGGGATGGTCTCGATCTCGCGGACGATCGGCAGCTTGGTTTTCGGGTCGGTCTTCGGGGGCAGGTCCACCTCGTAGAGCTGCTGCCCGCGGTTGGTCATGCCCGTAGCCGAGTAGAGCAGTTTCTTCGCATCCCAGTGCAGGTCGATGGCGATCATGTTGCGCCGCTCGGGCGGGACAAACAGCGTGGTGATCTTCCCGCCCGGCGCGACCGGAGAGAGGACCTTCAGCGCCACGCCGCCGGCGCGCGTGGACCCGTTGATATTGTGCAGGCCCAGCCAGTTCCGCGGCGTCATCGAGTTGACCGAGTCGACGAACAGGAGCTTGTCGAAGTCGATCAGCGGATTGGCCAGCAGTGCCTCGGCAAACAGCGCGTCAAACTCGTTTGCCAGCGGTTCGATCGGGGCCTGTGTCTCCTTGACCGCCTTCTCGATCTTCGCCAGCCGCGCCAGATACGCCTTGCCGCCCGGGTACTTCTGACCGAACGTCCGCCCCAGGTCCTCGACCGCCAGGCGCAGCGAGTCGAAGTTGTTGCGGAACGGGTTGGTCTGCCTGGACCTGAGGCGAGGCGACTTGACCTCGGGCTTCTGATGCTCGTGGCGAATCCACGCAAACCGCACGGCCGTCGGCGGCGCGTCGGGATTGACGGTGGGCTTGGCCGCACCGGCGGGCGCCGTGAGAGAGACGAGAATGCCAAGTGCAATCATGCAGAAGACGGGCGCCGAAGTGGCTCCCGGTCGGTCGTGTCGCCGTATGACAGTCGGCATCAAGAACACTCCTCTTGCAGCACAGAACGCTCGACAGAAGATACGGATGCTCCGATTCCTATCCATACTGTAACCCGGATCGCCCGCCCCCCGCCCGCCGAGATAGGAAGGAACTTGCCCGTCCTATGCGCACCAGGGCAGAGCCGCGGCGACGCACCGGGTGCCACCCTCAACCGTAACGAAGTGAAGGTGGTGGGTGCTTCTGGTGACGACAGAAGCCCAATTGCCAAAGAAGGCCTCTCGTGTCACACCCACAAGCTCTGTCCCTTCGGGACTCCGCTTGAGGGTGGCACCCGGCGGTGTGCGTCACTCCGTCGGTATGAGGCCCTTTGCTCTCTTGCCGGATGGGATGGGTCGTTTGACCGGCGCGTTGACCCAGTGTGACTTCCAGTACTCGCGGTCAAGGGCGTAGCAGTCGACGGACTTTGAGTCGTCGTGGTCGACGGGCAGCATGCCGAAACGCTTCATCTCCCGCAGGTAATTCGCGTTGGGAGTGAAGCCCGGCATGTCGAAGCGCTTGATCCGGTCGAGCGCAGCGGCGCCCTTCCTGATATCCGCCAGGAGCGACTTGTACTCCGGCGCGTTGCGCGAGGTCAGCACGGGCTTGCGGCTCTTGGCCTCGCAGATGCCGTACCCGCCCGCCCCTTTCGACAGCGGCGCCAGCAGCAGCCTCGAATGCTCCGGCCGCGAGAGGTTCAGCAGCGTCTGCTGGTTGAACTTAATATCCGTCGGACTGCCATAAGGCTTCCCCCCGCCGCGCAGTCCGGGGTACTTCCGAGTCAGGTCGTTTCTCTTGTGGCACGTCTTGCACGAGTTCGGAATCCGCGGCGCCGTGCGGACCATCCCCGTGCCCAGCGCGGCGTACGTGCCGGCGTACACGGCGCTGCTCTCGATCCAGAGGCGAACGATGTCTCGCTCGCGCGGGGTCACCTTCACGCCGTGGTGCTTGCCGGAGGCGATCTTGTCCATCAGCGGGCTGGCGCTCGTGCCGATCGTCCGTGGCGGCTTGTTGCTGTTGCCGTCGCGCCCGTCGGTGAACTGGGCGCGGATTGTCAGGTTGGCGTAGGCGTGCGAGAAGATCGGGCCCCGGTCGCCGGCCAGCGAAACCCCGCCCGACAGCGGCCCGCACGGCCTGGTCTTGCCGTCCTCGCTGAACGTTCCGCGCTGCGTGACGTCGTGGCACCTGAGGCAGTGCTTGTCGAGGATCGGCTGGATGTCGCGAGGGAAGTCGTACACGTCGGGCAGGCCCGCGGGAATCGGCGCGATCCTGCTGGCCGGACGCCGCATCGCGGCGGTCATCCTGCCCACCGGCGCGGTCGAGCCGCGCTGCTCGTGACAGCCGATGCAACTGAGCCGCTCGCCCGGCTGGACGCACGTGAAACTCTGCATCCGCTTGACCGCAATGTCGTTGGCGTCCAGCGCGACGAAGAAGATGCTCCGCAGTGCGGGCAGTTCGAAATGGGCGCTGCCGTCGGG